>CAYLTU010000252.1:0-8516 GCA_964386465.1 uncultured Rhodospirillaceae bacterium
TGCTCCGGCGAGCTCCAACCAAGAACCTCCATGTTCTTTGGCGATCTAATTTCGGTCCAGGCCATTGAGGGCCGCTAGCACCTCATGGGGCTGCGCCGGCAACTTACGAATTATTACGCCCGTGGCGTTACGCAGTGCAGCCAATATAGCCGGCGCCGTCGGAATCAATGCCGGTTCGCCAATGCCTTTCGCGCCGAAAGGCCCTAACGGCTCGGGGTCTTCGATGAGCATCACATCGATATCAGGCACATCACCGATCGTCGGAATCAGGTAATCGTGCAAATTCTCAGTCCTGCCGGAAACGAACTTCTCCATTAAAGCGAGGCCGATACCTTGAGCAATACCGCCATGTATTTGCCCCTCTACGAGGATGGGGTTTACGGCGCGGCCAACATCGTGGGCGGCGGCGAACCGAAGCGGTTTCACCAATCCCAATTCAGTATCAATCTCAACATAGGCGACTTGCGCGGCATATCCGTATGTCGCGTAGGGCTCGCCCATGCCGCGTTCATCAAAGGGTTTGAAAGGCGGATCAAATGTTGCCACCGCGACAAAGACCGCATCCTCGTCGCCCACCACTTGTAGTGACGTCAAATCGAGGCTCTTTACGCCGTCGCTGTCCTGGGCCTCGATAACATTGCCGCGTATCGAGAGTTTGGACTCAGGGCCGGCATTTAATTGACGCAAGATTTGGGTGCGCAAATTTTCTCCTGCCTGCTGGGCGGCTTTTCCCGAAACGAATGTTTGCCGCGATGCGGAAGTCTTACCGGCATCCGCCGTCAGGCCGGTGTCGCCGATGACAAGGTCAAACGCAGCCATTGGTAGACCAAGGGCATCCGCACAAATTTGCAAAATTACGGTCGTGGACCCTTGCCCAATGTCAACTGCGCCATTGAATAATGTAAGCTTCCCGTCCCGCGCCAACCCCACCTTCATGGTTGAATCGTTGCTGGATCCGGAAGTGCCAATGCCATACCACATGCAAGCGATACCCGTACCCCGCTTGAATGATCCATTATTTGCGGCGTTGAAATCTGAGGCCGCTTTTCGCAATTTTCCCCAATGTGGCCGCAACGCATCGAGACAATCCGCCATTCCAACGCTGTGATTGAGTTGGTGGCCAAACGCCGTCGTATCGCCTTTTCGAAGAGCGTTTCGATGGCGAACCTCCAGCTGGTCCAAACCAAGTTCGTCGCAGCATTGGTCCAACAGCATTTCAGTCGACAGAGCGGCCTGCGGTAAACCGAACCCGCGGAAAGCACCGGCTGGCGTTTCGTTCGTGTAGATCGCCCGCGCGCAAGTTTGTGCGTTTGCGACGCGATACGGGCCCGGCGAATGGCAAGGCACACGTCCGGCAACAACCTTGCCTGAAGATGACGCGGCGCCGGTGTTGTATTTTCCATCGAATTCGAAAGCCAGAATGTCGCCTTCCGAACTGAGCCCCAATTTTGCGAAAATCTTCGCCGGATGCCGCTTTGTCGTGGAAGACATCGATTCGGTGCGCGAGAATATGCACCGGACCGGACGTTTCGTTACCCAGGCGGCAACCGCGACCAGTGGCTGAAACGAAACGTCTATCTTACCCCCGAAACCGCCGCCGCAGGCGGACGGAACGATTCGCACCTTTTCGGGTGATAGCCCCAGGACATGGCTTACCTCGCCCTGACCGAGATACGGCGCCTGCGTGCAACCGTATACGACAACGCCGTCTCCGGAACCGTCTTGCGCCGGCACTCGTTGCGCATAGCCAGCTTCCGGCTCAATGTATGCATGTTCAACAAAAGAGGTTTCCCATTCGCCTTCAGCGACCGCGGACGCGTCGTCGAAAGCGGACTTCACATCGCCGTTATCGAGAATTCCTCCGGCATAGACATTGTCCGGCCAATCGTCGTGAATGAGACGGGCGCCTTCAGCCAATGCGGCGTCAACGCCGATAATGGGATCCAGGGCGGTCCAGCGAATCCCCAGCTCTTCGTCGCGGATCTGTTCGACCGTGTCGCGATCGCCAACAAGGGCTGCGACGGCTTGGCCACGATAAATTGCTTCGCCTTCCGCCAGCACCGCTTGGTCGCGGCGCGCCGGCGAAGCGCCAAATATGTTAACTCCCGGAATATCCTCATGGGTCAGAATACGAACCAATCCCGGCCAACGTTCGTGCACCTCCGTTAGATCGCCAATCTCGAATTTTGCCCGAATATGCGGAGACCGGATGGCGCGAAGCCACAAGGAATCGTCCGGCGCTTCGTCGGCGCCAAATTTGTCGCTGCCAAGAACCTTGGGCGCACCGTCCGCTCTTGGTACACGGGCCCCGACCGCCTCTCCTTGTCGCGGCGCCCGGGATGTCTCGACACCGTCCGAATTTGCGCTAACCGCCAAGATGGCCTCGATAATTTTACGGTACCCCGTGCAGCGGCAAAGGACACCGCCAAGCGCGTCCTTGATTTGCTGTTCGTCCGGGCGCGGCATTTTTTCCAGCAAATCCGTCGCCGCCATCAACATACCCGGCGTGCAGATGCCGCATTGCGCGGCCCCGTGAACGTGGAAGGATTGCTGTAACGAATTCATGACACCGTTGTCGGATAGGCCTTCCACGGTCCTTACGTCGGCACTATTAATTTGCGCCATTGGCACGAGGCACGAACACACTTGATGGCCGTTTACCAACACAGTACAGGCACCGCAATCCCCGGCATCGCACCCGATTTTCGTACCTGTCAGCCCCAAATTTTCACGCAACACATTCGACAGCCTGTCGGCCGGATGGACATCGACGGTCGTCGGCCGGCCGTTTACCTTGAATTCAATCATCTCGGCTCCCTAGCTCGATGCGATCAAGCGACCAATGGCGCGGCGAAGCAGGGACGCCGCCGTCAACCGCCTGTAATCTGCGGTCGCGCGCACGTCGTCGATTGGTGCCAGTTCGTCGAATCGTTCCGGCGTAACCAACTCGACGACAGAACTGTTTAAATCCTGGCCGACCATCAATGTTTCCAATTCGCGGAGACGATGCGCCACTTCGCTGCATGCACCGACGGCCAGCCTTGCATCCGTAATCGTTCGGTCGCTCGTCGTGGAAAAATGAACGGAAACCATAGCGATCGAAATTACGAGATACGTGCGAGAGCCAAGTTTCTCGAATGCGCTAAGCGTTACGTTTTTCATTCGCGGGACAAAAATGCCGGTAACCAGTTCATCCGGACGGCGTGCCGTGAGGCGGTTACCCAGAATGAAATCCGGGATTGCCAACCGCCGTCGGCCTTGCTTCGACGACAGCTCGACTTCCGCCGACAAGGCTAATAGCGGCGGCACCCCGTCGGCAGCCGGCGAGGCATTGCAGATATTGCCGATGATGGTGCCTCGGTTTTGCACCTGCTTTCCGCCGACTTGACGCGCCGCCTCGCGCAGGGCATCGAACTCCGGCGGCAGATCGGTCTCAGCCAGCTGTGTCCAGGTTACCAAGGGACCTATTTCAACCGCATCGGCCGAAATTGAAATTTTATCGAGACCGGCGATGCGAGAAATATCGATGAAATCGGATTCTTCGTATTCACCCCTTGCTAGAGCGTTCGTCTGAGACGGGAAAATGTCGGTCCCGCCCGCAAATACGGTCAACGCGTGCGTCGACATGACGTCGACCGCCTCGTTCAACGATCCCGGTTGAAAATATGCACCCATTAGGCGTTAATCCTTCGATTTCTCAGCCAGGCGCTTCAAGATTAAATGCAAGCGGCCCGGTGTCACCGGAATCTCGTCAATTGCGCCTTTGCCCTCGATGGCATTGTCGATGGCGGCAGCAATAGCCGCTCCGGCCGCGGTCAATCCTCCTTCGCCCGCACCCTTTACACCGAGCGGGTTCATCGGACTCGGTGAATCTTCACGGAGCAGCAATTCAACGTCGGGCACGTCGAACACCGAGGGCAGCAGATAGTCGGCAAAACTCGTCACTAAGGGTTGCCCCGCTGCGTCATATGTAAACTCTTCAAGGAGCGCGCCGCCGATTCCCTGCGCAGCCGCTCCCGAAATTTGTCCCTCGATCAAGAGCGGGTTTATGGCGCGACCGACGTCATAGGCGACTAGGAAGCGCTCCAGGTGCGTGTGCGCCGTGTCGCGATCGACACGGGCAACGACCAAATGTATGCCGTAGGGGTAACCCATATGATCCTGTTCGTGGACACCACTCGCTTCAATCGCATTCTTGCCGTTCCTTTGAATTTCAGCGGCCAATTGTTTAAGCGTAATCGAAGGTCCACCCGCTTCCTCCGAACTCAGGACCTCCCCATCGGAGACGATCAAATCGTCTGCGGGAACCTGTAAAATTTCACTTGCGGCCTGGCGCAACGCGACGTTGAACGCTTCTCCCGCTCTGTACACCGCGGAACCTGACATAGTGGTCGCTCTGGAGGCGTTTGCGCCGAGTCCGTGCTCAATACGATCGGTTTGGCCGTGGGTGACGCGAAGGGCGTCAAACGGAACCTTTGAGGCATCGGCGCCGATTTGTGCCAGAACGGTCTCTACGCCTTGCCCCATTGACGCTGTTCCGGTGACGATCTCGACGAGGCCGTCCGCATCCAGAATGAACTTGGCGTTTTCATTCGGACCCAAACCGCTTTTCTCGACAAAAAACGCCAGCCCGACGCCCACCATTTCACCGCCGGCACGGCGACGATTTACGTCCGCCGAAAGCGTCGCATATTGCGAGAATTCAAGCATCCGGTCCAAAAGGTCTTCGTAGCGCCCCGAATCGAGAACCGCTTCGGTCCCTAGCGCCGACATCTTTCGGTCATAGGGAAAGGCGTCTTCGGGTATCAGATTGGTACGGCGAACTTCAACCGGATCAAGGCCCAGTTCTCGCGATATCGCATCCATCAGGCGTTCTCTGACGAACGTACCTTCGTATCGTCCCGGCGCCCGGTAGGTACCGCAAGGCGTTTTGTTGGTAAGGCGGATATGGCCTTTGCAACGGTAGGCCGGTATCACGTACGGCCCGGGCAACATTGCCGCCGTCAGATCCGTGACGGCACCGCCGTGGGTTCTGAGGTAGGCGCCCTGATCGAGCCAAAACTCACAATCCAGGCCCAGCACGAACCCATTCTCGTCCACCGCCGCGCTGATTTCATGTTGTTGTTGACGGGAATGATTGGCCGCGATCAAATTTTCCCTGCGGTCTTCGATCCATTTTACCGGCCGGCAAAACCGTTTGGCGGCAATGCAGGTTAGGACGTCCTCCGGATAGACTTCGCCCCGGTTGCCAAATCCGCCACCGGTATGACCCTCGTGCAGATGCAAACGTTCCAAGGGGTGTCCAAGTATTCCCGAGAGCATGAGTCGATTTCGGTGCGGAATTTTTGCTGCGCCGTAAAGCCGGACGATATCGTTTTCGCTATCATAGGTCGCAAGCGCGCCACGGGTCTCCAGCGGGACGGCGGCGTGCCGACCCACCTTCAATTGTAAGCGAACAATTCGATGGGCACCTGCGTAGGCAGCCTCGATATCGCCGTACCCTTTCTCGATGACCGCAGCTTCCGAAGGTAAGCCGGGCTTGATTTCACCAACTTTTCCCCTCGCATCGAGGCAAGGCTCCAGCTCGTCGATATCGGCGAACACCAGTTGCTGGGCGTCTTCGGCGATATAGGGATCGTCGGCGAATACGAGGGCGATCGGGTCTCCGACGTAGCGCACGTAGTCGGTCGCCAAAGCGTTTTGCCGATACACGCCCATGCCGGGCAACTCAGTTTGCCGGAGGGGTATGGGGCCAATCTCGGCAATATCCTTAGCCGTCCAGATTTCGTAAACGCCGGGCAGCAGCCTGGCTTCTGTGGTGTCAATGCTTTCTATTTTTCCATAGGCGACGGGCGAACGAACCACGCGCATGTGTAATTGATCTGGAAACGACAGATTTGGCACAAATCGCCCTTCCCCCTTCAAAAGCGGGAGGTCTTCTTTTCTCTTTTGCCGGCTTCCTATCAACATGGCGTTCTCATTCCGCCTGCCGCGTCCACGACCGCATTGACAATATTCTTGTATCCGGTGCATCGGCACAGGTTGGATGAAAGGATCTCCCTGAGTTCCGCCTCGCCAGCATCCGGATTTTCTTCCAAATATCCAACCGCCAGCATCAAAAATCCGGATGTACAGTATCCGCACTGCAGGCCATGATGCTCGTGAAACGCTGCCTGCATCGGGTGCAACGCATCAGCTGCGCCGGCCAATCCCTCTACGGTTCGGATTTCCTTGTCCTCGGCCTGGACCGCAAACATGAGACAGGACCGGATCGGTTTCCCATCGAGCAAAATGGTGCAGGCGCCGCAAACGCCATGTTCGCATCCGAGATTAATACTCGTAAGGCCGCAGCGTTCACGTAAAGCATCTGCCAATGTCATGCGATCAGAGACCTCGACGGCGTGACTCAACCCGTTGGCGGTAAGCTTGATATCTCTTTTCTGTGTCATTCTCACCCCGTGTTCAAATAAACAATCGCTTCATGCAAACCCTATCTTCCTGCGATTAATTCTCCGTGCCGATGCAATAATTTATGAAAATTCGCGCCGCGGGTTCAAAGAACAATAGAACCGTCGAACCGATTTTTCATGCTTCACCATCTTGGGGAGTCGGAAAGTTGATCTAAGGCGACTGTCAAATTCTGAATCGTAACCTGCATCCTATCACGCAAAACCACGATGTTACGAAGCAAGACCGTTCCGTGGAATCCAGTGATCATCCTCCTTGTACACGGATGGAGATTTCGCCCGACACTGCCGCCTCGTTGCCGGCGGTCCCGATTCCCAGTGCATTGAACACAAAGAAAATGCAACAGGCTCCGAATTACAAAATTTGATATTTTTTGCTATTTTGCAAAAAAAATGTCCGGCATGTTTAAATCGCAAGAGCGTCATGACCCGGCAAGATTCCCGAAGAAACCGAGAGATTAGTAGCATGACCGGCTACGCTTTGGATAATGGTTTGGAATATTTCCCCTGGAGGCCCTTATGATCATTAAAGATTTTCCTCGGCCAACGGGTAGATCGGTCTGGCTCGGCAAAGACCTGGCGCATAAGCGAGACTGGATCTATCGCCTTCCGGCTACCGCGTTAGCGGAAATCGAAACATGTGTCGAAAAGCTGCGTGCGAATGGCCAAAGCTCCCGGATTCACCGCTTACGCTTTACGGCAAGAATTTCGAGAAATGGCAGGAATACGCACGAAACCAGGCTGCAGCGGTGCAATAAATTTCAGATGGATCGATTTTCAATAACTCTGCCCGTAAACGGGCGAGGAAGTCGTTGCGGCGCTGTCAGAGGATTTCTGCAGATCCTCGCGGACAAGACAGATGAAACGGCGCAATTTGGTTGCGCGATAGAAAGAGGAAACTGAAATGGCGAACGAAAACCCCGGACCGATCCGTTTCGGTGTCAACTTTTTACCCAATTCCGTACAGGACACGCTGAGCTGGGCGAAGTGCGCCGAAGAGGTCGGCTGCGAGTTTGTCGGGGTCTCCGATTCCCAATCGCTTTATCGCGATGTCTATATGTGCCTGGCGGCGGTTGCGGCCAATACGGAAAAGGTCACGATCGGCCCTCGAGTCATCAATCCGATAACACGGCACCCTGCGGTAGCGGCGAACGCCGCCGCGACGCTTGAAGAGATGATCCCGGGACGGACCATGCTCGGCATCGGCACCGGGGACAGTTCCGTATTAAATCTGGGCCTCAAGCCCGCGACCCGTGCCCGCTTGAAGGCCTATGTGACAACACTCAAGGAGTTACTTGAAACCGGAAATTCGATATGGCAAGGACGCCCTGTCCGTATGACCTGGCAGGAACCCAAAAAAATTCCGATCTATTTCGGCGCTTCCGGGCCGAAGATGCTGCACATGGCGGGCGAACTCGCCGACGGCGTCATTGTCAACACAGGGCTCACGCCGGAAGTCGTGCAGGACTCGATAGCGCGGGTGCGCGCGGGCGCCGAATCCGTCGGTCGCAGTATCGATGATATCGACATGTGGTGGTTCCCCCTGACCAATGTCAATGCCGACCGGGAAGCGGCGATCGACGAAATCGGCATGTCCCTCGCTTCGGCCGGCAGCCACCTCAGCTACCATTCGATCGAAGGTAAACACATCCCAGAAGAATTACGCGCTAAGGTTATTGAGCTCGGCAAGCGCTACCGGCACGACCAACACGACAAACCTGACGGCGAAAATGGCGCCCTGATCAAAGAGCTTGGCCTCGTCGATTACCTCGCCGAGCGTTATTCCATTGCCGGAACCGTCGAGGATTGCATCGACAAGATTAACAAGGCCGCCGCGGCCGGCGCGCGCCAATTCTGGATGAGCATCCATTTCGATGACAAGGTGAGAATCTTGAGAGATTGGAGCGATGTAATGGCTGGGTTTCGCTAGTGTCCTGATCGTGAAGTTCAAGAGATTGAATTTCACGTGAATCAGCACACCAACAATTTGAATTTAGTGTGATTCAGATTCCATTTTTCGTCGCTTTCAATGCGACGAACTTCAGAATC
>CAYLTU010000253.1:0-8507 GCA_964386465.1 uncultured Rhodospirillaceae bacterium
CGCCACGACACGTATCACACTGGTTCAAGAGACGAGCGATCAGTACGGTGTGCTGGTATTCCAACCTATCTACCGCAACGGTATGCCGACGAAGACGGTTGAGCATCGCCGCGCCAATCTGGCGGGATTCGCTCTCGGTGTCTTCCGGTTGGGCGATCTCGTCGAAGCGTCGACAAAAGAGAACAAAGATGAGGCTTTCGCGGTATCGCTCCGATTATCTGACGAAACGGCACCGAAAGGGAGCCAAAGACTTTATCCCAAAACGGTTTCCTCCGACACGGGCGCAAGTACAGGTTCCGAACTTCAGCAATCCAAGAACTTGAGTGTCGCCGGGCGAATTTGGCGAATTGTCGTAACACCGGCGAGCGATTCCGCTTTCACTCAGCGGGACTGGAAGCCCTGGCTCGTCCTGTTGGTAGGTTTGCTGTCCACTGGGATCCTTGCGCAATACCTGAAGCTGACGCAACGTCGCACGGCCTACATCGACCTGCTGGTCACCAGGCGTACCTCCGAACTTCAGCGCACGGCCGAGAAACTGGCGCGGTCGAACCATGACCTTGAGCAGTTCGCCTCCGTGGCCGCACATGATCTCCAGGAACCGCTGCGCAAGGTACAGGCATTCGGCAACCGTTTGGAAAGCAAATACGCGGAAGTATTGGAAGACCAGGGACGCGATTATCTGCATCGTATGCAAAACGCGGCCTCCCGCATGCAGACATTGATCGGCGACCTTCTGGCCTTCTCTCGCGTTTCCAGTAATGCGGCCGCTTTCAAGCCGATCGATCTGAAGCAACTGACGCGGGAAGTCCTCTCCGATCTCGAAGTCCGAATCGAAGAAACAGGCGCCACGGTTAGTTTTTCAAATCTCCCGAAAATCGAAGGCGACCCGCTGCAATTGAGGCAGCTTATTCAAAACCTGCTCGGCAATTCGCTTAAGTACCGCCGGGAGGGCGTACCTCCCAACATCAACGTATCCAGCCGAATACTGGACGGTGTCGCCGGAAAACAGCAGCAACTCTGCGAGCTCGTCATCGCCGACAATGGTATCGGGTTCGACGGCGGGTATGGGGAGAAGATATTCGGAATTTTCCAACGCCTCCACGGCCGGACCCAATACGAAGGAACCGGGGTCGGCTTGGCGATTTGCCGGAAGATCGCGGAACACCACGGCGGCACGATTTCAGCGTCGGGCGTCGCGAATCAAGGGGCGACATTTACCGTCGTACTCCCCGTAAACCATCCCGACGGCGAAGGATCAGAATTATGAGACCGAATAACGAACCCGTGAATATCTTGGTCGCCGAGGACGATCCCGACGACCGCCTGTTGATAGAAGATGCGTTTCGAGAGGCGCGGGTTTCCAACCCTATTACCTTCGTCAACGATGGCGTTGAGTTGATGGAGTACCTGCAGCGAAAGGGTCAATTTACGGACCAGTCCGATGGCTTTATGCCTGGTTTGATATTGCTCGATCTCAATATGCCGCGAATGGACGGCCGCGAGGCCCTAAAGGAAATAAAAGCCGATCCGAACCTCAAGCGAATTCCCGTTATCGCTTTGACGACGTCGAAGGAAGAAGAGGACATATTTCGCACCTACGATCTTGGCGCCAGCTCTTTCATCTCGAAACCCGTGTCGTTCGACGAGTTGGTCAAAACGCTCAGCGGCGTCACCGAATACTGGGTGCAGATCGTCCATCTGCCGCAAAAGTAGGTATATCGAACCATGGCGACCGCCCCCAAAATCCTGATCGTGGATGACGATGAAGACGATTTCATCCTTACCCGCGATCTGTTGCAGGAAGCCTATGGCTCTGGAATCACCGTCGATTGGGCGGAGAGTTGGGCCGACGGCTTGGATGCGATCAGCGCCAAAAATCATGATGTCTATCTTATCGACTACCACCTTGGCGCACGCGACGGCCTTCAGTTGGTCCGCGAAGCCAACGACCTCGAGTGCAGGGCGCCCATCATCCTGCTCACCGGCCAGGACGATCGCGAAACCGACATTCAAGCGATGGAAGCCGGCGCAAACGACTATTTGGTCAAGGACCTGATCACGGCGGACCAGCTGGCCCGGGCAATCCGCTACGGCATCAATCAAAAGAACGTCGAAAAACGGCTCGTCGAGATGGCGCAGTACGATTCCCTAACGGGCCTCGCAAACCGTTCCCTGTTCGGCGACCGGCTGGAATATTCCATCGCGCAATCGAGGCGGCTCGAACTCCATGTCGCCGTTTTTCTGATGGATCTCGATCGCTTCAAGGAAGTCAACGACACCCTCGGTCACCCGGTTGGCGACGCGCTGCTCAAGGGTGTGGCCAACCGGCTTTCGGACTGTGTGCGCGAAACCGATACCGTCGCTCGATTGAGCGGAGACGAATTCGCAATCATCGCAACCAACTTGAAAACATCGCATGGCGCGACGAAGCTCGCCGACAAGATCGTCGAAGCATTCCGCGCACCGTTCAAACTAGACGGACGGGATGTGTATGCGAATATCAGCATGGGGATTTGCGTTCTGGACAAGGATCAGCCGAGGGCAAGCCTTCTGTTGAAAAACGCCGACCTGGCGCTCTATC
Organism: uncultured Rhodospirillaceae bacterium; assembly: GCA_964386465.1. Taxonomy (GTDB): domain Bacteria; phylum Pseudomonadota; class Alphaproteobacteria; order UBA8366. Next base: position 2,582 of record CAYLTU010000253.1, read on the forward strand.
AGGCGAAAACCGAAAGAGGCAGCACGTTCCGCTACTTCGATCAGACCATGAACGCCGAGGAACAGGCCTATCGTTCGATGGAGCGTGAAATCCGGCTTGCTCTCGAGCGCGACGAGTTTGAGCTGCATTTCCAACCCAAGGTGAATCTCGGCACCGGAGAACTCGCCGGCGTCGAGGCGCTTCTTCGTTGGAACCACAGCGAATTGGGCGCCGTGCCACCGAGCGATATCATCCCTATTGCCGAGGGTTCCGGTCTTATTCAACCGCTTGGCGCCTGGGTTCTACGGAAAGCCGGTTTTCAGATCAAGGAATGGCAAAGATTAGGCCTCCCCGCCATACCGATCGCGGTAAACACGTCGGCCCTCCAATTCAAGCGGATGGGTCTTTACGACGATGTCAAGCAAACGCTGTTCGATTCAGGCATATCGCCGTCGCTCCTCGAACTGGAGATCACCGAGAGCGTTGCGATGGACCGTTCGGGCGTCGCGATGGACGTCATCAAGCAGCTTTGCGATATCGGAGTCCGGATTACCATCGACGATTTCGGCACCGATTACGCGACATTTCGTCTGCTAACCGATGTTCCCGTGCGCGGCGTGAAGGTCGACCGCTCATTCGTGAACAAAATGAGCGGAGATCGCAAACACGCAGCCATCGTGAAGACGATCATATCCATGGGCCACAATCTAGGACTCTCGGTCGTCGCCGAAGGCGTCGAGACCGAAAGCGAATTGCAAATGCTGCGCGATCAAGGCTGCATCGAAGCGCAAGGATGGTACTTCAGCGCCGCGCTATCCGGCGAAGAATTCGTCGAGTGGTATTGGAAAACCGTCCAGCCCCAGCAAGCTCTCGCAATCAGCGCGGAATAGCGAAACGCAAATCCACACGGTGCGATCCGCCCAAATTCAGCCAAACAAGCCTACATCCGCCACAACGGTTTAGGCGCCGCTCAAGCTCAACCTTGCCGATGCTTCGGCCGAGCCTATATTGACGACGCAATAGAGGCTCGGTTTGCCGTCGCGAGGCGCATGGCCTGTGGCGGCGTTGAAACAACTGGCATCAACTCACTGAATCTTTTGGCCTGCGCAGAAGCGGAGCAACCGAATTGAGCGATACATACGAAACCATCCTCTACGATGTCGGCGACGGCATCGCGTCGATCACGTTGAACCGGCCCCCGGTGAACGTCATCGACGAAACGATGACCCTGGAGTATTTCGACGCCCTGACGCGTGCGGATGGCGACGACACCGTCAAGGTCATCGTGCTGTCGGGAGCCGGCAAGGGCCTTTCGGCCGGGGTCGATATCCGCTACCTGGAAGAGTTCGGGACGGAGGAAATGGCCCGTTTTCTCGAGATGTTCTATGTCGAACAGGTCGAGCGGGTTCGCGGTCTCAGCAAGCCGATCATCGCGTCGGTACACGGTTTCGCGCGCGAAGGCGCCTGCACCATGGCGTTCACCTGCGACATGATCGTCGCCGCCGACGACGCGTCATTCGGCTATCCCGGCGTTCCCCATCTCGCGGCACCGCCCGGCATGCATGTCTGGCACCTGCAGCGTCTGCTGGGGCGCATGCGGGCGACCGAACTGATCCTCACCGGCGATCCGATGGGCGCCGAGGAAGCCGGCCGGCTCGGGCTCGTCACCAAGGTGGTTCCACGCGCCAATCTCGAGGCCGAAACGCGAAAGCTGGCGCACAAGCTCGCGAGCCTGTCGCCGCTGGCGCTGCGCGTAACACGCGACCTGATCTACGAGATGGAGAATATGAGCTTCAAGGACGTGCCGCGACGCGCGCTGGAAGCGACTTCGGCGGCCTTCGCGTCCGAGGACAGCCGGGAGGCACGCCGCGCCTTCAACGAGAAACGCCCGCCGGTTTGGAAGGGCCGGTAACAACCGCGTGGACCATTCCATCACCGGCGAAGAACGCCTTGGCGAAAGGCTGAGCGACTAGGCGTCGCTTTCTTTCAAAAAATCGCCGAAGCGGCTGAACAAGTCGTCGAACGCGTCGGGTTGCCCACGGTACAGTAGGACCCCGTCGGGCGGTTCGAACCAGGGCTGGGCGCTGTCGAGCCAAAGATGCCCCACCGGCGTGACCCAGGACGTATCGTCCAGGGTGCCCGGCTTCACATTGACGATCTTCGGATTGCGCGCGGGTTCGTGGAACAGCCTGATCCCGCATTCGCCGCAATAACTGACCTTCACGGTCCGACCGTTCGCCGCCGTCTTGTTCCATGATACCAGTGCGCCTAGATCCGCATGCAAGCCTTCCCGCAGCACCGGCATCGACATGCCGAGCAAACCGCCGGAATGGGTCTGGCAATCCGTGCAGTGGCAGGCGTAAAGGGTCAACGGCGCAATGGAAATCTCGTAGCGATGTCGGCTGCATTGGCAGCCGCCCCGCAGCGGCAGACGTAGCCGCGTCAAGTCGCCCAGCTCGACCGCGCCTCGATACCCCAGCGGCCGTCCTTGTTCGTCACGATATAAAGCGATTTGTAGCTTCCGATCGCCGAGCCGTCGGGTCGGTAGCGCGTGAACTGAACACGGAAATGCACCTTGTTCGGTCCGGCGTCGATCACCTCGACATAGTCCCAGGCGGTGCGCGCCCAATCGGTCGCCTGCCCTTCCCGGTTCCAGACCCAGACATGCAGGTCTTCCGGTCGCTCCATGACCGAGACCTTGCCGCTATGCAATCGCACATGTGGAAAATGGAACCAGCGCGTGCGCAGCGCCTCGGCGTCTTCGGCGTTGAAGGCTTCCATGAAGCCCTCCATGACGGCGCGCGCCGCGGTGATGTCAGCAGTGGTATCCATCATTTACTCTCCGGCTATAGATTGAGCGGACCGAAGGATAGGAAATTTTCGATCCAATGCGCGGTCACCATCGGCCACAGTTTTCCGACGTGCAAATAGACTGTCATGTATATGAGACCGGCGGCAAAGGTATAGATCAGCCGACCCGGCCCGCTTCCCCAATGCATCAGCGCGAAGAACAGTGCCGAGATGAAAACGATTTGGAGGGTCGTCCGTCCCGCCGCCTTTAGCCAGCGTGCGGCGAATTTCCGGAAAACGAGTTCCTCGGTCAAGGCGACGGCGAACAGGCCCGCCGACAGATCGAGCCAATAGAGCGTCGGATCAGGGATCGCCGGAAAAGAGAACAACCCGCCGATGCCGGTAACGGCGACGAACGGTTTTTCCAGAAGATAATTGGACAATCGACCGAGGACCGGTACGAACAGTATGCATTGCACTGCCAATCCTAAATCGGCGCCCGACTCCCCCGGGGTCACCGCAATCGTCCGCGACAGTGGCCACAAGAAGCAAACCGCCAGCACAGCGGTCCTGAAACCGTAATCGATCAGGTATATTTCATATGTCCCGTTCGCGGCGATAAACGCGAAGTCATTCAGATAGAACGGCAGCGCGAGGACAAGGAACGCCAGCCCATACCGCCGAGCCGAAATCGTTGCCGCGTCCGCCGCCACAAGCCGCTCAACGCCCCTTGTAATCCGCCTTGCGGCGGTCGGCGAAGGCGTTGATGCCTTCCATGTAGTCGTCGGTCCAGCGCAGCTTCTCGTAGGAATGACCTTCGATATCCAGCGCGACCTTGAGACTGGTGTCCGGCACGGCGTTGAGGACGCGCTTGCAGGCGCGCAGCGAGATCGGTGCGAGCGCATTCAGTTGCGCGGCGTATTTCTCGACCATCTCGGTCAACGCATCGGAATCCTCGGCGACGTCGGTCAACAGGCCCCAGTCGCAGGCCTTCTCCGCCGGAAGGCGCTTGCCTAGCATCACCATGTCCTTGGCGCGGGTCATGCCGATCAGGCGCGCGACGCGGACGCTGCCGCCGGAGCCCGGCATCTGACCGATCGCCACTTCCGGAAGGCCGACCTGGGTTTCCTTGGTGGCGAAGCGGAAATCGCAGGCCAGCGACAGCTCGAAGGCGACGCCGAAGGCGTATTTCTCCAGCGCCGCGATGACCGGCTTGGAGCAACGCTCCGGCGCGCCGATATTGTCCGCCAGATCCGACATCTTGTTCTTCGGTATTTCCGGAAAGCGCTTCACGTCGCCGCCGGAGGAGAACACGCCGTTGGCGCCGCGGATCACGATGACGCCGACATCGTCGTCCTCGTCGAACGCCTCGATCAGGGCGCAAATCTGCGAGCGGCCCCTGTAGGAGACGATATTGAGCGGCTCGCGATCGAGGATCAGGTAGCCGATCCTCTTTTCCGCATCGACTTCCGCACGTACTCCGTCCAATTCGCCCAAGACCTCTCCCCGGCGCTCCGCATAATTCCGTTCCGTTGCCATACTCAAACTACTCCTCGATCGTGTGTTCGAAATTGTCCAAAAGTTCGTAGGCGCCAAGCCGCAGCTCGCGGCGCAGCAATTTGCCCGAGGCGGAGCGCGGGATCGCCTTGACGAAGGCGTAGCCGCGCGGCCGCTTGAAGCGGGCCGTATCGCTATCCAGGCAATATTTATCCAACGTTTCGGCGTTTGCGGCGTCCGATGCCGGCTCGATATAGGCCACGACCCGTTGACCCCAGCGGTCGTCGGGCACACCGATCACCGCGACCTCGCGCACCAGTTCGCATTTCGCCAGCAAATCCTCGACTTCCTCCGGATAGATGTTCTCGCCGCCCGATATCAGCATGTCGTCGACCCGGCCGAGCACGTAGAGTTCGCCATCCTCGTCGAAGCGGCCGAGATCACCGGTGAAGTACCAACCCTGGCGGATCGCCTTTTCATCGGCATCCGGCCGCTTCCAGTACCCGGTGAAGCCGTCAAGCGAGTCCATCCGCGCGATGATCTCGCCGGTGTCGCCCCTCGCTACCACGGCGTCCGGGCCGACCCGCTCGTCCGGATCGGCGCTCACGATGCGGATCTGCTGCCCCATCCCGGCGCGGCCGGCGCAGCCCGGTTTTTCCCGCGCCCGGTCGCACATGGCGAAGGTATAGATCTCGCTGGAACCGTAGAAATTGCTGAACCAGTCCGGCCTGAATCCCTCGGCGCAGGCCTCTACCAGCGCCGTGGTCATCGACATGCCGGCGTAGGCCAGATTGCGGACCGGCGCCGGATCGAAATCCGCGAAGTTCGGATGGTGCACGATATCGTGGAACATGGTCGGCACCAGGAATAGATTATCGATCCGCTCGCGCGCGATCAGTGACAGCGCTTCCGCTGGGCCGAAAGTCGGCATGCAGACGAAGGTCCCGTTCGAATACACCGACATCGCCAGCGCCCGGATACCCATCGTGTGGAACAAAGGCATCACGCCCAGTGTCGCGTCGCCGTATCCGTAATGAAGCTGGGCGATGCAGCCGATCGACGCGATCCGCTCCGCCGCGTGGCTGCGCGGCACGCCTTTCGGCCGCCCCGTTGTGCCGGAGGTATAAAGCATCAGGCAGATCGCCCGGTCATCGGACGGCAGCGCGGCGGCATAGGCTTCCGCCTCCGTCAGGGCTCGATAGGGCGTGCCCTCACCGTCGTCGAGACACACCACAGCGCCGACCGGACGGTCACGCAGCGCCGCGCCGACGGCTTCGGCGGAACGGTCCTCGTAGACGACGAGCTTCGCCTCCGCGTCTTCCAGCACGAAGGCGATATCCGCCGCGGTCGCGCGCCAGTTGAACGGCGTGAAGACGGCCCCAATCATCTGGCAGGCCCAGAACAGCGTCGCCGTTTCAAGGCGGTTCGACAGGACCGCGACCAGATGATCGCTTTCTTGTAGACCAAGATTGGACAGACCGCCGGCGACGCGTTCGATTTCATCCTGCCAATCGGAATAGGAAATTCGGCGGTCGCCCTCGACGATGGCAATCGCATCGGGGTCGCGCGCGACCGATGCGTGCATCATCCGCGCCAGCGTCATGCCCTTCCTCCCGCCACGGAGAGGATCGCGCGGACCATGCCTTCATAGCCGGTACAG
>CAYLTU010000254.1:0-8458 GCA_964386465.1 uncultured Rhodospirillaceae bacterium
TCGGGCGGGTCTGGTAGCCGATGCGCAGCGCGTCGCGGAAGCCATCCGTCGTCACAAGCAGCGTGCGGTCGCCCTGCCGTTCCAGAAGCGCGTTGGTCGCCACCGTGGTGCCCATCTTGACCACGTCGATGTCGCCGCCCGGGATCGCCGTACCCGGCGCAACGCCCATCAGATCGCGGATGCCCTGCACCGCCGCGTCGCGGTAATGCTCCGGGTTTTCCGACAGCAGCTTATGAGTGACCAGCGCGCCATCGGGCCGCCGCGCCACGATATCGGTAAAGGTTCCCCCGCGATCGATCCAGAACTGCCAGCGTGCGTCGGTTTCGGCCATGATACGGTGCTCCCCGTGCGAAAATTCGTAATTTGCCTTTTATAGACAATTTATCGATAAATTATCAACGTTAAAATTCGGGCCAACCGCTGCTATGGTTTGGCCACTCGGATAGGAGGCCCCAATGCCCCGCGTCAGCGAAATCGAAACCTTGCCGCCGCAGATCGCCGACCCGACCTGGGAGCGCGTCGCGGCCCACTGTCCCGAACAGCTCGTCCATATCGACTCGCTGATGCGCAGTTTCGCCGCGCACGGCACCATGCCACGGCGCTATATCGAAATCGCGGTGGTCACCGTATCGCGCCTCAACGAATGCCGTCACTGCGTCGGCCGGCATTCGGTGAGGCTGCACGATACGGGCCTGCCGCACGAAACGATCGAACATATTCTGGACGCCGATTGCCCGGGCCTGGATGAGAAAGACCGGCTGGTCCGTGACTACGCCCGCCAGGTCAGCGAGAGTTCAACGACGATGCGCGACGCCGTCTTCGACCGCCTGCGCGCGCATTTCGACGAGGCGCAGATCGTCGAGCTGACGATGCGCATCGGCCTCGCCGGTTTCTTCAACCGCTTCAACAACGCGCTGCAAATCGACCTGGACGACCCTCATCTGACGACATTCCTATCGCAGAGCGGCCGCGGCGAGGGCCTGCCGCCGGCGGCGGATAAGCGGTAATCCGGATAATCGCGGCAGCCCGGAACACCAACCCGTGAACCGCAATTTCGCCGCAATGTGTTACAATCATTAGGCAACTCAACACGAATAGCCGGACTTACGATCTGAACGCCATGCGCGAACCTCCCCGACGACAACGCTGGGCCGACAGCGCCCCAGACGGCCGCACCGCAACGCCCGTTGCGACCCGGCTGCGGCGTACCTATCTATTGTCGATGCGATGGTTCGGACGGACGCTCCTTTTATTGGCGCGCTCCTGGCGGGACCGCTCGTGGTCTTGGTGGGAGGCGATGTCTTGGGCAGCGATTGGCGGACGGCAAGCCGGGAACCGGCCAAAATTGCGCCCGATCCCCTCACGACCAAAGAAGCAATCGTCCATGTCTACGCCGCCCGCACCTTCAGCTGGCGCGGCGCGTTCGGGGTGCATACCTGGATTTCGGTCAAACAGACGGGCGCACCGACTTACACCGTCTATGAAGTGATCGGCTGGCGCGGCTATGGCGGACACAGTGTACTCACCATCCATAACGGCGTGCCCGACCGCTATTGGTTCGGCAAACGGCCGCAGTTGATCGCGGAGATGCGCGGCGAGGGGGTCGGCGATATCATCCGCAAGATCGATCGGGCGGCGCGGCGCTACCCCTACCAGCACGAGTATAAGGTCTATCCCGGCCCGAACAGCAACACGTTCACCGCCTGGGTCGCCCGCCACGTGCCGGAATTGCGGCTCGATTTGCCGCCGACCGCGATCGGCAAGGACTATCTGGGCGATACGCTGGTATCCGAAGCCCCGAGCGGCACCGGTTACCAGTTCAACGTCAAGGGTCTTTTCGGCGTATTGGCCGCGGTCGAGGAAGGGCTGGAAGTCAACGTCGCAGGTCTTACTTTCGGCATCGATCCGCTGAATCTGGCGTTGAAGCTGCCCGGGATCGGCCGGTTGGGCCTGATCCCGCAAGTCGCACGGTCGGAATAGCAGGTAACCGCTATTTTATCCCCACCCCGTCATTATCGGGCTTGACCCGATAATCCAACTTCATGGCGTACGGAAGTTTCGACTTGGACCCTCGGGTCGAAGCCCGAGGGCGACAGTAAAAGCCGTATACCGGGCTGATAAAATACGGTTGCCGAATCCGCCTCATCGCCCTTGAAACACAGGCGCGCGCTTTTCAACGAACGCGCGTGCCGCTTCCTTGTGATCCGCCGTGCTTTGCCCCCGCAGCATGCGCTCCGCCTCGCGCTCGATGGCGGTACCGTGGTCGACGGTCAGCGCGTCGTCCAGATTATCCTTGAGGTAGCTGTAGGCGACGCGCGGCCCGTTCGCGAGCGGCGTCACCAAATCCCGGGTCGCGGCTTGCAGATCGTCCGCCGGCACGACCCGGTTGAACAGGCCGATCTCCAGCGCCCGTTCGGCACCGACCCGCTCGCAGGTCAGCATCAGCTCGCGCGCGCGACCCGGGCCGACCACCTGGGTCAGCAGCCAGGACGCACCGTAATCGCCGGGCAATCCGACCTTTGCGTAACCGGTGCTGACGAAAGCCGTATCTGCCGCGATCCGCATGTCGCACGACAGCGCAAGCGCCAGTCCCGCCCCCGCGGCAGGACCCGGTAGCGCCGCCACGGTCGGGATACGCAGCTGGCGAATGACGCCGGCGGTCTCGCGATGCCGCGCCACCATGGTTTGAAACTTCTCTTCCGCCGATTGTTCGTCCGCCTTTCGCGCCGCCATGCGCTTGACGTCTCCGCCGGCGCAAAAGGCGCCGCCGGCCCCTGTAAGCACCAGCGCCCCGACATCCTCATGATCGCCATAGGTCGACAGAATGCGCCGCAATGCGAACATCAGCTCCATCGACAGCGCATTGCGCGCCTGCGGCCTATTCAGCGTGACGGTAAGTACGCGGTCGCTGAGGTCGCACAGCAGTTCTTCGGTGCCGGTATCGATGCTCATCTTGTCTTGTCCCCTACATAAAAGTCGTTGGTGCGATCATAGAGCAATGGGCCGGCTCCGAAACGGTGTCTTCTTAGATAGTGGTTTGATAAAAACCGTGGCAGTTTTTCCGGCTGCCGAGTTTTAGGTTTGTCAGCGATGTCGACACAGGAGGACAGTGAGTTATGGATAGTCAAATAGGCACACTCGCGAACATACACCTTGTCGGAGAAATCTTGGGCAGGCGACCCAATGGCCTTCCCGAGGAGCCAGGCGTCTACGCCTTCTGGTGGCTGGCGCAGAAGGCGGAACTGATGGCCGCGAACACGCGCATCGTCCTTAAAGGCCCGAGAGGGGACGACGTCGACGTTGAATACAAAGACTGGTGGCCTTCGACGATACCTTATCCCTGCCTGTACGTTGGAAAGTCAACAAACATCAAGAAGAGGTTTTCGATGCACATCAAGAGCGGTTCTAAAGTTCGCTTGCACGAAGCGAATTCAGACCACTCCAAGGTGAAGCCCAAGACAACGTCCTGTCAGCTGCGCCACGGTATCGAGCATGTGTTTCCTGAAGAACAGAACCCTCTGAACATCATTCGTAAGTCTGTCGGCTTCTCATACCGCAACGATTTCTCTGAAAATGCCGTAGCAGAGCGCTTCTTCGAAGAAGATCGACTTATCGGAAGATGGAGGCCATGGCTCAACATCGATTCTGAACGCTAAGGCTCCAAATAATTCCGTAGCAACCGGCAAGCGCCATTCCGGACGTTTCCTTTATCAGCGGGCACTGTTTATTCCTTCGCTTCCGCGTCATCGCCATCCGGACGGGTAGCGGAGACCAATTAATGTTGCAAATGGCAGTAGCTGCGCCGCAACCACGCACTGGCTTATCTTTTGCATCGTCACTAGACTCCATGAAACCGTGACGGGACGGACTCTCACGCGATGAGCATTTGGGGAAAGATCTTGGGGGGCGCGGCCGGATTCGCGCTGGGCGGGCCGCTCGGCGCGATCATCGGCGCGGTGGCCGGGCATGCGGTCGACCGCTACCGCGACACCCAGGCCTTGGAAGGGCCCGACGACCCGACCAAGTCGATCGCCTTCACCATCGGCGTCATCGTGCTGAGCGCGAAGATGGCGAAGGCCGACGGCGTCGTCACCCGCGACGAGATCGATGCGTTCAAGCAGGTCTTCCGCGTCCCGGCGCATGAATCGGGGAATGTCGCAAAAGTGTTCAATCAGGCACGGCGCGACAGTGCCGGCTTCGAGCCATATGCGAAACAGCTAGCCGGCATGTTCCGCAGCAACCCGGTCGTGCTGGAGGAACTGCTCAACTGCCTCGCCTACATCGCCCATGCGGACGGCAAGTTGCATCCGGCCGAGAGCAAATTCCTGCATGAGGTTTCCGCGATTTTTGAGCTCGACCCGGCGGCATTCGAGCGCGCCACGTCGATCAATCTCGACCCGGAGGAAGCCGACCCCTATCAACTGATTGGGGTATCGCGCAAAGCAACGAACGACGAGATCAAGTCCGCCTACCGCACTTTGGTGCGCGAGAACCACCCCGACCGCCTGATGGCGCAAGGCGTCCCGGAGGAGTTCATCGAGGTGGCGAACGCGAAGTTGGCCGGCATCAATTCGGCCTACGAGACGATCCAGAAGGAGCGCGGATTCACCTGATGGCGCCACCGCTTTTGGCATTGCGCGGCGCACGGGTCGGATTCGGCGGTACGCCGCTGTTTACCGAAATCGATGTCGAGGTCGGCAAGGGCGACCGCATCTGTCTGGTCGGGCGCAATGGCGGCGGCAAGTCGACATTGCTGAAAGCGTTGGCCGGTCTCGTTGAAATCGATAGCGGCGAGCGGTTCATACAGCCCGGCACGAAGGTTGCGTATCTGCCGCAGGAAACCATGTTCGCGCCGGGCGAAACCGTCGCCGAACACGTCGCTGCGGACGGCGCCGAGCCGCACCGGGCCGCGGCCGTAATCGACCGGCTCGATCTGGAGCCGCAACGCATGGCGATGAAACTGTCGGGCGGCGAGGCGCGGCGCGTTTCCCTGGCCCGGGCGCTGGCGACCGATCCCGACATCCTGCTGCTCGACGAACCGACCAACCATCTCGATCTGCCGACCATCGAATGGCTCGAAGGCGAGTTGGCGCGTTTCGCCGGCGGGCTGCTGCTGATCAGCCACGACCGCGCCTTCCTGACCAAACTGACCCGCGTCACGCTATGGCTCGACCGTGGAATGCTGCGCCGGCAGGAAAACGGCTATGGCGCCTTCGAGGCCTGGGCCGATCGCGTGTTCGACGAGGAAGAACAGGAGCGCAGCCGGGTCGAGCAGCACCTCAAGGCCGAGGCGCGCTATCTGCATCGCGGCGTCACGGCGCGGCGGCGGCGCAACCAGCGCCGGTTGCGCAAGCTCGCCACACTTCGGGAAGCGCGCGCCGCCCTCGTGCGTGACAACCGCAAGGCCGCCTTGTCCGCGGCGAACGCGCCGGGCAGCGGCCGTATCATGATCGACGCCGACGGCATCTCGAAACGGTTCGGCGAACTTGCCATCGTCGACGGCTTCTCGACCCGTATCCTGCGCGGCGACAGGATCGGCATCGTCGGCCGCAACGGCGCCGGCAAGACGACCCTGCTGCGCATGCTGATCGGTGATCTGGCGCCCGACGGCGGTACGGTGAAGTTCGGCTCGCGGCTGGAGATCATGCATTTCGACCAACGCCGCGCCGATCTTGATCCCGCGCGATCGCTCTGGGACACGCTGTGCCCGGAAGGCGGCGACAGCGTGGTCGCGCAAGGCCGGCAACGGCATGTGGTCAGCTATCTGAAAGATTTTCTGTTCGACGAGGCGCAGGCGCGCAGCCCGGTCTCGACCCTGTCCGGCGGCGAGCGCAACCGCCTGGCCCTGGCGAAGAGCCTGACCAAACCGTGCAACCTGATGGTCCTCGACGAGCCGACAAACGATCTCGACATGGATACGCTGGACCTGCTGGAAGACATGCTGAGCGCCTATGACGGTACGCTGCTGCTGGTCAGCCACGACCGGGATTTCCTGGACCGGCTGGTCACCGGCGTGATCGCGGTCGAAGGCGACGGCGAGGTCGGCGAATATGTCGGCGGCTACGAAGACTACAATAAGCAGCGGCCTCGTCCGGCCGATCGCGCGCAACCGGTCAAGGCGACCAAGCCGCAACCGCGGAAGGCCGCTGCAAGAGCGGCACGGTTGAGCTACCGCGAAAAATCCGACCTGGAACAATTGCCCGGCAGGATCGCGGCCCTGACGGAAGAGATCGCAACGCTGGAAGCGCGCCTGTCCGATCCCGACTTGCTGCGCACCGACCGCGCCGGGTTCGGGCGTGCCGCAGCGCGCCTCGAGACCGCCAAGCATGAGAAAGACGACGCCGAGGAGCGCTGGCTGGAGATCGAGATCAAACGGGAGGCGCTCGCCGGCTGACCGATGACTAAGAGCTCGTTTCGGAATATGTTGCCGCTTTCATTGGCGATAGTCGAGTCGAATGGCAGGAGCGGTGCGCCGGGCGATGCCGGGCATCGGCCAAGTGCCGCGACGCACCAGCCGGCCGACAAGCGCCAACCCTCCGGGTGGCCTTTGTTTCATCGCTGGAGGGCGTCGGCGTCCGCTTGCGATGCCTCCAGCATCGCGGCGCGAACCCCTCCTACCCAGCAATGAGACAAAGGCCATGAAAACAACAACATATTCCCAAACGAGCTCTAATATCCTCGACAAACCCTCGCCCAACCACGGACCGCGCCCGGACGACGGCGTCGTCGATATGCTGGTGTTGCATTACACGGGCATGGTGGATGCCGCGTCCGCGCTCGAACGGCTCACCGACCCGGCGGCCGAAGTCAGCGCGCACTATCTGATCGACGAGGACGGTGCGATCCTGCGCCTGGTCGAGGAGACACGCCGCGCCTGGCACGCCGGTGTCGCCGCCTGGCGCGGCCAGACCGATATCAACGATCGCTCGATCGGTATCGAGCTGGTCAATCCGGGGCACGAATTTGGCTATCGCGCCTTCGCCGAACCGCAGATGGCGGCGTTAACCGCGCTCGCGGGCGATATCCTGACGCGTCACGCGATCCCGGCGCGCAACGTGGTCGGCCATTCCGACGTAGCGCCGGCGCGCAAGAACGATCCTGGCGAACTGTTCGATTGGCAGCGCCTGGCGGCATCCGGAATCGGGTTGTGGCCGGATGAAAGGGATGCCGCGCCTTCCATGGTTCCGGAGATGCTGGCGCGGTACGGCTACGATACCAGTGACCTCGGCGCGGCATTGACCGCGTTTCAGCGTCATTTCCGCCCCGAGCGCTTCGACGGCGTCGCGGACACGGAAAGCGCGCGCAGGCTGGCCGGCCTTCTGGCGGCGATTGACTAATTTTTCCATGCGTTTATGAAAGAGATGCCAGACGGCCGGATGGTCGCCTTTCGGCGCGGGCGACCGCACCGGGGGGAGGAAAGTCCGGGCTCCACGGAAGCACGGTGCCGGATAACGTCCGGCGGGGGCGACCCTAGGGAAAGTGCAACAGAAAGCATACCGCCTGCCGGCGCTTCGGCGACGGCGGGTAAGGGTGAAAAGGTGCGGTAAGAGCGCACCGCGCGTCCGGCAACGGGGGCGGCAGTGTAAACCCCACCGGGAGCAAGACCGTATAGGGGCGGCGCTTCGGGGCTTCGGCTTCGAAAGGCATGCTTTCGGGCCGCCGCCCGGGTAGGTCGCGCGAGGCGCCCGGCGACGGGCGTCCCAGATGAATGGCCATCGAACGCCCGTTCGCGGGCGGGAACAGAACCCGGCTTACAGGCCGTCTGGCGCCTAATACCAAAGGTCATGGATAGTGACCTTTGGTATAACGCCTGCTTGAATTGTTTCGGGCGTCTCGAATACCCACCTATAATGCGTTATCCCTTGGGCTGGATTCAGGCCAAACCCCTGAGTGTCATGACGGAAAATTCGGACAGCGATCATCTCGTACGTGGCGGCGGCGACACCGTGGGGCACAGTCGCGGCTTTCGCTTCCGAAAACTTTCACCTTTCCTGCCGCTCGCCATCTGCATGACACTAACGGCCGCCCCCGGAGTTGCCGGGGTCGCGGAAGATGTTGAAAGGGTTCTCTCTCGCGAGAACTATCAGCGCGAGCTTCCAGTCGGGCCGGGAAACGGTTCGCAGGCAGCGCCGGAAGCTTTGTACGAGGGTCAGCCGGGGGATGATGAGACGAACCCGGCGGAACGGGAAAGGGCGGAGAATACCCGGACGTTCGCTCTTAATTTGGGGCCGGTAATGAAGGTCTTGTTATGGGTCTTACTGGGAGTCGGCGCAATCCTGCTCGCGGTTTACCTTTATGGCGTGGCATCGCGAATGCGCGGACGCTTCGGAGGGGCCAAGGCCGACGGCGCCGCCGAAAGCGACCCGGCGCTGCAGGCCGAGCAAGCGGAAGAACCCAGGCCGCTGTCGGAAATCGAACGACTGGCCGCCGGCGGGGCGTTCGGCGAAGCGGTTCATCA
>CAYLTU010000255.1:0-7065 GCA_964386465.1 uncultured Rhodospirillaceae bacterium
TTCTTGCGGCTAGTCATGTGGCAATCAATACCGTTTTCCGTGACGAGAGCAAGACACGGCGATGGTGCTCAAAGCATCTCGCGGCATAGCGCGTGGCCGACGGGTGGCGGTTCCGCGGACGTTCGTCGCGGGCCGTATCAGACGCCATGCGCCCTGAGTGCCGTTTGCCGCCAAAACTCGGCAAGGTCTGCGGCGCGATCCCAAGGGTTACACAGTTCGGCGATGCGGGTCCGTCCGCTTCGACCCATGGCTTGGGACCGATCCCGGTCGTCGGCCAATAAGGCGATATCCGCCGCCATCGCGCGCGCATCGAATTCGCTATGCAGGATGCCGGTTTCTCCGGGACTGACGAAGCCTGTCCAGCTTCCCAGCGCGATCACCGGCCTCGCCAAGGCGTAAGCCTCGATGATGTCGCGCCCCCAAGGGTTGGCCTCCCGTGTCGGCTTGATAAGCGCATGGGATGAGGCCAACACCCGCTCGGGATCGTCGACATGACCGAGAAAGGCGAACATATCGGCGACGCCGCACGCCGCCGCATAGTCCAGAAGCGAGCCGCCTTGTCGCGCGACCCTGCCAAGCTCTCCGGGCAGCGACCGCGGCAACGTCATATTGCCGGCGACGATGAAAATGACGTCGCGCCGCCCCGACGCCGCCAACGCCGCCGCCAGGTCGACGAGACGGTCGATACCCCGGTTCCAGGAGAAATTGCTCAAACAGGCGATCTTGTACCGCGGGTCATCCGCGAATTCCGCGATAGCAAGCGGCGCGGTCTCACGCAACGTCGCGGCGTTGAGAATGACCTCGCCCCGGGCTTCGGCACCGAGATGGCCTTCGAATGTCCGGCGCTCATTCTCCGTGATGAAGACCAGCCGATCCGCGGCGGCGGCGAGCATGCGGACCTGCCGCCGCGCGAAGGCCGTGCGCCAAAGGTTGGTGCGTACATGCCCGGAAATGGGGACGGACACGCGCGGACGCAGCCAGCTCGCCAGCGCAAATAGCGATTCGTGATTGCAATGCAACAGATCGAAGCGCTGGTTCACGGCCTGCAAAAGCTCTCGCCGGAACGCTCTCGAACGGGGCCAGTCGTTTAAGAGAAATCGGCCGAAAACGATCAGGTTGCGGGAGATGTTCGGTAGCGCGCTTACCGTTGGCATGCCCGGCGTCAGGCGGGCCGCGATCCCGTCGGCCTGGTAGCGCGATGGCGCCGGACCGTCCTTGCGGCACCACACTTCCGCGTCGATTTTCGATCGATCTACATGGCGCAGAACCTCCCACAGGCTTCTGGAGGAGCCACCGTATCCACCTTCGATGTCCAGGCAAAGTACGCGCAACGGCCGCTGCGTCATTGGATCGAAGCCACGATCAGTTCATGCGTCGCTGACCATCCGAGACGGAAAACGACATCGAGAAGCGAGAGTCCACTCTCGAATTCCGCCGCGCCCTGATCGTAGTGGGGATGGGAAAACCTTGTATAACGCAGCGCGATCCCATGCGCGTCGAACGTCGCTGGATCCTGATAGTTTTTGCCGCCAGAGCCGGACAGATACGTCCCGCCTGGCGCGAGCGCCGCGACGATTGCGGCGAGCCGGGCGTCGCCCGTTTCCGGCCCGGTTTCGATGGCCGAGGACTTTATGGTTTTTCGCGGCAACCCCAGCAGCCCCGAGAGGGTCACTATCAGATGCGTGTTGATGGCGGCGATGTCGGCTTCCGGCACGCTGGCAAACATCGCTTCGATATCCGGCCAAACCTCCCGGTACGCCGGGGTCCGGCGATAAAAATTCGCAAGCGTATCGCAATGGCTGCGCGCCCATTCCGCTTTCGCAGGAACGACCGCGTCGATCGTATCACCCAACCGCACGTGAACCGGCACACTCAGCCAATGCCGGCGATCGCCGTTCAGGATTTGCACGCGGTTGGTGAAACTGTTCTTGCTGAACTGGACATCGTCGAGAAAGACGAACAGGTCCGCTTGCGCCATCTTCGCGAAATATCCCAACCACGGCAGATAGTTGGGTTGATGAACCGCGACGATCAAAGCGCTTTTGTCATGACGGTATGGCCCGATTCGACAGCCGTTCCAGCGAAACCATATCGGCCGTAGAATCGAATCGCGCCGTCGTTCTCTTGCGGTGTTTTAAGGGTTAGTATTTCGGCGCCTGCGGCACGGCAGCGGGCAATCATTTCGGCCACCATCCGTTCGCCATGTCCGCGGCTTCGCTCCGACGCCGAAACCATAAAATGGTGCAGATGAATATGCCGCGGCGCCTTTTGCGACAATATGGCATAGCCGATTAAGCGGTCCGCCCGCCATACGCCATACGAGAGCTGCCACTTCTTCGGCCGATCGGCGAGAAAATTTTCCGCCGCCCAATACTCGCCGGGAACATCCTCTGCCACCGCAATCAGATCATCCAGATTACGGTGCACGACGTCGGCGGACAGAGTCTTGAAGGCGATACCTTCGGTCACGCCGCTGCAGCGTCCTGCAAGACAGCCGACACCGCATCGCAGATCCGGTCAATCGTCGCGTCATTCAGATAGGGATGCATCGGCAGGCTGAGGACATACCCGCACAGCGCCTCGCTAACCGGATACGCGCCCGCGCCGTCGCCGTATGGCGAGTAGGCGGTCTGCAAATGCATCGGCAACGGATAGTATATCGCCGTCGGTATGCCGCGCGCCTTCAGGCCGGCCGCCAACGCATCCCGGTGGTCGGTCTGGATGGTATATTGCGCCCACGCGCTCTGCGAGCCGTTGCGCCGCGCCGGTACGGTTACCAGGTCCCGGAGACGTTCGTCATATCGCGCGGTGATTCGCTGGCGCGCCGCGAGTTCGTCATCGAATACGGTCAGCTTCGCCAGAAGTATAGCCGCTTGCAAGGTGTCGAGGCGGCTGTTCAGCCCGGCGCGGACGATGTCGTATTTGCCCGTCCCCTTGCCGTGGGCACGGATCGATCGCATGACTTCTGCCAATGCGTCGTCATCGGTGAACAGCGCGCCGCCATCGCCGTAACACGCCAACGGCTTGGACGGAAAGAAACTGGTCGCCGTGATCGGCGCCAAACGGCCAACCGGCACGTCATGCAACCGACCGCCCAGGCTCTGCGCCGCATCGGCGAGCACGACAAGATCGTGGCGCTCGGCGACCGCTTTCAGCCCATCATAATCGGCGGGACTGCCGTAAAGGTCGACGGCGATCACGACACGCGGACGCAGCGAATTGGAAACGGCGTCGATGCGGCGTTCCAGTTCTTCGGCATCGATGTTGAAACTTGAAGGGTCGACATCGACGAAGACCGGTACCGCGCCCGCCGTGAGAACGACCTCGGCCGTCGCCGTAAAAGTGAACGCCGGCAGAAAAACCGCATCCCCCGCGCCGACCCCTGCGGCCATGAGGGCGATCAACAGCGCGTCCGTCCCGCTGGCGCACGCGATCCCGTGCCGCGCTCCGACGCGTTTTGCCAGCGCGGCCTCGAGTTCCGCCACTTCCGGCCCCATTATGAACTGGCCATGGTCAAGCACGGCGGCCATCCGGGCATCGATGACCGGCTTCAGCCTCGCCTGCTGCGCACGCAGATCGACGAAGGGAATCGGTGAAGCTTCCTCTGGTATTGGCGAACTCGCCGTGCTCGATATCACGTTCTGACGCTCCTATCCGATATTTGTCGTGTTTCAGGTAACGGTTTCGAGCAACTGCTCGTAAAACCCGCGTAGCGGCTGCGATGTTTGTCCCGTGTGGAAAAGGACGACCAGGGTGCCGCCGAAGCTACGGCACGTAGCCGCCGCCGCCTTGCACTCCGCCAGCGCGTCGAAGACCGACAGATCGCGATATTTTCCGCCTATCAGACCGAAATCCATGATCGGGGTCGATAATTGTTCAAGCCGCAGCGGCTTGCGCCGGCGCAAGCTATAGGCGGTGAACCGGCGGCAGGTTCCCGAGCGAAACCCGGTGATTTCCGGGAATCCCAATGTCGTGTCGAGGTCCATGCCGGCCGCATTCCAGATCTCCGGCGTCATCACGGCATCGTAGCCGAGTCCGTGCTGACGGCCCTCTCGAACTTGCGCACCTATGGCCGCTTCCAGCCCTTCGCGCTGTCGACTCCATTCCGCGGCATCCGTCGCAGTACCCTGACCGGGATGAAATCCGACGATATGGCCGCGTGTCTGAATGCTATCGGTGACTTTCCGCAACAGGCCCGCCATGGTGACAGCATAGGGACTGTCGACCGACCGCTCGGTCGGTCCCATGAAATAGAACCGCGACCGCATTCCCCGCGTTTCGGACATGTCCATTAGCATCCGAACGGATCGCCACGGTTCGCCTGAAAAGTAGGCGTCCCGCGTCCGCGTGGCGCCCGCCGCGAAATCGCGACGCTTTACCAAATCCCCCAGAATTGGCCGTAGCGGTTGGAAAGGCCGGTGATAGCCGCGCAACCGGTCCGCGTCGTGGGTTAGCAGGACCTGATACCGTGTCCTGTTTTGCGGTGTCGGATCGCCGGTCAGTTGGGCCGCGAGATCGCGCGCAGTGCTGTCGGCCCCCGGTACGACGTAGCGTCCGACGGCCGGCGCAGGCGTTGCAAAGCGGCCGTAGCGGTCGCTGTTTTTCGACCCGCGCTCTTCGAGCCGAGACAGCAGGCAGAAAATCAGCGCGAGGGCATCGTAGTCGCGCGCCGCGCCGGTGCAGCCGGCCAAAAGATTTTCCAACCTTTCATGGTTCGGATGAATCCCGTCATGATCCAGCCGTACGCCATCGGGAAATATTTGCGCGGGCACGGCGATTGCGCCGGCGGGAGCGTTGTCGCCGTAATGCAGCACCGCCGTCGCATCGGCCGTCCGTTTGACGTAATGACAGCGATCGAGGAAGTCGCAGCAGTACTCCAGTTCCGGCCGGAACGCTTCGAGATTCGGCGCGATCGAGAGTCGATATGGCAGGACATCTGTCATTCAGGCTCCGTCAGGCAGATCCGGCAATGCCGAATTCGCGCACCCAAGCGTCGTGGGTCAGAAGCTGCCGCAGCAGTTTTGTATGGCTGGCGACGCCATCGAGATGTTCGTCGATGCAGGCCGCCAGCGCATCGGGATCAAAAAGATCGAAGGTCAGCGCATCGAGCCGTCCCCGGATTTCCCCGAACCGTTTCCGGTGCGCCGGCTCGTCCCGATACAGTGCCGGAACGTTCTGCCAGGATCCCGCGGAATAGATCGATCCGGGGACCTGCGGCCGCTTTTTCAATCTCAATTTTCGTAGTGCGGCCCGGCCGAGCAAGCCGGCAATTTCGAGCCAAGGATGCAGGTCGGCAGGGAAATCCGTATTCGCATTCGGAAAGCGGGCCGCTTCGCGCGATAGACGCCGTAGCGCGAGCTGGACAACGCGCCCGCTGCACCGCCACGCCGGCGGCATGCCCAAATAAAGTTCGAATACCTCATTGTCGAACGCGGGCATGTGCAGATTGCAGACCGCGCGTACCGCCATCATTCCGGTATACGCGTAATGCTTGCTGACCGCGTGAAGCAGAAACGCGTCCCATGCGTTGTACGGTTCCTCCGATTCCAGCCATGGTGCGAGAACCGTGTCCATCGCTTCTTCCTGCCCGAGCCACCATTCGTCGTTGCGGTCGCGCCGTACTATGCGGTCGATCACGTGACGCGGCGGTCCCTGTCGGAGGTTTTCGAATACGTCCCTGCCGCGCGGACGCTTGGCAATGTTTCGCAACATCGGAAGTCGTGTCCGCGATCCCGCCACATTGAGAAACCTTGCGGGCAGGTAATAGCCACGCAACGTATAATCGAGCCCATGCCCGGTCAGTGCCGACTCACACGCCTCGCCGACCGAGGGCAGGAATGCGGACATCGGCGTCGACGCGGGATAGAGCCCGCTCGATTCGATAACCGTCTGTTCGAGGATAGGAAGCGTGTCCGGCGGCGGTACGACCAGCGCGTGATGATCCGCGCCGAACATCGCGGCAATGTGCTTCGCTTTTTCGAGTTCCGGGTTGGCTTCAAAGCTTGCCGTGGTCCAGCAGCTGAGCGTTCGTTGCGGCGCGGCGGCCAAAACAAGCCGCGAATCGACGCCGCCGGAAAGTAACAGTCCCGTTTTTTCGCTTCCACTCTGGCGCGCGACGGCGCGGCGCAACGCCGTTGCAAGGAGATCCGCTGTATCACGCTGTGATTTGTCGCTGACCCGCCAAGTCAGATCCCAGTATCGCCGCTCCCGGCATCCCTCCCGGTCGACCCTAGAAATACAGGCCGCGGGCATCGCGGAAATACCGGCGATCGGCGTGTATGTACCGATCGTGCGCTGCATCGTGAACAGCTGAGCGATTGCCGTACGGTCGGCGCGCCGAGGCGCTTCGGGACCGGCAATCAACGTATGCAGTTGGGTGGCGAAGACTACATCGCCATCACGCCGGTAGAAATGCAGCGGAAAGGTCGCGAGGCGGTCCGTTATCAGAACGAGTCGATGGTTCGGACGATCATAAACCGCGCCGCAAAACTGCCCGTTTACCCGAGAAAGTTCCTCGAACGCACTGTCGCGAACGGTTTGCAGCAACAATGCCGCCACATCGTTTTCGGAACCGTCGAAGATCGCGCCAGAGGCAACCGCCTCGAAATCGCCGTCATCGGATATCGCTCGGCTGCATTCCCCGCCTCCGGCATGCCAGACGCGACCGAGTGACGCGCCCGTCGCGGCCGGGCCCTCCACATCGCATTTCCCCGGAACGCTGGCAGCCATACCCGAAAGGTCGGCCAACGCTTCCGGGTCCCTCCGGAAAATGCCAAATATTCCTATCAAGACTACAACAGGGCCCTGCGTTAGGTTGGCAGCGCCATCACGTTGCCGCGTTCCCCGACGATGACTTGGTAGCCGTAGGGTTCGAGCATCTCTTTCGTAATACTCCAGATCTTTCGGTCCTGCCGGGAATACCAACCGGCCAGCCGGATGCGGGGGCGCAGTTCGCCAAGCGTATGCTGGGCGCCGTCGAGCGCCTCCACCTCGGCACCATTCAGCGTTAAGCTTAACATATCGAGCTTT
Source organism: uncultured Rhodospirillaceae bacterium (assembly GCA_964386465.1). Taxonomy (GTDB): domain Bacteria; phylum Pseudomonadota; class Alphaproteobacteria; order UBA8366. Next base: position 7,030 of record CAYLTU010000255.1, read on the forward strand.
TGCAGACCGAAATGCGTAACCGCGGCATCGACGGTT
>CAYLTU010000255.1:7165-8445 GCA_964386465.1 uncultured Rhodospirillaceae bacterium
GCTTAACATATCGAGCTTTTGCAGACCGAAATGCGTAACCGCGGCATCGACGGTTATGGTCCGTACGGTCTGCGTATAGTGCCCCTTGTGAACTTCACTGACCAATGAGTTGGCTTGTGCAAAATCCGACTCCAGTTCGAGTTCCGTTTCCTCGTTCCATACCGCCCGATGTATCGCCGTAATATTGCTTATTTCGTTCTCTGAAACATTTCGTTGCAACAATGCAAAACAGTCCTTGTCTGCTTCAATTGCGTAAATGTGGCCCTGTACGGTGTCGGCCGCGAGCCGCAGGTCGCCGAACCCGAGAAAAGCACCGCAGTCGAGAATGATGTCATCGAAGCCGGGTTCGAACGCCGAACGCAATTCCTCGCGAATAACGGCATCGTCGATGTCGGCGATGGCATCCTTGTGCTGACCGTGAAACCCGAACATCGCATCGGCATCAAAGCCGTCTGGTTTCAAATCCGGTCGCATATGCGGGTAGAGATAGCGGTTGAGGCAATCCTTAACGAGGCGAAAATGGCTAACCGGGATGTCGGTCGGCAGATCGTCGCGTAGGAGGTAATGCACTTCCTTGTTGGCAGGCTCGGTCCAGAAACCGAACAGGCGCGGACCGTCCTTGATCTCGATCCACGGTATATCGCCGTCCTCGCCATAGGTCAGACATGGCGCCAGTTTCGTGATTTCATCCAGAAAACAGGCATAGCGCGCACGCCATTTCGCGCGATAGCCGGGCACCAATTCTTTGATCCGCAACGGTAGTTTTCTCACGTTATTCCATGGCCTTTGGTATTAAGCCGCCGAGGAGACCGGGAAGCGAGCTCGGGGATCATAATCGTCAAAATAGGAAATTCGATTCCTAAGATCCGCCGGCAACCTGTCGCGGAACCGTTCGAACATTTCGATGTCATCCACATGAACAATGGTTTCGCCATGCCCTTGGCTTATATTGGTATTGCGCGGCGGCGTGGCTTCAATTTTCTCAAACGGCAGGCCGAGCACCGAAAATTTGGCCGCTAGCGCGCTTGGATCATCCAAATCTTCGGTGCGAATTTCGACCGCCGGGGTCAACCCGAACTCTTCTACGAGGCGGTCATAGCGCAGGTACACCTCGCACCACGCCCATAAATACAACTCACCCGAACTCAAGGAATCTGCGTCCATGCAAAGTTCGTTGAAACCGCAATCGGGCAGGACATTGTCGAGGTTGAAATTTTTACTCCGTGTGAGGAAACTGCGCATGTTCAGTATAGGATCGCGCACCAAACGGATAAGACCGA
>CAYLTU010000256.1:0-1362 GCA_964386465.1 uncultured Rhodospirillaceae bacterium
GTGCCGTCATTGGTCGCCTTCAGGTAGGCGAAGGCCGCGTCCCTGTCGTGCGACAGCCGCAGCCCGCCGCCGGCGCAGATCGATATGCCGCCCGGATGGGCCATCTTTTCGATCAGCAGGACCTTCGCGCCGGCATCGTGCGCGGCGATGGCGCTGACCGCGCCGGCGAAACCGTAGCCGACGACGATGACGTCGACCGTTTCGTCGAAACGCTCGACGGTGCGGGGATGAGCGGTCATCGCCTGCGTCCGTTCATGTAGCCCTCTGCCTTCATATCGCCCATCCCTCCCCGCCACTTACGCTCCGGCACGAGGGTAGCATGGCGTGCCGGCCGATCGAAAACCGGGTGCTAATCCATGCAGACGATATCGCCGGTATTGGGATCGACGCCGAGATTCTTGCAGTTCGCCAGGGGATTGCCGCCCGGCGCCGGTTCCGGCGACGGCGCGGGTTCCCCCGCGGGCGGTGCGGCGGCGGGGGGCGCGGCGGACGGCGGTGGCGGCGCGCCGCCGCCGAGCGCCGCGATCTCGGCGTCCAGCGCGGCGGGATCGTCGGCCGTCTGGCGGATCAGATCGTAGGCTACCGGCCCCAGGGCGCCGTTGATCTGCGCTTTGATCGTGCCGTCCGGCTGCAATGCGAAGCTGGCCGGGCCGGCCAGCGGCAGATCCTCGGCCGTGTACCGTCCCGCGCCGGTCCGCCGGAAATTCCGCAGCACGACCATACCGGTCTCGACCTGCATCACGAACAGATGGAGCCACGGATCGACGACGTGCGCTCGGCCGCGCTCGATGTGGATGCGCTTGCCAATGGTGGAAATCGTCCAGACGCCGTCGATCGGCAGTGCTTCGGATTCCGGCACGTCGAAGCGGGTCGGCAGCAGGGCGGGCATCTGTGCGACCTGGACCGGCCGGACAGCGGCGGGCGCTTCCGCTGCGGCCGGCATCGCCAGCGCGGCCATCGCCAGAACCGCCGCGCCGCAAGTCATCCGCCAAAACCCGAACCGTACCACCATCATACTGAAACCCTTCGAAATTTCTGCCCGTCACACTTCCGACCCTAGCGCGAATTCGGGGCCGCGGGAATGGGTAACGCTACCCATTTCCGTTTGCCGCGCTTGTCGATAGGTTGGCGGGGGATGAGGCGAAACCGACGATGACAAGAACAGGCGTTACCGCCGACAGACTGTGCCCGGCCGCGACCGCCGGGGCGCTGCTCTGTGCGGCCTCGACGGCGCTGGCGGCGCCGGAGTCTCCCGTGACCTCGGGGACCGCCGCCTTCTATGCCGGCGCCGCGACCCTGATCGGCGCGTTCTTCCTGTTCAACGCCGCGATGAAGAACCGGGTCGGGCTGCTGTACGCCGCG
>CAYLTU010000256.1:1462-8440 GCA_964386465.1 uncultured Rhodospirillaceae bacterium
CGCGGAAGCCGAAGCGGCCGGCGTCGAACTCCGCTTCCTGCCAAGCGCCGCGGTGTTTCACGCGCCCGCGGTCGTCCTGATGCGCATCGCCAGCAATCTCGTCGCCAACGCCATTCAGCACGCCGGCGCGTCCCGTATCCTGATCGGCGTCCGGCCGCGCGGCGGACGGTTGCGGCTCGACATCATCGACGACGGCGCGGGCTTCCCACCACCGGGAATCGACGCCGCGCTCACCTCGGGCGTCAAGGGCGCGGAATCCGAAGGATCGGGATTGGGCCTCTCCATCGTGCGCGAACTGGCCGAGGAGCAGTGCTTCGCGCTGAACTACAGGTCGGTCGATGGCGCAGGCACCGCCTTCTCGGTGACGGTGCCTCAAGCCAAGCCCGATTGACGGCGAAAGCAGGCAATTTGCGAAGCGCTTGAAATAGCTTTTGGCACTGCCGATGAAAGACCAGACGAAACATTCCCTAACGGCAACGTTTCCACCCCCTCCTTAGTCCTCCCCCGTCAAGGGGGAGGAGATTTATTCATTGATATAGACCACTTATCCCTTCCCCCCTTGTGGGGGAAGGTTAGGATGGGGGGTGAAACGACCCGGATCGGAAAAATTTTCAGAAGCCTCCATGGACGGAAAAGACAGCCAGGCGGCACTGCCGCCGCTCTACACGGCGATCATCGCGGACGACCATGAGATCGTCCGCACCGGCCTGCGCGCCGCGCTGGAAACGCCGGGCCAGGTGGAGGACCGCGGCATCCAAATCGTGGCGGAGGCCGCCGACGGCTTCGAGACGCTGGCCGCCGTCAAGCAGCACAAGCCCGACCTGCTGCTGCTCGACCTGACCATGCCGCTGTCCGGCGGCGCGGAAGTCTTCAACGACGTGCGCCGCTGGAGCCCGGACACCAAGACCGTGGTGTATTCCTCGGTTGCGGCGGGCGGGTTGCTGGGCCAGCTCGTCGAGGCGGGTGTCGACGGCCTGTTCGCCAAAGGCGGACCGAACCAGCTGCTGTACGAGAAACTGCCGCTGATCCTGCGCGGCGGCCGCTTCATCGCGCCGGAGTGCCTCGCCCTGATCGAGGATCGGCCGACACCGGCCGACCTGACGCCGCGCGAACGACAGACCCTGCATATGGTCCTGCAAGGCCGCACGACGAAGGAGATCGCCGAAGCGCAAGGCATAAGCCCGCGCACCGCCGAAAAGCACCGCGCCAGCTTGATGGCGAAGCTTGAAGTAAAATCGGTCGCCGAACTGATGGCCCGGGCCTTGGAGGACGGGCTGCTGGACGACGGGTCCGCAAACTAACCTCATCGCCTGATACCTGTTGACGGGCTTCCAATTTTCTATAGCTTAATGGTTATGGAACCTTCTGATTATACAAATTCGGAGACAAACCTCGACGCCGTCTTCGCGGCATTGGCCGACCCGACGCGCCGGGCGATCCTATCCCGCCTTGCCGAGGGACAGGCTTCGGTCAACGAGATCGCCGCGCCTTTCGACATCAGCCAACCGGCGGTCTCCAAGCATCTGAAGGTGCTGGAACGGGCGGGGTTGATCGCGCGCGGCGTCGACGAGCAGCGTCGCCCCGCGCGATTGACGGCCGAAAACCTGGCGGCGGCGGTGGACTGGCTCACCGAATTCAAGGAATTTTGGACGACCAGCTTCGACCAGCTCGACGACGTCCTCAACCAAATGAAGCAAGCCGAAACGAAGGAAACAGACCATGAGTGACCTCCCCGAATATGTAATCGACCGTGTGTTCGACGCCCCGCGCGCGATGGTCTGGCGCGCCTGGACCGATCCCGAACTACTGGCGCGCTGGTACGGACCGGGCGTGGAAACGATTATCCATAAGTTCGATCTGAAACCCGGTGGAACCTGGCTCAACGAGATGAAATGGGGCGACAAGGGCGACCTCAGCAAAGCCGTCTTCCTGGAAGTCGTGCCGGAAGAAAAGCTCGTCTGGCATCACTCCTCGACGGATTCCGACTGGAACATCACCAGCAATCCCATGATGCCGGACTGGCCGCGCGTCCTGCTGACGACCGTGACGTTCGAGGATGCGGGCGACAAAACCAAACTGCGCTTGTCCTGGGTCCCCTTCGAGGCCAGCGAGGCCGAAATCGCCTGTTTCGCCGGTGCCGTGGCCGGCATGAGCAAGGGCTGGGAAAGCGGCTTCGCCATCATGGACGAAATCTTCGCGGAGATGCAGGCGGACAATTCTTAGAGATTAGGAATTTCGGTACCCCTTTGGCCTGATTGGGTAGTGATACCCATTCCGTTTACGGCTGGAGTCTGCGATGCTTCGGCATCGGTGCTTTTGCGCCGATGCCAGAGTTGCAGAGGGGTAAGGGGGTACTATGACACGCTTGCAGTCCATGTTCCGACTCGTCTTCACGGCGCTGTTCCTGGTCACGCTCTTCGCGGTCGTGCCCGCCGGGCCGGCGGAAGCGAAGAAGTCCGACCGTTGCAGCGCCGAGGGCCAGAAGCCCTGCCCGATCCACTACAAGGGACCGATCTGCGATCCGGGGTTGGGAAAGTTCGGCAAGACCTGCCGGAAGTGCGGCAAGAACGGGCAGCGCGCCTGCCCCGCCTCGGCCAAGGGCAAGCGGTGCAGCGGCAAGCTGATGCGGATCGACGGGCGCTGCTATTCGAAGTGCGGCGGGCCGGGCGAGAAGGCCTGCGCCAAGGTCAAGCGCGGCTACCCCTGCCGCGGCAATTACGAGCCGGACAGCCGGGGCTTCTGCAAGCCCTGCGGTGGGCACAACCAGACGGCCTGCCGGGCGCTGAAGGCGGGCAAGCAGTGCCACAGCGGCAACGCGAAATTCGGCGACAAATGCCAACAATGCGGCGGGCTGAACCAGAAGGCCTGCCCGGTGCTGAAGGCCGGCAAGCAATGCAACGGCGGCCTGACCAAGATCAAGGGCACCTGCCAGCGCTGCGGCGGCCCGAACCAGCAGGCCTGCCCGAAACTGGCCGGCGGCTATCCGTGCAAGGGCAAGTACGAACCCAACGCGCGCAACATCTGCACCGCCTGCGGCGGAAAGAACCAGAAGGCGTGCCGCGCCTTCAAGGCGGGCAAGCGCTGCGATCCCGGGTTGAAGAACATCGGCAATGTCTGCCAGACCTGCGGCGGCACCGGACAGAAAGCGTGCCGGGTGCTGAAGGCGGGACGGCAATGCGCGGAAGGCTCGACCGAACGCGGCGGCGTCTGCGTCGCCTGCGGCGGCGAAGGTCAGCGCGCCTGCAAGATCACCGACAAGGGCAAAGCGTGCGGCGAAGGGCTGAAGCGCGGCCTGAACGGTATCTGTAAGATCACCCCGGCGGGGGAAACCAAGCGCCGGGCGCTGGCCGAACTCAAGACCCTGGGGCAAGACGTCCTGCCGGTCCTGGGATTCTCCGCCAATATCGGCGGCAGCGAAAGCGTGCAACGCAGCCTCAACAACGCCGGGTCCGGCGACGCACCGCCGGACGCCGACGTCGACACGCGGGAAGTCTGTCTCGGCAACAAATATGGCGCCGTGACCGTCGGCGTCGGCGGCGAAGCCGGCTTCATCATCAACTTCGAAGGCGAAACCGGCGTCGCAATCCGCTGCGGCGCCCACGCGAAGAACCAGAAGGACACGAAATGGTACAATAGCGGCAGCATCAACTGGCGGGCCGGCGGCGGCGTATCCTCCGGGGTGACGGTCGGCCTGTGGAAGGACGATTTCAACAAGCTGCGCGGCAAATCGCACGGCTACGTGCTGGACATTATCGACGCCGTTGAGTCCGGGATGGCGCTCAAGAAGCGGGATATCTCCAAGAAGCTCGTCAAATACAAGGGCGGCGGGCTCAAGGGCTTCGTCAAGGACAACGCCGCGCTGGAGGTGGCGCTGGGCGTCTGGTTCGAACGGCTCGACGAGGACGGCGACGGCAAGGACAACGAAGTCGGCCGCTTCCTCGGCTTCACGATTACCGTCGCCGGCGCGGTCGGCATGGATGTCGGGGGGGCCTATGTCCGGGCGAAGACGACGCAGAAATGCGACCTCGACATGAAATGCACCGAGGGATTCTGGGCGGGCGACGGCAAGGTCATCCACATTACCGGACAGACCGCGGAGGGATTCGACGCCAGCATCGACGACGCGGCGCCGGTGGAAATAGACAAGAGATCCTACCGCAAATACAAGGACGGTTCCGTCGGCGAGTTCAAGTTCCGCAAGAACTTTAAGCTGCTGAGATTCACGCCTCCGGGCGGCAGCGAGAAAAAGCTGCGGCTGGTCACGCCGCCCTCCGCCGAAGGGATATGGGCCGGCGAAGTGGGGAACAACGACACGACGATCGTCATCGACGAACAGTTCAAGGAGCGCACCAAGGTCCGCAAAGGCCGCGACACGGTGGTGGAATACCTCTTCGCCGCGGTCGACGGCGGCGAACGCGAGCGGTTCGACCGCCAACGCGGCCGCACCTGGGTGGACGCCGACGGCGACAAGATCAAGTTCCGCAAGAACTGGACGGTCCTGCACTACGATCCCACAGGGCGCGGCAAGGGCGACCTGACGAGGAGCGATATCGCCCCCCTGCCGGAACCCTCCGAAGGCATCGCCGTGCTCGGCCTGTGGGATTTCTTCGTCAACGGCCGCAACTTGACCGAAGAGATCGTCGCGCAGGACGGCAATAGGATCACCGTCCGCCGCGTACCGACCGAACTCGACCGGATCTACAGCAAAGTCACGGACAACGTTTACGAAAGCGGCAGCGGCGGCAAGATCCGCGTCGTGTCAGAAACCCGCGCCCTGTGGATCAGCCCGGACGGTAAGACGGTGTTCCAGCTGAACAAGCGGGCGGAGTGAGGGTCGATGAGATCGTCTGCTTGCCACGCATGGATTTACCGAGCCCGCCTCGCTAGACTCCCGCCATGGCGGGGGGCACGCAACGCAGATTGGCGGCGATCGTATCGGCTGACGTGGTCGGCTATTCGCGTCTCATGGGCGCGGACGAGACCGGGACGCTGGATGCGCTGCGGGCGCACCGCGCCGAACTGATCGATCCCCTGATCGCGGAGACGGGCGGCCGTATCCGGGCGGAGCGCTACGACCGCGGGTTAGATGACATCTTCGCCTTATCGGGCGGAGCCCCGCAATTCCTCACGCCAGCAAAACATTTATTGGAACGCCAATGTTCGCCAAGGAAAACCTGACCTACGAGCCTCTGCCCCTGCCCGACCGGCTGGACATGACGGACGCCGAGATGCGGGACGCAGCGGCGGCGTTCTTCGAAATCATGCGCAAACGCCACAGCGTACGCGACTTCTCCGACCGGCCGGTGCCGCGCGAGATTATCGAGGACTGCGTGCGCACCGCCGGGCGGGCGCCGAGCGGGGCGAACCACCAGCCCTGGCATTTCGCCGCCGTCGCCGACCCGGAACGCAAGCACCTGATCCGACTGGCGGCCGAGGAGGAGGAGCGCAATTTCTACGCCGGCGGCGCGGGCGACGAGTGGCTGCGCGCGTTGGAGCCGATCGGCACGAACGACGACAAGCCTCATCTCGACATCGCACCCTGGCTGATCGTCGTCTTCGCCCAGCGCTTCGGCACCTTCGACGACGGCACGAGTTTCAAGAACTACTACGTGCCGGAGAGCGTCGGCATCGCGACGGGCTTCCTGCTCGCCGCCCTGCACCATGCGGGACTGGTGACGCTGACCCACACGCCCAACCCGATGCGCTTCCTGAACGGCATGCTGGACCGCCCGGCCTCGGAGAAACCGGTCATGATCCTCGCGGTGGGCCACCCCGCGGAGGACGCCACCGTGCCCGCCGTGGCGAAGCGCAAGAAACCGCTCGACGAGATCCTGACCGTGTATGAGGGCGACGCCTGAAGCGCCGCCCGCCCGCGGCGCCGGCTCAGGCGACGTGTTTCTCGCGGCGCAGGATGCTGGTGTTGGAGAAGCTGGTCGCGACCGCCATCAGCGAGGTGGTGCCCGTGTCGCCGTCTTCCACCGCCTGGTCGAATTGCTCGTCGGCTTCGCGCGCGCAGAAGGTGACGTGTTCCGGCTGACCGTTCTTGGTGATGATGAAGATTTTCATTTTGACTACCCCTTTTTTGGCCGTGTTTTCTTTGTTTCGATGTTGGGAGAATAGGCGCGGCACGTTTCAGGCCGATGTCGCGCGGCGGAAAAAATGTTTCAATTGTAGCCCCTAAGGAAAACCAACCGGAGACCCGACGCATGCCACTCGCACAGATCGACGGCGGCGATATCCACTACACCGAACAAGGCGGCGGCCCGCCCCTGGTGGCGCTGCTGCCGCAGAGCAGCGGCCCGGCCGGCGTCGGTCCGTTCCTCGGCCAGCTGGCGGACGATTTCCGGGTGATCGGATACGACCAGCGCGGGACAGGGCAAAGCGCGCCCGTGCAGGGGCCGGACGGTATGACCATGGCCGCGCGCGCGGCGGAGTTGGCCGGGCTGCTGGACGCGCTGGGGATCGGCAAGGCGCATTTGTGCTGCCATTCGACCGGCTGCGGCATCGGGCTTTCGATGGCGGCGGCCCATGCCGAGCGGGTCGCCGGGCTGGTGCTGGTCAATCCGTGGAGCCATGGCGATCCGCATTTGACGACGATGCAGCGCCTGCGCGTCGCCGCCGCCCGCGCGCTCGACCCGTACCGCTACGCCTGGTTCAATGCCAGCCTGCTCTTCCCGCCCGAATACCGCCGCGCGCATGCCGACGCGTTCGAGCAGTTGGCAAAAGACGCCACACAACAGGACGCCGACCGGATCGAGAGCCGGCTGGAGGCGATTCTGGCCTTCGACGCCCGCCCGCTGGCGCCGGGGCTGGCCTGCGCCACCCTGGTCGTGACGGCGGCGGACGACCCGCTCATGCCGCCCTGGTTCGGCGCCGAGCTGGCCGACCTGATCCCGGGTGCGACACGCCTCGCGATGGACGGCGGCGGCCACATGCTGCCGGAAACGCGCGGCGGCGAACTGGCGGCGGCGGTCACGG
>CAYLTU010000257.1:0-8420 GCA_964386465.1 uncultured Rhodospirillaceae bacterium
GCTGAAGCTGTCCGTCTGAAGACGGAGGATCTAACCCTCAACATGGATATTAGAGCGGCTCACGCCAAAGGCAAGAAATTGCGCTGGGGCCATCCGGGACGTGGCGCCGTGACGAATGTTTCCGGAGTTGCTTGGCTGATCAAGAACGATCTCATCGACAAGGTGCAGGATATTCCCTTCAAGGGTGGCGCGCCGACCAAAGCCGCGCTGCTTGGTGGCCAGGTGGATTTCGGTGTGCTCGGCGTTCAGCATTTGACCGGTCTGCATGACCGGATGAACGGTCTTGCTATCTTCGCCGACGAGCGCGACCCGATCCGCAAGGAAGTGCCGTCCATGAAGGAGATGGGAATGCCTTACGTGCCGTTCAACTCACCGATGATCATGGCTGTGCCTGCGAAGACGCCGCAATATGTCATCGACAAGATGGATGCGGCGATTAAGAAGGCGACAGAAACAAAGGCCTTCAAGAAGCTAACCAAGAAGACCGGCCTTGTGGTCAGGTATCAATCCGCGAAACCGACTCTGGCGATGATGCTGGAGCTGAGGGAGAAGTGGAAGCCGACCATCGAATTCATCAAGAAGACCAGAATGAAGAAATAGAAGAAATAAGTTCGACGGAAAGAAACGTCGTTTGAGAGCAATCAAGAACGTGTCGAACAGTGGACAAAACTGCACGTAACGACGCCTTGGCCGGCGTATTGATACTCCTCGTCACCGGGATTTTTGCATCGGTGACGGGGGATATCTACGTCGACCCGCTGGATCCCGGATTCAGCTCGGTCGACTTCCCGATCATGGTCCTGTCGCTCTTGGGCTTTCTGTCGCTGATAATGCTCGCCAAGGCCATCCCTCCATTGATGCGAAGCGGCTGGGTGTTCTACGAACCGGGAGAATCCGGACCGTTGCTCACCTATGTCATGCCCTTGGTGGGGATTGGCTTCGCATACGTATTGTTCATTTCGATGTTTCAGTATCCGCTGCCGACACTCGTTGTGACAGCAATCTCTCTGGCGATGTTCGGGAACCGGGGATGGGGCCGGCTTCTGTTGATTCCGTTGATCTCCACCCTTGTCTATTACATCCTTTTTTATGCCTTGCTCGGGCTCCACGAATCGCCCGGCACGGTCTGGGAATACGAGTCGCAGTGGTTCATTCGAGCGATCCGCGACGCTGTCGGCCTGTTCTGACCCGCTTCCGTATCGGAAGGCGGCGCCATCGGATATGGCGGTTGAACCGCATCGTAGGTCGTAAAAGTAAGGGGATTGGAGATGCTTGATTTACCCATTATCCAAGGATTTTCGACTCTGTTCTCGGGCTGGGAGCCGGTATTTTTCGCGCTGTTGGGAACCGCTATAGGATTGTTGGCGGGCGCTACGCCGGGGCTTTCGGCATCGGCTGCAATCGCGCTGTTGATTCCCCTAACCTTCTACATGGATACGTTGTCGGCGCTGGCCTTCATTTACACGATCAGCAAGTCGGCGAGTTTCGGCGGTTCGATTCCAGCTATCCTGTTCAACACGCCGGGCACACCGCAAGCCTCGGCAACACAGCTGGACGGTTACCCGCTGACCCGTCAGGGCAAGCAAGGCAAGGCGTTGCGCACCGCGGTGATCGCTTCGGCGATGGGCGATACGTTCTCAGAGATGCTGCTGATCACCAGCTCGGCTTATATCGCGATTTACGCGGCGAAGATGGGGCCGCCGGAATACACCGCCGTTTATTTCTGCGCCTTCGTCATCATCGGTAGCGTGATCGGCAAATCGGTCGTGAAGGGTCTGCTCAGCACAATGCTCGGCATTCTGGTCGCGCTGATCGGATTCGATTCGATCACCGCCGAGGAGCGGTATTCGTTCGGCGTCGACTATCTGTTGGAGGGTGTCGCCCTGGTGCCGGTGCTTCTCGGCGTTTTCGTCATGTCCGAAGTCTTCGTTCAAATCGAGAATCGCCTTTCCCTCTTGGGAGACAAATCGATCGCACCCCCTTCGGGCAAACCCGAGGACAATCGGGTCACTTGGCCGGAATTCAAACAGCTCCTACCGGTGATTGCGAAATCGACCGGTTCCGGCACAGTTATCGGCATGCTGCCGGGCATTGGTGCGGCGGTGGCGTGTTTCGTCGCCTACGGCGAGGCACGGCGAACCTCGAAAAACCCGGAACAATTCGGCAAAGGAGCGATCGAAGGCGTCGCAGCCGCGGAGGCGGCCAACAACGCGACCTCGGGCGCCAATCTCATCCCGCTCCTCACCTTGGGTATTCCCGGCAGCACGTCGGCGGCGCTGCTCGCCGGTGTCATGTTGATCCACGGCATCACCATCGGCCCCTCGGTGTTCGAAACGGACGGGCAGATGATCTATGGTCTGTTCGCTTCGGGGCTTCTCTGCATCGCTACTTACTTTTTGATCGGCTATTGGGGCAGTGGCATGGTTGGCCGCCTGATCGCCATCGTGCCGGCGCAGATGATCTATCCCTTCATCTTCATCACCTGTTTCGTTGCCGCCTATGCCCTACGCCAAGCACTGTTCGATCTTGTGGTCACGACCTTCTTCGGCGTTGTCGGCTACTTGATGAAGAAGGTCGAATTCAGCATCCCCGCTTTCATCATTTCGTTCATTCTCGCGGGCGGGGCGGAACGGTCACTGCGTCAGGCGATGATGATGGACGATGACGGTGCGATGATCTTCCTTCAGCGGCCATTTGCCTTGGCGTTCTTTGCGCTCGGCATCCTTACTGTCGTTTTGCGCGTCCGGAATTTGCGGAAGCAGGAGATTGCGGCACATCCTGCCGCGAAGGCCAACTAGAGGCTTTCACGGTTATACGGAAATTCAGATTTTCGCTAAACCGTAATTGCGTATGCGGGCTGCCGTGGGTCGGCTCCGGATCGGAAAAACCCGCTGGCCGGCTCATAGAGAACGGCTTCAACAGATGCAAGACGGCGTGAATAGGCGGAAAATTCCTCGATTTTGTGACCCAACGCAAGGAGCTCGTCGTGAGTGCTGGATGGGAATCGCCCCTCCAATCCCAATAGACCCGGGTAATGATTGTAGGGCGCAAATGAATTTGGAAAACTCATTGTGATGAAACGCGGTGCATCGATGGCCTCTTGTATATCCATGCCGAAGTGAAATGCATTTAGAACAACCTGTAACATTGCCTGAACCTGGCTGTCGCCGCCCGGTGCGCCAAACGGCATGACCGAGCCGTCGTCGCGCAGCAGGATCGCGGGGTTGGGCGTGAGCCGCGGCCGCTTCCCCGGAGCCACGCCCGAGGGGTGGTTGGGATCGGGCCGCGATTGCGTGCCACGGCCGGACGGGACGATACCAAGGCCCGGCACGACCGGGGCGCGCCACGAGGCATCCGACGGCGTTGCGGAACACGCGTTCCCCCACCGGTCGACGACACACAGATAGGACGTATCCGGGTCGCGCTCCGATGGCGTCGTGGCGGCCTTCGGTATTTCGCTGTTGTGATAAAGGTTCGGCGGCATATCGGGCATCGCGACCTTGCGGTCGATACCCGCAACCCGTTTTTCGATATGCGCCGCCGATAACAAGGTGTCGAGGCCGACATCGACGAAAAGCGGATCGCCATAATGATATTCGCGATCGGCGAAGGCGCCTTTCAGAAGTTCCGTAATCAGGTGGATGTAGGCGGGCTCGTTGTGTTTCAGCTCGCCGAGCCCGGCACCCTCAACCATCAGCAAGGCTTGCGCCAGCATGGGACCCTGACACCAGGGACCGCAGGTTATGACCCGGGAATCGCGCCAGCGGGTGGTGACGGGCTCTTCGTAGCGGGCGTGATAATTCGCCAGATCCTCGAAGGTCAGATAACCGCCTTCCTCCTTTTGATGCGCCGCGATCCTGACGGCGATATCGCCGGCGTAGAAGGCGGCCCGCGCCGCTTCGAGTCCGGCATCGCGCCCTTTTGCCGCCGCCGCGCGCTCCTCATCGACCATGTATTGCATCGTGGCGGCAAGATCGGTTTGGACGAAACGCTCATTGAGCTTGACCGCGCGGCCCTCGGGTAGAAACAACTTCGCGTTCGAAGGCCAGCGTCGATAATCCTCCTCATGCTTGGCGAATTCATTGGCGAGGAATTCACCGACGCCAAAGCCTTCTTTGGCGAAACGGATCGCGGCGGCGGCAACGTCGCCGAATGACATGGTGCCAAAATCACGCAAAGCGGTGATCCAGGCATCCGGCGCGGCGGGCACCACGGTACGCAGAACGCCCAAAGGTTGGGCGCCGTTGTATTCGCGCATAAACAGGTCCTTGGGAAAGGCCTTCGGCCAGTAACCAAGCCCGGCAATGGTAACGACCTTGCCCGCGCCAGTTCGAATCATAATCGGCGCCACGCCGGCAAAGTTCACTTCGTCGGGATGCAGAACCGCGAGCGCGATACCCGCACAACATCCCGCATCAATCGCATTACCGCCAGATTCGAGAATTGAAAATGCGGCGGCGCTAGCAAGGTAATGCCCCGCGGAAACAGCATGTCTGCTACCATATAGGGTGGGGCGCATTCCATTTACTCCGGTTGTTTTTGACGAAATTTCCGAAATGGAAATTCGAATTGGATAGAATTGTAAGTGCTTCGAGTTTCAGCCGTTTGCGTTTTTGATGATGCATAAACCGACAACTTGTCACATTACGCGCACCTCCAATAGTTTACGATGCAGATTGCGGCAACGCATGATCGAGGACATGACGGTGCGCGGTTTTTCGGCCGGCACGCAGCAAGGATACATCCGCGCGGTGCGGGACTTCACTGTCTTTTTCGGCTGCTCGCCGCACCGGGCGAATGCGGAGGATTTGCGGCGCTACCAGTTGCACATGCGCACGAAGGGCGCCTCGGCGACCTCGATGAACGCGGCGGTCTCCGCCTTGCGGTTCTTTTTCGGCGTGACGCTGGACCCGGAGAAAGTCGGACGTCTTCTCGATGCCGCGCCGGGGCTGAAGTACAAAGCGGCGTTCAACATTGCCTATGGCGCCGGCCTGCGCGCCTCGGAGATGATCTCCCTCAAGCTCGGCGACATCCCTCGGGGTTCAACCCCAAGGGCAGGCTGCGGGCGCAAGGTGATCCGGGTGGAGCAGGGCAAGGGGCGCCGGGACCGCTACGCCATGCCGTCCGATCCCTTGCTCGATCTGCTGCGCGTCTGGTGGCGAGAGGCGCGCCTACAAGGCTGGCTGTTCCCCGGCCGGAACGTCGATGACTCCATGGATTTGCTAATATGCGCATCAGCGTATACTGGTTTTCATGGAAGCAGTCGCGCGTATCAGAATGACGAAAATAGATGACCACTCGCACCGTGTTGTTAACGGTTGTCGCAATGTTGGCATTCGCGGCAAATTCGCTGCTGTGCCGATTGGCCTTGGGACGGGAACTCATCGATGCTGCGAGCTTTACCACGACTAGGGTAATTTCCGGCGTGGTAGTGCTGTGGCTAATCGTGCTACTTCGCCGGCGGCCGAGTATGCGTGGCGTGGCCGATTGGCGAGCCGCCGCCATGCTGTTCACCTACATGGTTTTCTTTTCCTTTGCATATCTTACGCTCAGTGCTGGTACTGGTGCTTTGATACTGTTTGGCGCGGTTCAGTTGACGATGTTTATCGTTGCGCTGCGTGAAGGCGAAAGCTTTTCGGCGGTATCGTGGATGGGACTCGCCATAGCCGTCTTCGGTCTTGTCTATCTGGTCTCACCAGGCCTGACAGCACCCAACGCCTTGGGCGCGGCTCTCATGGCGGTTGCTGGAATCGCCTGGGGGTTTTACTCGTTATTGGGCAGAGGGATAGCCGACCCCCTTGAAGGCACCTCTCGAAACTTTCTCTACTCAATGCCACTCGTACTGATTGTCAGCCTGATATTTGTGCGTGATTTTAGCATCTCTCCAAATGGCTTGGCCCTAGCGGTCGCATCAGGGGCGGTCGCATCCGGTTGCGGATATGTCATCTGGTATGCGGCGCTTCCAGGCTTGACGGCTACCCGCGCGGCAACGGTTCAGTTATGCGTGCCGGCGATAGCAGCTTTTGGTGGCGTCGTTATTCTCTTTGAAGAATTGACGTTACGTCTGGTGTTGGCATCCGCCGCAACGCTCGGCGGAGTCGCGATCGTATTGGCGCAGCGCGCAGCCAAGGCATCGTCGCCATAAGAAGAGAGATCGGCAGATTTCTGGACACCTGCAATGAAGGGGCAAATCTTTCATTGCCACATTCTCTCTCGATATTTTAATCCCATTTCCCGGCCCCTTCGAATGGAATATCCAGGCGCGCTGTATCACGTGACGGCGCGTTGTAACGCCCGCGAGAAATTGAGGAGGAGGATGACGACCGGCAGTTTTTTGTTGATTAGTTGGTCGAGAAGCCGGAAACAAACCTTTCGCCCAGCGTTTCGGCGTCAATTACAGCGCCGTAAACCGCGCTACGACGTCTTCCCGGTTAACGCAACGAATGTGGCAATTCAAGATGCGACCCCGTTTTCGGGCGATAAAGTGATGCGGCTCTGTACCTGACATCCGAAATGCAGGGCGCATCTGAAGCCAGTTTGGACTGCCGCGAATTCGCTTCATAACCAAATCCAGAATTCGCTGTCTACAGTTATCGCACTAGGACTCTGCACGTCGCGACAGCTACACTCTCACCATGTCGGAGGGAACCAAACGCAGGCTCGCGGCCATCGTATCCGCTGATGTTGTCGGCTATTCGCGCCTTATGGGTGCGGATGAAACCGGCACGCTCTCTGAACTGAAAACGCATCGTTCGGAACTTATCGATCCCCTTATCGAGAAACATGGAGGGCGGATCGTCAAAACCACAGGCGACGGGTTGCTTCTCGAATTCCCGTCTGTCGTCACAGCCGTGGAATGCAGCGTCGCAGTGCAAGACGGGATGACGGAGCGAAACGCCTCTATCTCCGACGATACTGCCGTGTGTTTCCGGATCGGCGTGCATCTCGGGGACATCATCGTCGAAGGAGACGATATTTTCGGTGACGGCGTAAACGTTGCCGCGCGTCTGGAAGGTCTATCTGAACCTAATGGTCTCGCCCTTTCGGACGATGCCTACCGACAGGTCCGCGATCGTCTGGACATCGATTGGCGGAACGGCGGCGAGCATGAAGTCAAGAACATAGCACGGCCCATCCAGGTTTGGCGCTGGCTGCCGGCGTTGCCGCAGAAAGTCGAAGCCGCGTCATGTGAACATGAAAAACTGCCACCGCCCGACAAGCCCTCCATCGCTGTGCTTCCCTTCGACAACCTGTCCGGAGACCCAGAGCAGGAATATTTCTCTGACGGCATCAGCGAGGATATCATCGCCGGGCTGTCCCATTTGCCCTGGTTTTTCGTCATCGCCCGCAATTCTTCCTTCGCCTTCAAGGGCCGGGCCACGGAAGTTAAGCGAATAGCGCAGGAATTGGGCGTTCAGTATCTAGTGGAAGGTAGCGTGCGCAAGGTCGGCAACCGGATCCGCATCACGGCGCAGTTGATCGATGCCCCACAGGACCACCATATCTGGGCCGACCGATACGACCGCGAACTGACGGACGTTTTTGCCGTGCAGGATGAAATCACAGAGAAGATAATCGGCGCGGTGGCGCCCGAATTTATGGCCGCCGAAATGCATCGGTCTCGGCACAAGGAAACGCGGAACCTGGACGCTTGGGACCTTTTAATGCAAGCCCATTGGCACCTAAACAAATTCACCAAGGAAAATAATCGGGAAGCTCGAGCATTGCTGGAAAAGGTTATCGCGATCGATCCCAACAATGATCTTGCATTCAGTGATCTGGCGGCAAGCTACACCATCGGGTTGTATTTTAGTTGGTACGACGAACCAGCGAAAGCGCTAGAGGCCGCACGGGAAGCCGCAGAAAAGGCCGTTACTATCAATGACCGCAATGTATCTGCATTACTAGCTTTGGCCAATGTCGATGTCTTTTTCCACAAGTTCGACGAAGCTGTCAGCAGAGCGCGCTACGCCCTCGACCTCGCACCCAACTCGCCTGATGCTCATGGCTGGCTCGGCTGTTGCCTGTTGCATGCCTGCGAATGGAAAGAGGCGATGGAAAGACTGAACGCTGCCATTCGTATCGCCCCGCGCGACCCTTCCAATGCGATCTGGTACGCTGCAATGACGATGGCCCTGTTCCAAGATTGTCGTTACGAAGAGTGCATCGAATGGTGTGAAGCTGTACTCAGGGACATCCCGAACCCATTGCCGGCGATGCATCGTCCAATGGCGGCGTCCTACGCCATGTTAGGGCGAATGGCGGAGGCACGTGAGGCAACGGAACATCTGAAGTCCCGTTTGCCAAGTGCAACTGCCGAGGATATGCGGTCATTTCCGTTCAAGGATCCGACCGCGATAACGCATTATATGGAGGCTCTGAGTGAGGCGGAAGCGCCTACATGATTTAGCATTAGGGTC
>CAYLTU010000258.1:0-8408 GCA_964386465.1 uncultured Rhodospirillaceae bacterium
GCGTGGCCGCCCGGAGGAAAGGCGATGGAAACCTGGGGTTGGGTCTATCTGACGCTTTTGGCGTCGGCCGCGCAGGCCGTTCGAACCGGCGGCCAAAAGCACCTCACTCAGCATATGAGTACGTTCGCTGTTTCGCTCGTCCGGTTCATCTACGGCCTGCCGTTCGTTGTCACTTATTTTATCTTCCTGCTGTACGCGTACGAGGAAACGATACCGCCGCTCACGCTGTACTTCCTCGGATTCTGCCTGCTGGGCGGCGTCGGACAGATCCTCGCGACGGCGCTACTGGTCTATCTGTTCTCGTTCCGCAATTTTGCCGTCGGAACGACCTACGCCCGTACGGAAGCGTTCCTGACGGCCGTCGCGGGCGCCTTGCTTTTCAACGAAGCAATCAACCCGCAGGGCTGGATGGCAATTGCGATCAGCGTTCTTGGTGTCGTCGTCATCACGGTTATGAGGACCAACGTCGAAAACAGCACCTTGATCGCCAGAGTCTGGAACAAATCCGCCGCGGTCGGACTGGCGTCCGGTCTTTGCTTCGCGCTGGCCTCGCTATCCATCCGGCAGGCGGCGCTATCATTTGGCGGCGACTCCGTACTGTTTCCGGCTGCCTTAACCTTGCTAACGACTGTACTGATGCAATCGGCGATACTCGGTATCTACATCGTCATCAGGGAAAGGGAACAGATCGCGATAATGACCCGTGAATGGAAAATCGGGACCTTCGTCGGGGCAACAAGCGCGCTTGGCTCGTTCGGCTGGTTCACGGCGTTCACGCTGCAAAACGCTTCTTTCGTCAAGGCCCTGGGCCAGATCGAGTTTATCTACACTTTGGCGATTTCGATCCTATTCTTCCGCGAGCGGACGTCGCCGGGCGAGCTTCTGGGCATGTTGCTTGTCGTCGTCGGTATCGTCTATTTGTTGATCGTAGCCTAGCCCGTCCCGCTGACACGGGCGCTTGGACCGTCAAAATTCCCAGACTTCGGCATCCGAACTGTGTTCGAGGATGGAACTGTCCTCCAAAATCCTGAAAACTTCGGCAATCAGCTGACCCGGCTTAAAGGGCTTGGCCAGAAACGCGGTAACGCCGCTGTCCGTCGCGCGTTTCACGGCCTCCTCGGTATCGCGCACCGTAACCAGGATAAACGGGATTGCGGAGCGGCCATCACGAATATTCTTGAGAACTTCGAGCCCGTCCATGCCGGGCATGATCCAGTCGCAGATTACCAGATCGAATTGATCTCCCTGTTCGAACCGACGCCACGCCGCAATACCATCATGCGCCAAATTCACGTCGGTGAATCCAACCGATTCCAGAACGCCGACGATGTATTCACGCATTAGGTCATCGTCTTCGACGACCAAGACCCGTGCCTGCGTGATGTCACCGTCTGTCAATTCGATTCACTTGTCTTACTTCAAGATAATTACCGTATAAGTTAGGTGTAATTTGTTTATTTTTCAATAAAATCGACATAACCCGCATCTGCCACAATGCCGCCGTTCAACGTGTTATTTTTTAACTCTTTGTTGCGTATATATTTTCCGAGATACGATGAACGGCAGAGGCCGTAGCGCGGCACAGAAATGAAGCGCAGCGTCGATAAATGCCGTATCGGTGCGACCGGCCCTATTCCTGTCCTGGAGCACATTTCGAATAAATAGGCTCGATTCGATGACGCCTGGAGGCCGCGCGCTTTTGCTTGGTGCGGTCTCTAAGCGCCCGAAATCATATCCAGCACGGAATCCAACGCTTCGTCGGCTATCGCCCGTACTTCAGCGTCGGTGCGGTCTTGGATCGGGTGCGGCACATAAACGACGGCAGGATCGAAGCCAAGCGCGCGACCTTGCGAATTCGCCGCCTCTTCAAACGCCGTTGTTGCGATCATGCCACCCGGTATGCCACGGCTGTCGAGATCTGCGATGTCATGCAAACTGCACGACGTACAGGAACCTCAGTCGGATAGCGCTTCGACGACAACGTCGCATTCCGTCGCGATGGCCTGCGCAACCGCGAGCGGCGCGACCTTGGTGTTCGTCGGCTTGGCATAGCGTTTGACCTTGAACCCGCGCGATACCATTCCTTCTTCAAGCTGGTCCAAAAAGACGTCGCCGCGCGCCTTACCGATATCCAGCAAGGCGATCGTCTTGCCGTCGAGCGACGCCGGCGGCGCAACGCGTTCGCGTTTCGCTGGCGTCGTTTCGGCAGTCGGATCGAGCAGGACGGTTGCTTCCTTCATGTTCCGATCTCCTTGGTTACCATTTCACTTCCTCTTTCGCCGGTAGCGGCCCAGCCGCCAACGATGGCCGACATCATGCCGGCAATGCCGCCCGCACGCACTAAGTTGAGGCCTCCCGGCCGAAACTTGGACAGGGTTTCACCGGCGAGATGTTCCGGCACGCCTTCCGCGATTCCGCCGGCACCTCTTATCAGTTCGCTTCCCGGTATGCGCAACGCCTCTTCGAAGGCGTCTAATGTCTGCGCTTTCGACCAGCCCGCCTGACGGTAGGTTCTGAAATGTTCCGGTGACAGAATGACGAGCGCGTCATGCGCGCCTGCCTTCTTCGGGTGTCCGATCGCGCGCAGAGATAGCGCGAGCGACCGGGTCAAGGATTCCGGCGTCCGCGACAGCTGATCGAAACTTCCCAGCAACCCTTCGCCGCCATAGAGCGTAACAGCCGATGACCCCGGCGCGGCGCCGCGCTCTACAGACAAGGGCGCCCAGTGCGGATCGGTTTCATCCTCGGCGAAGCAATAGCTGTACTTGCCCGGGTTGCCGAGGGTCGCGCGGTCGATACCGCCGGGAACGCCACCGCCCACATTGCGGATGACAAGCTGCAGCGCGCGGCCGATCGTGGCGTTGGCCCGGTTACCCTGGCCGAGCGCATTGCCGCCGGAGTTCATGCCGATCGCCTTCGCGACGGGACCGTTAACGATCACCATCGGCCCGACGAAATGGGTCGTACACAACATCCCATGCATGCAAAATTCGGGGATCAAGGCGGCTTCCACCGCGGCCAGCACAACGGGGAGATACTCCGGCTTGCAGCCCGCCAAGACGGCGTTAATCGCGACTTTCTCCACGCTGCACGGAACAAGGTTTGGCGGCACATTGCCGATGATTTCGTCGGGCGACCGTGTCGTGCCCTCAAGCATTCGCACAAGGCGGATTTCCGTCGGCGGCACGACCGGCAGACCGTCGCTCCATCCGCGTTCGAAACAGGCCTCCAACTCATCTTCCAGCGGTCCGATCTCGATCCGCCGGGCGGCGATATCGACATCGCCGAAACGGATCGCCAACGTCTCCGTCATGCCAGGTTCCACGCTCATCGACCCGCAACCGGGCCGAAACTCGGGAAGCCCTTCGCCCAATCTGCCCATGCCGGTGAGGTCGCGCCAGTCGCGTTGATCCCACCCGACCGTTCGCGCGACTTCCTGCCCGCCTTCCATGCGGATGAGAGTCGGTACCGTCTCGATAGCGAGACGATAGGATTGCTCAAGCGCGCGATCGTCGAGGACTTCGTCGATACTTTCCGGAAATGCTGGGTCGTCCTGGCTGTAGAACGCGACAGGCGCGGCGCTTGCCGCAAGCTCGCGATAGACCGGCTCCAGTAAAGTACAGGTCGGGCAATCGCTTTTCGCGACCACAATCAAACCATCGGAGATCATTGGCATCGGCGCGTCCGTTCGGTTTCGGGTGCGCGCCAAGCCTAACGGATAGGACCTTATCGGTCGAGTTCGGCCAGAACCAGTTCAAGTTCCGCGCGGGCGGCATCATGTTGCAATTGCCCGGATTCGACCCCGGTAAGCAGCACGCCTTCGCATTGCTTGGCCGCCTCACTCAATTTGGGGAAGCCGAATGTTTCCCCGGAACCGGCGAGCGAGTGGACGGCACGATACAAAGAATCCAACGCGTCCGGATCGCCGCGTTCGACTCCATCCCACAAGGATCTTATTTCGGTTGATTTGTTGGCGAATTCGCCCGCGAATTTCTCGCCAAGAACCTTTAGGCGTTCCGCAATTCGTTTCTCGATTTCCGGATCCAGGTTAATGGTTCTTCTCCCAGAGGCTGGCCACCTGGTTGGACAGTTGAATGGGATCGAAGGGCTTCGAGATCACGCCGAGTGCGCCGAGTTCGAGCAGCTGTTCGATCTCGTGAGCCTGGCTTTTCGCCGTCATGAAGACGATCGGCGTGTCGACTGCCTCGGGTAATTCGCGAACGGCACGATAGGTCGCGACCCCATCCATCCCCGGCATCATAACGTCGAGCAAGATTAGGTCAGGGCAGAATGCCGGCGCCTTTTTAATAGCCTCTTCGCCGGAACCGCACATTTCAACATCGAAACCGCCAACGGCCTCTAAAGCCATCTTCGCGACCGTTTGGATATCGGCTTCGTCTTCAACACACAGAATCTTATCGAGTTTTTTCATCGAACCAACTTGCAATTGAGGCGCTTCACCTAGCGTTCTAACTCGAAATCGTTAACTAAATTACAACATTCCGCGCTCTCGAAGGACCCGTTTCCCGAGAAAAATTATTTTCGTATATCAGCACCGACAGATTTCGATCCGTTTGCCTGTCATGGCGAAATTCGCCTGTCCGGTAGAAATTGCATGATCTATGTGAGGTTTATACAATACGAGATTAATCGCATTTTCCTTGTTACTGGGGCATTGCGAGGATCGACAAGGTATCTCATGAACGAAACCGGCGGCCTTTCCCTCCCGAACATCCTGTTGGTTGAAGACGACGCCATACTGGCACAAGCCTACCTGGAATTTCTTCGCGATGAGCCTTGTGTCACATCGCACCGCATGACTGTTGCCTCCGCGATAGACGCAATAGGCACCGAGCAGCCCGAAGTCGTGCTGCTCGACCTTCTATTGCCGGACTCTACCGGTCTCGACGTCCTCGACTACATCAAAAGAAACGAGTTGCCGATATCGGTCATCGTAATGACGTCCGAAGGCTCGGTTGACAACGCGGTCGAGGCGATGCGTGCCGGCGCATTCGATTTTCTTGTCAAACCGGTCAGCGCGGCCCGGTTCAACGCAACCTTCAAAAACGCCCTGGAGCGGCAATCGTTGCGCCGCAAGGTCGATGCCTATGAGGGCGCGTTTGCGCAGTCGGGCAGTTCCGGCTTTATCGGCGCCTCCTTGGTCATGCAGAGCGTCTACCGCGTCATCGCCAGCGCGGCCGCCAGCGACGCCACTGTTTTCATCACCGGAGAAAGCGGTACCGGCAAGGAAATTTGCGCGACCGCCGTTCATTCGCAAAGCCCGCGCCGCGACAAGCCCTTGGTCATCGTCAACTGCGCCGCAATTCCCAAAGAACTCATGGAAAGCGAAATTTTCGGCCACGTAAAAGGCGCGTTCACGGGTGCCACGTCGAACCGCAAAGGTGCCGCGGCACGCGCCGACGGCGGCACCCTGTTCTTCGATGAAATCGCTGAAATGGATATGGCATTGCAGGCCAAGCTCCTGCGTTTCGTACAGACCGGCGTATACCAGCGCGTCGGCGACGATCATACCGACCGGGCGGATGTCCGACTGGTCTGCGCGACCAACCGGGATCCGTTGGCAGAGCTCGAGGCCGGCCGGTTTCGTGAAGATTTGTACTACCGGCTGCACGTCGTTCCCATAGAACTGCCGCCTTTGCGCACGCGGGATCGCGACGTCATCGCGATCGCAAACCATATGCTCAACCTGTCGGCCGTCGAGGAGAACAAGCGGTTCACGACATTTTCCCCGGACGTCGAAGTGCTGTTCCAGGCCTACAGTTGGCCAGGCAATGTGCGGCAATTGCAGAATACGATCCGAAATATCGTCGTACTGCATGATGGCACGGTCGTAACCCGGGAGATGCTGCCCGACACCCTGAAAAACCTGCCGGTCGACGGGGGGATGGCGACACCGTGCGATCGTGAATCGCCATCGATCGCCCCTCTATGGTTGACCGAAAAACGGGCAATCGAAGAGGCGATCCGGCTCTGCGGTGGAAACATTCCGAAAGCGGCGAAACTATTGGATATCAGCAATTCGACGATCTACCGCAAACGACGCGATTGGGCCAAGCTGGAACAGGAAT
Source organism: uncultured Rhodospirillaceae bacterium (assembly GCA_964386465.1). Lineage (GTDB taxonomy): Bacteria > Pseudomonadota > Alphaproteobacteria > UBA8366. The sequence continues at coordinate 6,090 of CAYLTU010000258.1, forward strand.
TCTGGACCGCCTCGCCTAGGAGCCTGTCGGAGTAATGCTTATAGACTGCATCGGACAGGCTCCTAACCCCAACGACAATGACCCGCAATAGCCCGGCAGAGGAATAAGGGAAATATGGCAGCCCATCCAAACAAGATAGAAGGCCCCTGTAATTGGACAGGCGCCGACATCGCCGACGATCCACGTTGGCGGTTTTCATTGTCCGAAGACGATATTGCTGAACTCGAGCGCGTGGACGCGGCGGTTGCGGCGCGGAGCACCGATTGGCGGGAAATGACAAGAGATGATTTTCCGCTCGACGGTATGGCGGAAAAATTTCGCAAGATCCAATTGGAGCTTGAAGACGGTTGCGGGATGGCGCGGCTTTCCAAGCTGCCGGTAGATCGGTTTGCCGGCAGATTGCGCCATATCTGGCACGGCATCGACCTAAACCTCGGAACACCGCTGCATCAGGATTTTCGCGGCATGATGATGCGCGACATCGAGGACAAGAGGCAGGACACCGACGCGCTCTTCGATCACAAGCTCACGACACGCGATGGGAAGACGTTCAAATCCTCCAAGGCGCGGACGCTCTCCAATGGACCGCTTCGCTTATACCGATCGGTGCGATGTCGTAGCACTGCTCGGCGTACGCCCGTCCAAGTCTGGCGGCGTCAGCCAGATCGCCAGTTCCGTCCGCGTCCAAAACGCGATGCTGGAACGAAGGCCCGATCTTGCCGCGCTGCTCTATGCGCCCTATCACCGGTCGCGGCAGGGAGAGAAATCCGCGGCGGGATCGGCCTGACGCCCACGACGAACTGAGAATAAGGACCTTCTGACATGCACTGGACCGAACGGCGCGAACGGTTTCGCGCGCTCCTCAAAGGCAGCGAATGCATTCATCCCGGCTCCGTATACGACGCGATATCGGCGCGCATCGCCGAGGACCTCGGCTTCGAGGTCGGCATGTTCGCAGGTTCCATCGGCTCGCTATCCGTACTGGGCGCGCCCGATCTGATCGTCCTCACCTTGACCGAATTCGCACAGCAAGCCTACCGCATCTGCCGCGCCGGCAACCTGGCGCTGCTGGTCGATGCCGACCATGGATACGGCAATGCGTTGAACGTCAGACGGACCGTGGAGGAGCTCGAGTCGGCCGGCGTCGCCGCGATGACGATCGAAGACACGGTTCTGCCGACACCGTACGGACAGACAGGCGGTCCCGAATTGATCTCCCTCGAAGAGGGCGTCGGCAAGATGCGCGCCGCGCTGGAGGGCCGTCAGGATTCCAACCTCGTCATCGCAGGGCGGACAAGTGCTGCCGCGATCACCGGCCTCGACGACGCCATCGCGCGCGCCAAGGCCTACCAGGATGTCGGTGTCGATGCGATGTTCTTCACCGGCATCAACAATCCGGTGGAGCTGGAGGCGATCGGCAACGCCATCGATATTCCGATTCTTCTCGGAAGCCTGGGACCAGAACTGCAAGACAAGGCCATGCTCGGCCGGCTCGGTGTCCGTATCGGTTTGCAGGGCCATATGCCGATCATGGCCGGTATCCAAGCGGTCTACGACACGCTGAAGGCGCTTCGCGAAGGGACCGCGCCGAAAGACCTCGAAGGCGTGGCGCCGGGCGACCTGATGAAGCAGCTCACCCGTGGCGAGGATTACGGGCGCATGACGAAGGACCATCTGGCCAGCGAGTAACTGCGAGCGACGCAGCCACCGGGAATCGAAATACGGGCCAAGAACAAGTCCATGGCGTTCAAATATTCCGAAGACGCCGAACAGGTCGCCGTTCATCCGGTTGTACGGGTACATCCGGAGACCGATCGCAAGGGTCTGTACGTAAACCGCTCCTTCACCAAGCATTTCGAAGGAATGACCGCCGAGGAAAGCGCCCCGCTGCTGAACTTCCTGTACGGCCACATGGCTCGGCCGGAATTTACCTGCCGCGTGGCATGGCGCGCGGGCACACTGACCTTCTGGGACAACCGCTGCACGCACCACAATGCGATCAACGACTATCAGGGCCAGCGCCGCCTTATGCATCGGGTCACCGTGCTCGACGACAAGCCCGTCCAAACCTTCGTGACCGAAACAGCCGCGGAGCGAAACTTCATTGCCATAGAAACGGAAAGCGCGGCAGGGCATCATTCCTGTCGCGCTTTTGCGTGTCGGCGGATTATCATAGGTGAAATTTGGGGAGCTTGACGATGAAACTCGGACTTGCAATCGGCTATTCCGGCGCGGCCATGAACCTGCCGGTCGAACGCGTGCAACTCGCGGAACGGCTCGGCTACGATTCCGTCTGGACGGCGGAAGCCTACGGTTCCG
>CAYLTU010000259.1:0-8359 GCA_964386465.1 uncultured Rhodospirillaceae bacterium
TGACCAAATCGATGGCGATCGAGTTGGCGCCGCAGCGCATCCGGGTCAACGCCGTCGGGCCGACATGGGTCGAAACCCCGATGACCGGGCCGGCGCTAGCCGATCCGGATTTCCGGGCGGAAATCATCGGCAGCATCCCGATGGGCCATCTGGCGCAGATCGACGATATTGTCGGTGCGGTGGTCTTTCTCGCTTCGCCGGCCGCGTCGATGATCACCGGCGCCAGCCTCGTCGTCGACGGTGGGTGGACGGCGCGGTGAGGCGCGCGTGAAGGCGCCGATCGGGTCCGCCCTGCCGCGCGATCGCGCCAAACCTCTGTTGGCGGGCCGGGGCCGGTATGTCGACGACATACAATTGCCGCGTATGCTGCATCTGGCGTTCGTGCGGTCGCCCTATCCCCATGCGCGGGTCGAAGCGATCGATATGGCGGAGGCCACCGTCATGCCCGGCGTGACGGGTGTCGTCATCGCGTCCGATTTGGCGGACATTGTCGACACTTGGCGTGGCACCCACAATTTGTTTCCCGCCCTGAAAGCACCGGTGCAGGGTGTGCTGGCAACGGACACCGCGCGCTGGCAGGGCGAAGCGGTCGCCGCGGTCGCCGCGCGCAGCCGTGCCGAGGCGGAGGATGCGGCGGAGCGGGTCGTCGTCGAATGGTACGAATTGCCCACCATGAGCGATGCGGAAACTGCGCTCGAAACCGGGGCGCCGGCTATCCATGAAGAATTCGGAGACAACCTCGCTTTCGCAGCCGAGGTCTTGCAAGGCGATACGGAAGACGCGTTCCGTCGGGCGCATCTCGTCGTAGAGCGGCAGTTTCGGTTCAACCGCCATACAGGTGTGAGTCTGGAGCCGCGCGGCGTGATCGCCGACTACGATCCATCTTCGGAGCGACTGACCGTACACCAGTCGCACCAGACGCCGCATCAGCAGCAAGACCTCTACGCCCGGCTGTTGGGTATACCCGAGCAGAATGTGCGGGTGATCTGCCCGGATGTGGGCGGCGCCTTCGGGCTCAAGCACCACCTCTATCCGGACGAACTGGCCGCCTGCGCGGTTTCCAAATTGCTGGGCCGTCCGGTGAAGTACGTTGCCGACCGGCTGGAATCCTTCCTGTCCGATATTCATTGCCGCGACCATACGGTGACCGCGCGCATGGCCTTCGTCGAAGAAGGCGATATCGTCGGGTTGGAGATCGACGATCTGTTTCATGCCGGCGCCTATTCGCAGTATCCGCGCTCCAGTGTCGCGGAAGGCAATCAGATCATCCGGCTGTGCGGCATTCCCTACCGCCACGACCACTATCGAGCGGCCGTGCGCATGGCCTATCTCAACAAACCCGTTCTTGGTCATATCCGGTCGGTGGGGCATCCCATCGCTTGCGCGGTGACCGAGCAATTGATCGATCTCGGTGCGCGGCGGTTGGGTTTCGACCCGATCGCGCTTCGCCGCCGCGCCTATCTGCGTGACGAGGATTTTCCGACGACGTCGCCTGGCGGCATCGCGCTGGAAAAACTGTCTTTCCATGGATGCCTCGACCGCGCCCTGGAGCGGATCGATGTCGAGGCATTCCGGGCCGAGCAAGCGCAATTGCGCGAAACGGGCGTCTATCGCGGGATCGGTTTCGCGACTTTCGTTGATCTGACATCGATCGGGCCGGAATATTACGGCGAAGGCGGGCAGCACATCAGTGCTCAGGAGACGTGCATCCTGAGGCTCGAGGCGTCCGGGGGCATCCGCTGCTATACCGGCGCGACCGATCAGGGGCAGGGTATCGACAGCGGAATTCAGCAGGTCGTGGCGGGCACCGTCGGCGTGCCCGTCGGCAACGTCAAGGTGAACAGCGGCGACAGCGAGCTTTGCCCCGTCGGCGGCGGGTCGTGGGGTTCGCGCGGCGCGGCGCTCGCCGGCGAGGCAGCGCTTCGAGCAGGGCGCGAGCTGCGCGCGAACATACTCAATATCGCCGGTGTCCTGCTGCAGAAATCTGCGGAGTCGCTGGATATCCGCGGTGGCGAGATCGTCGATGTGGAAAGCGGCGCGTCTCACATGACGCTTGGCGAGGTCGCGTCGGTTGGTCATTTCAAGCCCTACATGATCCCAGACGAGGTCTCGGCCGATCTCACGGTGACCGGGCGGTACGCCAGCCGGGACCGGATGTTCCTGCCGGCGAACGGGCTGCATGTCGCGATCATAGAGGTGGATACGGACACCGGGCTGGTTACCTTTCAGCGCTATCTCGTCGTGCATGATTGCGGGCGGCTGCTCAACCCCTTGCTGGTCGAAGAACAGGTTCGCGGCGGCGTGGTACAGGGGATCGGCGGGGCTCTGTACGAGGAGTTCGTCTACGACGATGCCGGGAATTTGGTCAACGGCACGCTGGCGGACTATCTCGTGCCGATGGCGGCGGAAATGCCGGACATCGAGGTCGAGCATCTGGAAACGCCGACGGCGACTTCGGAACTGGGTGCGAAGGGCGCGGGAGAGGCGGGCACGACGGGTGCGATGGGCGCCGTGCTCAACGCGGTCAACGATGCGTTGACGCCGTTCGATGTTACGCTAAGCGAAGTCCCATTGACGCCGCACAGGATTCTGAAGGCGCTGGGCAGGATATGATCGCGCAGAACGCAGGAGAGGTTGGATGAAAATTGCCGTACCCGACCTTATCTCGAACTCCTACTTCCCGGCGGTCGCCGCCGTCGAGTTGGGGTTCTTCCGGGATGAGGGGCTCGACATGGAGCTCGTACATTATTTCCCGGTCAACAAATGCTGCGAGTTGATGCGTGACGGTGAATTCGATCTCGTGGCGGGGTCGGCGCACAGCGCGCTTGCGGCCTATCCCAATTGGGATGGGGCGAAACTGTTGGCGACCCTGGCGCAAGGCATGTATTGGCTGCTGGTCGTGCGCACCGATCTCGACGCCGAACGGGGCGACATCGGCGCGGTGAAGGGTCTGTACGTCGCCGCGGCACCCTTCGTCGAACTTGGCCTCAAGCGCATGCTGGCGGAAGCGGGGATCGATCTGGAACGGGACAAGGTCAAGGTCGCGCCGGCGCCGGGCGAAATCAAACCGGGCGTGTCCTTCGGTGTCGCCGCCGCGAATTCGCTCGCCAAGGGCGAGGTCGACGCGTTCTGGGCCAACGGCATGGGAGCCGAAACCGCGATCCGCGCCGGGGCCGGCAAGCTGTTGGTAGATATCCGGCGCGGCGACGAGCCGACGAAGGCTTTCAACTACACCTGCCCGGCCCTGATCGGCAGCGATGCCTTGATCGAGCGTGACCCGGAAGCGGCCGCTGCTGCCGTGCGCGCCATCGTGAAGACGCAGAATGCGATCAAGGAGGATTTGTCTCTGGTCACGAAAGTCGGCGAGAAATTGTTCCCGGCAGACGATGCGAAAATGATCGCCGACGTGGTCGCCCGCGATCTGCCCTATTACAACGCGTCGATCTCGGAGGAGTTCGTACTCGGCATGAATGAGTTCATGGCCGATCTCGGCTGGCTCGACGGGCCGGTCGCGTACGAGAAGGTCGTCGCGACGCAATTCGCCGATCTTTGGGCGGGTTGAGATGACAAACACATTGGAACTGACTTTTGTTTCCAGCGATGCGCCGCGAACCGAATCGGTCCTTGTCACCGATCTGATCATCGGCGGCTGGACCGGCCGCGACAAAGCCAAGCTCGAGGAGCATATCGTCGAACTGGAGGCTCTCGGCGTGGCGCGGCCGGTGTCCACGCCGTGCTTCTACCGGGTCGGCGCGAACCTGCTGACCACCGCGTCGGCTATTCAAATCGTTGGCGAGGGGAGCAGCGGCGAAGCGGAATATTTTCTGCTGAAGCGTGACGACGGTTTCTGGGTTGGGCTCGGCTCGGACCATACCGACCGGGAAGTCGAGGCGTACAATGTGAGCGTCTCCAAGCAATGCTGCCCCAAGCCGGTTGCGTCCACCCTGTGGCGGCACGACGATTTGCGCAATCATTGGGACGAGCTGGTACTGCGGTCATACCGGGTCGAGGACGGCGAAAAATTCCTCTATCAGGAAGGCACCGTCGCTTCGATGATCGATCCGCTGGATTTGGCGGCGCAATATGCCGAAGAATACGCGCCGCTGGCATCCGGGCAGGCGATGTTCGGCGGGACCCTGCCGGTCATCGGCGGCATTAAGGGCGCGCCGCGCTTCGAACTCGAGTTGGAAGATCCGGTGCTGGGTCGCAGGATCGCGCACGCATACGACATGTCGAATTTGCCGAATATCGGATAGGGGCAAGAGGATGGCAAAACCGCATATCGAATTCACCACGCTGAACATGGACGAGGGCTGGGAGGTGCCGCCAGGCTATCCGGAAGGAATCAAACAGAAGGTGCTGACCTCCGATCTGGACGAGGAGGCCAAGACCGGCAGCCGGACGCGCTTGCTGCGCATCGACCCGGGCGCGTTTTCGACCGAGCCGTTCGTGCACGATCACTGGGAAGAGGTCTATCTCGTTGCCGGCGCCCTGACCGTCGGGAACGATGCGCAAGGCGAAGGGGGCGAACCGTTCGACGCGCCGACCTATGCGTGCCGGCCGCCGGGCGCCTACCACGGACCGTTCAAATCGGAAGCTGGCTGCCTGCTATTCGAACTGCACTATTACGCGCCGGCGGATGACGCTTAGGCATTAGGCAAGCTGGCGATACTTGCCCTTGTAAAAGATCAGCGGCGGCTCGTTGCCTTCGATTTCTATTTCATCGACCCTGGCGACGACGATGTAATGGTCGCCGCATTCATACTGCGCATGCTTCGTGCACAGCAGCACGCCGTGATTGGGCTCGATGATCGGCGCGCTGTTGGCGCCTTCGCGATAGGTTACGCCCCGCCATTTGCCCGGCCCGGTCTTGGCGAACTGGTTGGAAAGCTCCTGCTGGTCCTCGTTCAGCAAATTCAAGGCGAATACGTCGGTCTTCAACAGGGTTTCGAACTCGGTCAGCGAATCCGCGATGCAGAACGAGACCAGGGGCGGATCCAGCGATACGGAGGAAAATGAATTCATCGTCACGCCGATCAAACCTTCGGCGCCGCCGTTGCACGTCATGACCATCACGCCGGTCGCGAAGCTGCCGGCCGCATCGCGGAAGGCGCGTTGATCCAACTGTGAATTTTCCGTGCTGGTCATGGATTGCCGGAGTCCCTGCTTCGTCGGCTAGGCTGCTACTATAGCCACCGGCCCGGCATTGCCAAATGCCGGATCGGTTGATCGGCTGCTCGGTAGGAAGTGCAACTATGACGAAAATGACACTGCCGCGATCCAAAGGCGTTCCATTGAAAGACGACCGGTTTCCCGGTGGCTTACGCACGGGTGCGCAGTTTCTGGACGCGTTGCGAAACGACGGGCGGCGGGTCTTCGTCGACGGCGAGGAAGTGGGCGACGTGACATCGCATCCGGCCTTCGCCGAACCGGCGCGGACGATCGCAGGGCTGTTCGACATCGCTTGCGATCCGGCCAACAAGGATCTGATGACCTACATTTCGCCGACCTCGGGTGGGCCGGTCAACCGCATCTGGCAGATGCCCGACTCGGTCGAGGCGCTGCGGCAGCGCCGTGCGGCGATCGAGCGCTGGTCGGAGCACAGCCTCGGCTATATGGGCCGCACGCCGGACCATGTCGCCGGTTTCTTTACAGGCTTCGCGTCGGCGCCGCAGGTCCTGGCGCGCGACGGCAACGAGCGGTTCGCCGACAACGCGCTGCGCATTTACGAGTTCCTGCGCGACAACGACGTCTACATCACCTACACGATCGTCCCGCCGCAGATCGACCGCTCCAAGCCGGCGCACCAGCAGGACCCGGCGGACCTCTATTGCGGTGTCGTCAAGGAGCGCGACGACGGTGTCGTCATCCGCGGCGCGCAAATGCTCGGCACCGGCACGGTCTTTTCCGACTACGTGCAACAGAGCACGATCCACCCCATGCGGCCGGGCGACGAGAATTATGCGATCTCGCTGATCGTGCCGTGCAACGCACCCGGCGTGAAAATCCACTCCCGCCGCTCCTATGCGCGCGCGGCGAGCAGCATGTACGACTACCCGCTGGCGACCCGCTTCGACGAGACGGATTCGCTGATCGTCTATGACGACGTGTTCGTGCCGTGGGAACATATCTTCGTCTACAAGAACCTGGATATCTGCCGCGACCAGTGGTTCGAGACGCCGGCCCATATCATCGGCAACAACCAGGCGCAGATCCGCTTCGTCACCAAGCTGCGCTTTCTGACCGGCCTGGCGCAACGGATCACCAAGATGAACGGCATCAACGCGATGCCGCCGGTGCAGGGCCAGATCGCCGAAATCGCGGTGCAGGTGGCGATGTACGAGGGTCTGATGGACGGGCAGATCGCAAAGGCGCAGCCGAACGAGAACGGCGTTTACGTGCCGCACCCGCAGACCCATTACGCGGCGATGGTGCTGCAGTCGCGGCTCTACCCGGAAGTCCTGGAAATGCTGCGCGAGCTGACCGGCGGCGGCATGATCCAGCTGCCGTCCAACGTGGCCGATTTCGACACGCCGGAGGCCGGCGACGATATCCGCCGCTACGTCCAGTCGCCGGGCTGGCCGGCGGAGGAACGGGTCAAGCTGCTGAAGCTGGCCTGGGACGCGGTCGGTTCCGAATTCGCCGGCCGCCACGCCCAGTACGAAAAGTTCTACGCCGGCGCGCCGTTCATCGTGAAGAACCGCTTCATGCGGAACTACGATTTCGACACCAGCGAATCCCTCGTCGACAAAGCGCTCGCCGGCTACGACATGAAGGGGCGGGTGGAAGAAGAATGACAGGGAGCAAATCATGAAAGCCGGCTGGGGCATTCCCAACAATTGGGGTGGCGAAAATCCGAACGAGCTGATCGAGATCGCGGTCAAGGCCGAGGCGCTGGGGTTCGGCAGTGTCTGGGTGCGCGAGCATCTGTTTCACGCGACCTATGTTGCGGAGCGGTTGCACGACCGGCCCTATTACGACGCGCTGACGATCCTGATCGCCATCGGTGCGGCGACGAAGACGGTCAGGCTCGGTACGTCCGTTCTGGTGCTGCCCTGGCACGATCCGGCGCGGCTGGGCAAGATGATCTCGACCCTTGACCAGCTCTCCGGCGGGCGCGTCGATTTTGGGATCGGTGTCGCGGTGACCGAGGACGAGTTCGAGAATCTCGGCGTCGACTTCAAGACCCGCGGCAAGCGGACCGACGATTTTTTGGGCGCGCTGCAGGCATTGTGGACTCAGGATATCCCGGAATATTCAGGCGAATATTACCGCTACAGCGGGTTGCGGTTCGCGCCCAAACCGTTACAGAAACCCTATCCGCCGATTCTGGTGGGCGGTTACAGCAAGGCCGCTTTCCGCCGCGTCGCCCGGTTCGGCGACGGCTGGCACACCATGCGGCAATCGCCGAAGCAGGCCGCCCAGGGTCGCGCGGAGATCGTTCGTGTGACCGGAGAGGCGGGCCGCGATGCGTCGGGGCTGCGCTATTCCATCACCCTGCCGCTCGATTTCTCCGGCGAGATAGCGCCCGACCCCTCGGTCGGGGACCGTACGATCCTGCGCGGCGACGACGACGATATGGCGGAAACGATCCGCGCCTATAGCGACGCCGGACTGGACGAGATCGTGGTGAGCGTCAATACGGCGGACCTTGCGGCAAACATGGACGCCATGGCCCGCTTCATGGATGGGGTCTGGCGGAAGCTGTAGCGGGCGAAATGACGCGAGCCTCGCTTTAGGTCGTATGTCCCGGCTCTCACACGGCAGGACGAGAAATAGGAAAGGCAGAACGTTATGGAAGCACGTCCTTATAAGGCTGCGGAGATCGCAGGCCGGGAAACGGTCATGGAAGGCGCAGATATGCGCGTGCGGGTCCTCACGCTGGCCGAGGGTGAATCCATCCCATGGCATTATCACAGCGAGATCACCGACTCCTTCGTCTGTCTCGAAGGGCCGATGGTCGTCGAGACGCGCGCGCCGCGCGCCGAGTACGTGCTGCAGGCGGGAGAGCGCTGCGAGGTGCCGCCGAAGGTCGCGCACTATGTGCACGGGTTGGATGATGGCCCGTTCAAGTTCCTGATCGTTCAGGGCGTCGGCGTTTACGACAATATCGCGGTCGGCGTCGGGCGGCGCGGCTAACGCGGAAGCGGTCTCGCGGTATGTTGAGACGGCAAGAAACGCAGCTTCCCGCAGCGGGCTTAGCCAACTAACCGTGTCGATCCGCACTTGATGCGGGACCCTGGATGCGACTTCGTCGGAAAAGGTGTCCCCCCCCCCTTGTTTTGTTTTACGGCTGGACCCCAGCGGCCCGACCGGGAAGATGGGTAACAGTTTGTACCGGCGACATGGGTAACAGTTT
>CAYLTU010000260.1:0-8303 GCA_964386465.1 uncultured Rhodospirillaceae bacterium
CACGCGTTACCGCAAGCAGTTCGGTCCTGATTTCTGGGTGGAGGACATGGGTGGCTGGCGTTTCGTCGGCCTCAATGCACAGCTCCTGGACAGCAACCTTCCCGCCGAAAGAACACAGACGAAAATGCTGAGCGATGCGCTTGCGGCCGCGAAGGGGGGTTCGGTCGCCCTGTTGATCCACAAACCGCTTTACCTTCGAACCGCCGACGAAGCCGGGCGCTCGCTCGCCTGCGTATTTCCGCGGAGCCGAATGCGCCTGCTGTCGCTCTGCAAGCAATTCAACGTAAAGCTTGTGGCGAGCGGCCATCGCCATGGCTATCGAAGCGCGCGCCACGGCGCGACAAAGCTCATTTGGGCGCCGCCGACATCTTTCGTGGACACGCGGCCCGCAACCGATCGCGCGCGCGTCACACGACGCGCCGGCTATATCCGTTACCGTTTCGATGACGATAGTTTCAGTCACGAATTCGCGGAACCGCCGCTCTTCATCACCCACGACATGCGCAATTGGATGGCGGCGCACGGCTCTACCACGAAGCTACCGCCGAGACCTCTTGATTTAGTTTACAGGTCGTCGAAGCCGTGAAAGTGCGCAACGTTGGCGATCTCCTCGCGGTCGCTTACGAGGGTGTTCTCGATCGCATCGGCATCCTCATAGCCGAGACATATGCCCGAGACGAGGTCCTGATCTTCGGGAATGCCGAGATGTCGATACACCGGTTCCTGAAATTGGATCCAGGCGGCTTGCGGACAAGTGTCCAAGCCCATGCCGCGCGCCGCCAGCATCAGCGTTTGAATGTACATTCCGGCGTCCGCCCAGTTGCCACGGCTCAGATAGGAGTCGGTGGTGATAAAAATGCCGACCGGGGCATCGAAGAACATGAAGTTCCGCGCGCCCTGCCTGGCGCTCGCCTCGCGGTCGCCTTTTTCTATTCCCAGCAAGCCGTACAGCGCCCAGCCGACGGCGCGGCGGCGCTGGCGATGCAGTTCGTCCCAGACCGGCGGGTAATAGTCGTAATCCTCATATTTCCTCGCCTTGCCCTCCTTTGCCATTGCCAGAACGTCGTCTGTGATCGCCTGGCGAACCTGACCGGCGCAGACATAAACGTGCCAAGGCTGAGTATTGGTGCCGCTGGGCGCACGCTGGGCGATTTCCAGGATCTTCTCGATCGTTTTCTGGGGGACCGGCTGCTTGGTGTAGGCTCGAACCGATTTACGGGTCTTGATGGCTTCAAAAAGGTCCATGTTCTTCTTTCGGGTCAATTTAGACGCCACACATAATTCCCATATTCAACGAACTTTCAACCCATCTGTCGAAGGACGGCGCGGCCGAGCAGGCCGCAGGGATTGGCCAGGGTTTCGAGTATTTCGAAATGGTTGTAGCCCTCCCCAACCAGACAGTCGCAGGTAAGCCCGCGACTCGTCAGCGCGGCGCCCGCCATGCGCTCGAGGAATGCGCGAAGAGGGCCAGTAAGGTTCCGTATTCTGCCGGAAATCGCCATCGTCGTTATGCGCACCGTCGAAAAACGACACGTCGTAATCACCCTAATCAGTGCACTTCCAACCCGAATCTGCACGGGACCCGGTGGCTTTTTGATCAACTAACCCATATTCAGCGCCAGCACCTCCAATCTGCTTCAGTCTATTTTTAACTATAGTTTTCTGCATATTTAAATGTCAGCCAAAAAAATTTGTTCATGTATAAGTAATTGTTAATATCGTGAGTAATGTAAGGACGAAATAGTCTGCATTCCAAATAAACTTACTGTCGGTAAACCTTACACATCGATTCAATCTGAATGATTCGAGAAATTTTATTGTATGCATTTAAAAAACAACAAGAATTTACTACCCATGATTCTCGGAATTCGAATTCCTACTGTCGGAATATTTTACGGTTTCCGCCCTACCTGCCGCGCATAATTCTTGTAACACATTGAAATCAAACGAAACTATGTTTTCGGCACGAAAATTGCAGATAGATGTACAGATAAGGAACGCAGACGGGATTGGTCGGGGCACTGTAATTTGAGAAGGGGATATGTATATGCAGTGTTTAAAGCATGGTTTTACCGGCATTATTGGGATACTGGTCGCCCTCAGCCTGCCAACGGCCGCGTCGGCGACCCTGATACCGATCGAACTGACCCCAGGTGACGTCGGTTCGTCTTCTTCGTCAACGTTCAGCACCCTACCGACCGACAATCCAACCTTGTTCGGTATCACTGGTTCCGATGTGCGGACGATTGATTTCGATTTCGATCCCTTCAACAATCCGATCGCGTCGGGCACGGCACTCACGAACGAGTACGCCAGTATCGGTGTGACGATGAACGGAATCCAGGTTTCCAGCGGCGTGTTCGGCGGGCCGGCGTCGGCGCCGAACGCCACCACAACGCCCTTCGTCCAGGGTCTGGACCTGATTTTCACTTTCAGCGTACCAGTTGTCAGTTTCGGCGCGATCAACACGTCGCCCGACGCCGACGTCCTGGAATTCTGGTCCGGTCCGGACGGCACCGGCACCTTGCTGCTCACGTTCCAGGATCAGGGCGGCACCACGAGCCCGAACTTCTTTGTCGACCGGTTCATCGGCGGTCACGTGACCGGCACGTCCGCCATTCAATCCGTTGTCTACCAGAACAACACCGGGCAAATCGAACTGGACGAGTTCATCTTCTCAGCCGATGAGGGATTCTTCGATCCCGGCGGACAGGGCAATCCCCTCCAAGGCGTGCCAGAACCGGGCACAATCGCCCTCTTTGGTATCGGGCTCGCGGGGCTCGGCTTCATACGGCGGCGTCGTCGCTTGAGCTAGGCGTTTTGCCGCCTGACATTTGCCGGCCGCCGTCAGTCTGAAATCAAGTTTCGGCGCTGGCCGGCAAACTCCACCTATCCAATCCCATCTGCCGAAGTACGGCGCGGCCGAGCAGGCCGTAGGGATTGGCCAGGGTTTCCAGTATTTCGAAATGGTTGTAGCCCTCCCCAACCAGACAGTCGCAGGCAAGCCCGCAATCGGTCAGCGCGGCGGCGAAATCGCGTGTCTGGCGCTGGAATTCGGGCGTCTCCAGGGTCCCGTAGGCGAGGATGGTGGGCGTTGTAATGCGTTCCGGATGGCGCATCGGGCTCAGCGCCGCCACGCTTTCGTCGGTGAAGGCGACATAGTCGCTGCGCGCCGAAAGCCTGACCGGCTCGAGATCGTAGAGGCCGCTGCACAGCAGCGCGCCCTTGATCGCGTCCTGCGGCAGGTCGAACGAAGCCCAGTCCGTCGTCAGCGCCACACCGGCCATATGCGCGCCGGAGGAGTGCGCGGACAGGAACAGGCGATCACGATCGCCGCCGAATCGCGCAACATTTTTCCAGACCCAGGCGATCGCGCGGCGGATCTGATCGGCGATCGGCATCAGGTCGCCGTCCCGATTCTGGACCCAATCGAAGTCCGGAACCACGAACCGCGCCCCGGCGGCGGCGAACAGCTCCGCCGGAAAGGCGTAGTCCGCCGCCCGCCCCGCCCGCCACGCGCCGCCGTGAATGAAGATGTTTACCGGCGCCGCCGCGTCACCGGCACCGAATACGTCGACCGCCTCGTGGCCTCCCTCGCCGTAACGCAACCTCTTGGGAGGACCAAGACGCCCGCGCACCGCTTCGCTGTTGCTGGCGAAGCGGTTCAGCATCTGCGCCCGGTTCGCCGCGTAAGCCGCCTGTGTGTAGGCGGCATCCAATTCCGCCTGCGTCATGTCCCGCCAGACGGCCGGCGCGTTCGGTTGGTTCATCGGTTACCCGCCCCAGACGCTTGCAAAGTGGCCCGCTTCGTCGAAACCGGCCACAATTTAGCGATCTCATTCGCGCAACGCCATAGATCGGAGGCACGCGCGCGCGTAAACTGCGCGCCGCATCATTCAGCAGACGGGAGGCCTGACCATGGCCGGAGAAATCGACGCGCGATTGCGGGAATTGGGGATCGAGTTGCCGGAAGCCGCCGCGCCGGTGGCGAATTACGTGCCCTACGTGATAGACGGAAAACAGCTTTGGGTCGCGGGGCAGGTCCCGTTCTGGAACGGTGCGGTGAAGTATACCGGCGTGGTCGGGCAGGACGTCTCGGTCGACGAAGCCGTTGATGCGGCGCGGATCTGCGCCATCAACATCCTGGCGCAGACCAGGGCGGCGCTCGGCGATTTGGACCGGATCGCGCGGGTCATCAAGCTCGGCGGTTTCGTCAACGGCGCGCCGGGCTTCACCGACCAGCCGAAGGTGATCAACGGCGCATCCGATTTGCTGGTCGAAGTGCTCGGCGACAAGGGTCTGCACGCCCGATCCGCCGTCGGCGCGGGCAGCCTGCCACTCGGCGTCCCGGTCGAGGTCGACGCGGTCATCGCAATCGCATAGTCGACGCTAATTGACCTGTTTCGCCTTGTCCTCCCAATAGGGCTTGCGAAGTTCGGTCTTGAGGATCTTGCCGGCGCCCGATAGCGGCATCGGCTCGTCGCGGAAACTGACGCTTTTCGGGCATTTAAAGCCGGCGATCTGTTCATGGCAATGCGCGATGATCGCCGCCTCTTCGATACTCTGTCCTTCGTGCAGGCGAACGATGGCGTGCACCCGCTCGCCCCAATCTTCATCGGGAAGACCGATCACCGCCGCTTCCGCCACGGCGGGTATCTGGTGAAGGACGTCTTCCACTTCCGCGGAATAGATGTTTTCACCGCCGGAGATGATCATGTCCTTCATCCGGTCGACGATGTAGATGAAGCCGTCCTCGTCCATATAGGCGCCATCGCCAGACCGCATCCAGCCATCGACGATCGCCGCTTCGGTCAGGTCCGGGCGGTTCCAATAGCCCAGCATGATGTTCGGGCCGCGAACGTAGACTTCACCGACCTCGCCGCGCGGCACTTCGTTGCCGTCGTCGTCGCAGATCATGATCTCGACGCCGAGCGCCGCCCGGCCGGCCGACTTGTACCTGCCCGCGTTGGGGCCCTCGAACACGTGGTATTCAGGGCCGCAATGGGTCGAGAGCGGCGAGCATTCGGTCTGCCCGTAGGCGTGCGTGAATTCGCAATCGGGGATGACCTCCATCGCGCGCCGGATCACCGCTTCCGGCATCGGCGACGCGCCATAGACCACCGATTTCAACGAAGACAGATCGTAATTGTCGATTTCGGGATGGTTGACCAGCGCATTCATCATCGTCGGTACGAACAGACTGTTGCTGATCTTGTGTTCCTGGATGGCCTCCAGGCTCGCGTCGGGCGTGAAACCGGGGATAAAGATATGAATACCGTTCGACATGGTGACGCCGAATACGGCCAGACCGTCGGCGATATGGAACATCGGCGCGGCGTGCAGCCATCGGATCCCGGGCCGCATATGCATGCCGCCGATGACGTTGTAGCTGTTGCAGACCAGGTTAGCGTGGCTCAGCATCACGCCTTTCGAGCGGCCGGTCGTGCCGCCGGTGTAGAACAGGCCGGCGAGATCGTCGCCGCCGCGCAGCGCGTCGGGCACCGCCTCGGCCGCCGCCAGGATTTCCTCGTAGCCATGCATCCCGTCCGGGACCGGCCCATCGCCCATATAGACGATCTCGCGAACGCTCTCCAATTTACCGTCCAGCGCCTCCAGGACGTGCAGGAAAGTGTCGTCGATGAAGAGGATCTCGGTGCCCGAATCGTTCAGCCAGAAGGCGACTTCAGGCGGCGCCAAACGGATGTTGATCGGTACGAAGACGCCACCGGCCCACGGCACGGCGTAAAAATACTCGTAGTAGCGGTCGCTGTTGAGGGCGAGCACGGCGACCCGCTCGCCGCCGGTGATTCCCATGCTGCGCAGCGCGCCGGCCAGCCTAGCGATCCGTTCCCCGCATTCGTTCCAGGTGCGCACGCGGCCGGCGCAGATTGTCGCGACGTTCCGGCCCTCGAGTTGCATCACCCGTTTCAAAGCCTGCGTCAGATACATGCTTCCCCTCCCCTTTCGACTCCCAGTCACGGTCTATGGCGCAACCTAGCAAAATTCGAACGGTCCGTGCCAAATGTCGTGTTGCGGCATCATTCGATCCTCGATATTCTCGTTTTGTTCTCATGCTGTCAGGAGGAATCGAATGGCCGGAAACGATCGGCAGATTGCCGTGCGCCAGATGGTCGGCCGCCTCGAAACCTTCAAGCGCCACCTGATCGACCTGATCGTCGCCTCGGAACCCAAGGACACCGAGACTTATGCGAAAGCGCTGCACCTCCAGAAGGCGACCGACGTCTTGATCGACGAATTCGCCGCGCAACTCGACTATCCGCCGCCGCCGGTCCTTCCGTCGACGGCGCACTATCTTCGCGAACCGCCGCCGCGCACGGACAAGACGCTCAAGGACGGCGATTAGCGGCGGCGGTGGACCCGGTCACGCTGGCGGCCTACTCTTGAGCGGCTCCTCCATTCGCTTCGGGACACGGAAACATGACCATTCGAAAGATCGCGCGCATGGGCCACGACGTCTTGCGCCAGATATGCGAACCGGTCCAAGACCCCACGGCGCCGGAAATCGCCGCCCTGGCGCGGGATTTGATCGACACCTGCGAGGACGTCGGCGGCAACGGCATCGCGGCACCGCAGGTCTATGAGCCCTTGCGCATGTTCGCCTTCCGGGTTCGCCGCGACATCATGCCGGAAGGTGCGGCGATGAAGGAGATCCCATGGACCGTGGTGATCAACCCGACCCTCACCTTCCTGACCGATGACAGTAAGCTCTATTGGGAGCGCTGCCTTTCGCTGCCCGGCCTGTACGGACAGGCCCCGCGAATCACCCAGCTCCGAATGGAAGCCTACGGGTTGGACGGCGAGAAATACACGATGACGTCGTCATACTTCGTCGCCCGACTGCTGCAGCACGAATACGACCATCTCGACGGCATCCTCTATCCCATGCGCATGCAGGACATGGGCACGTTCAGCTTCGTCTCCGAACTCGGTCCGGCCGCCTACCCGACCTTCCCGCTTGACCCGGAAGATTTCGTCGATCCGGAAGTCGAGACGGCCGCGAATTCATAACGGCGAGTCGCAGGAATTTATGCGTCTTGAAAACGCGGGATCACCTTTTCGCCGATCAGCTCCAATGAACGCATGACCTGGTCATGGCTGGTATGTCCGGCCTGCATCATGAAGACCATCTGATCGAGCCCGATATTCGCCCACCTCTCGACGACACGCGAGCAAGTGTCGGCGTTGCCGCCAACGACCATCGCATCATCGACGAGTTCAGCATCAGTACGGCTCTTGACGGTCTCCAGGACACCTTTGATGCCGGCTGCGGAACCGAACCGAAGTCGATTGAGTTCCGCATCGTTTTGACCGTAATACCAGCGGGCGCCGGCGGTTGCGATATCGCGGCCGACGGCATCGTCATCGTGGCAACAGGTGATCGCAAAGGCGCCTGCGCTCGGATTGGCGTATTGCCCCACCCAATCATCCGGACCGCTCGCCTTAATGGTCTCCCAATAGGATCGAACGGCCGGCTCAGCTTCTTCCGGCGGTATGCGGGTGACGCCGATCACGCCCAATCCTTGGCGTGCGGCGTGGACCCACGTGTCCAGGTTGGATGCCGCGGTCCAGAGTGGCGGATGCGGGGCCTGGATCGGCCGCGGCACGACCTGGCGCGCCGGCAAATCGAAAAATTTTCCCTTGTATCCCGGAAACCGCTCATTCTCGAACATGGCAAGCACGGCGCGCAGAGATTCGTCCGCATACGCCCGGGCGTCCGCACCGCTTACCCCGAAGGCTTCCGTGATGTATTCCGCCGTACCGCGTCCAACCCCGAATTCCGCCCGGCCGTTGCTCAAAAGATCGAGCGTGCCAACACGCTCGGCGACATGAAAAGGATGATGGCAGGGCAATACGATCACGCCGAAGCCGAGACGGATGCGTTTGGTCCGCTGGCTGATGGCGGCAAGAAGCATTTCGGGCGAGGCGATATGGCCGATTTCGATATAGAAATGCTGCTCCGTCAGCCAGATCCGATCGAAGCCTACTTCTTCCGCCTTTGCCGCTTGTTCGATCGCATTCGCATATGCGTCCTGTTCGGTTGTTTCCGTCCAAGGCCGCGGCAACTGCAGCTGCATCATGTATCCGAACTTCATACCCCGCTCCAACCAGAAGAACCCTCAACATCAAAGCAACGATAGAGCGGAAGATGAATTGCGTCTAATGCATTACAAATATAAATGCTATAAATCAGGTGCATATTAATGGTGCTCCATGGACTTCCGGGATTTGCTGTCAATCAGCGTTGAACATTGACCCCCTAACAGCGTCCAATTTTGACCCCC
>CAYLTU010000261.1:0-8289 GCA_964386465.1 uncultured Rhodospirillaceae bacterium
ACCAGCCGATTTTCGGGGATCGGGGATAAGTCTGTGAGTCGTTAACTTATAGTTAATTTATAAGTTTCAATTGTGATTCGATACTTGGCCGAGAGACGGCCAGGAAGGGCGCGCGGCGACGTCTTTCGCGCCGCATGCAGTGCAACGCATGTGGACGCCAATATCGGGAACTGGTTGCGCCGGACCCAGCGGTCCGATGAGCGCTGCAATGGAAATGACGGCGTTGTGTCCGCAACGATTGCACCAGCAGAACACATCGACCTCCTCCGCTTCGAGGTCACCCAGTGTCGTTGGGCGCTGCGTTCGTTCTTCCCCCGCAAGCGCACCACGCTTCATACCGCCCATCGTCGAACTTCCCTGTCGCCAGGATTTCCGTTTTCGATAAAGAACATAACAAGAACATTTCAAGCCGGTCAAGACGGTCCGGGTTAAGCGGCGTTGATTTAGGGATTTTAGTGTGCCGATACCAGACGAAGCGGTTTTTCGAATACCTTGAGAACTTCAGCCATCGTTAGTCCGCGCTTAATGCGCTGCCGTCCGTCGAAGACGACGAACTCGCATTCCTTCCCGCTGCCGGATTTTGCTACGGCGTATAACGGAGAATCGAAACTATGTCGGAAGACCGAAAATACGGCCACATTACCGTAATGATCGATTGCATAATCACGCCATTCGCCCAATGCGACACGGCGGCTATATACATCGAGCAACTGTCTCAGTTCCTGCCGGCTGAAGAATACGCGGTTTTTCCCTTTTTTCCGCTTGAACGCCGTCAATTCGACCATTGTCGTCATCGGTAATTCGTCTCCATTCTCCCTCGACCCATTCCCGCCGGATTTCCTATCGTATGCGCTCGGCGCCCGTTCCATAAGGATCCGGCGTGGCGTAGCAGGTCGGTTGACCCAGCGTGCGGTAGCAATAAATCGGTTTTTCGATGATCTGGCGCACGAAGCTGTCGCGGCACATCGGGCCGCCATCTTCGATCGCTTTCAAGAGGTTGCATTCCTTACCGGATGCACGTTCGGCAATATAGTCGGTCGGAAGCTTGTCCGTGTAAACGAAGTTTGCCAGTCCCGCGCCGAGCGCGAAAACGGATTCCGTTCCGCATGAGGCTAGTAAAAATAGAATAGGCACGAGGATCAGGCAGGGCGTGACCCTGCCTTGAACTTCTGACTCGACGGCCTCTTCGGCGCTGGTCTTTTCCAATCGCCTCTCCATCGTCAGCCGAACGCCCGAGCCGGGCGTAACCTACATTTTGCGATCTTGCCGCAAGGCCGCCCGCGACGCAACCCCGACACAACTGGCATGCAAACAGAAAAGCGCTCGAATCCGGCTGTGGACGTTTGCCACTGCCCTTCGGCAAAGTTATATTCCTCGGCCTCTGCACAGACGCTGGGAGTGGTTCGTGGCAGATATCTTCGAAGAAGTCGACGAAGAACTTAAGGAAGAGAATTTCAAGAAACTGTGGGACCGGTACGGCCGCTACCTCGTGGCCGTGGTCGTTCTGCTTGTCGGCGGCGTTGCGGGCTACAAATTCTGGGAGTCCTATACCCGCGATCAGCAGGAAGCCCACAGCGAAACCTTCATTTCTGCGATTGCACTGGCGGAAGACGGCAAGAACTCGGATGCGGCCGCCGCGTTCACCGTATTCGCCGAAGATGCCAGTGCCGGCTATTCTATGCTCGCACGGTTCAGAGAAGCCGCCGTGCGCCGCAAGGACGGCGATGCCGGCGCGGCAATCGACATTTACGAAACGTTGGCGACAGATGATTCTGTTGCACCGCTGTACCGCGACCTTGCCATCTTGTTGTCGGTAATGGTGCAGGCGAACACGGGTGACCTCAAGGCCTTATCGGACCGCTTGGTTCCGCTGGCTGGCGCAGGGCCGTGGCGGCACACCGCCGGCGAGTATCTCGGTATATTCGCCCTTCGCCAAGGCGATGCTGCCGGCGCGCGGAAGCATTTCGAGGCGATTGCCGATGACGCGCAGGCGCCCGCGGGCGCACGACAACGGGCCGCCGAGCTATTACAGACCCTCGGCAAGTAGCGCCGCATGCGGATACGGCAGGTTTATAGGATAGCGGTTTTCGCGATCTCGTTATTCGCCGCCGGTTGCGATCTATTTTCGAGCGGCGATCAGTTTCGAATTCCGGGCGAGCGTATCTCCGTGCTGCGTTTGGAGCGCACGCTTGAACCGGACCGGCGCGTAGCGGATTTGCAAGTCCGCTTGCCGCGTCCGGCCGCGAAGCCTGCTTGGCCTCAATCCGGTGGAAACGGTTCTCATGTCCTCCACCATATTGAACTGTCGCCCAACCTCAATGAGGCCTGGCGCACGAATATCGGCGAAGGGTCTGAATCGACCATGCGTCTTCTCGCACCGCCGATCGTTGCCGAGGGGAAAGTGTTCGTGATGGACGTCGAGTCCCAGGTCAGCGCGATAAACGCTGCAAATGGGGACGTCATCTGGGAATACGATCCAAAGGTACCCGACGATGACGACGAGGCCTTCGGCGGCGGGATCGCCTACGCGAACGGTGTGTTGTTCGTTTCGACAGGGTTCGCCGACGTTGTTTCATTGGATGCGGAAACCGGAAAGCAACGTTGGCGGAAGCGTTTATCCGGCCCCATGCGGGCGGCGCCCTCCGTTGCCGACGGCCGCGTGTTCTTGCTGACAATAGATAACCAGCTTTTTGCTCTTAACGGGGATACCGGTGAACGGCTTTGGTCGCATGCCGGCTTCTCTGAAATCGCCGGCTTGCTCGGAGCGGCAAGCCCCGCGATCGGCGCTGGGACAGTTATCGTGCCTTATTCGTCGGGGGAGATATTCGCGCTGCGTGTCGAGAACGGCAGGCCGCTATGGTCGGATAATCTTTCCTCGTCCCAGCGTCTTGACGCGTTGTCGACCCTGGCCGATATCCGCGGCTCGCCCGTCGTCGACCGTGGATTGGTCTATGCGATCAGCCATTCCGGCCGCATGGCGGCGATCGATCTGCGGTCCGGGACACGGGCGTGGGAGAAAAGCATCGGCGGTGTTGAAATGCCATGGATCGCCGGCGAGTTCATCTATTTGCTGACCAACGAGAGTCAGCTCGTTTGCCTGACACGGCGCGGCGGTCGTGTCCGCTGGGTGCGGGATCTGCCGCAGTTCGAAAGGCCCGACGACCGCGACGACCCCATAAAATGGTCTGGGCCTGCGTTGGCGGGCGATCGCCTCATTATCACCGGAAGTCACGGTGAGGCTTGGTCGGTATCACCGTATACGGGTAAAGTACTGGGGCGGATCGATCTTTCGGAGGAGGTATTCCTGCCGCCAGTGGTCGCCGATGGTACGCTTTACTTTTTGACCGAGGACGGTGATCTCATCGCGATGCGATGACGCCGACCGGCTATTGCCATGACCTTCACTGTCGCGATTATCGGCCGCCCCAATGTGGGCAAGTCGACTCTTTTCAACCGGCTTGTCGGAAAGCGGCTGGCTCTGGTTGATGACACGCCCGGTGTCACGCGCGACCGGCGCGAGGGGATGGGCCGTATCGGCGACCTTTCGTTTCGCGTTATCGATACCGCGGGGCTGGAGGACGCGTTCGATGACAGTCTCGAGGCTCGGATGCGACAACAGACGGAGCAGGCGATCGCGGAGGCGGATGTCGCGCTGATGCTGATCGACGCCCGCGCCGGTGTGACGCCGCTCGATGAACATTTCGCGAACTGGGTCCGGCGCGAAGGCAGGCCTGTCGTGCTCGTCGCCAACAAATGCGAGGGCGTGTCAGGAACGCAAGGCGTTTATGACGCGTACGCACTCGGTCTTGGCGAGCCGCTGGCCGTTTCGGCGGAACATGGCGAGGGCATGGGCGACTTATTTGTCGCCCTGCGACCCTATCAATCGGACGACGATACCGAGAATGACGACGTCGAGCGGCCATTGCAACTCGCCATCGTGGGGCGCCCGAATGTCGGCAAGTCGACGCTCGTCAACCGGCTGCTTGGCGAAGAAAGATTGCTCACTGGTCCGGAAGCGGGCATCACGCGCGATGCGATTGCGCTGGATTGGGAATACAAGGATCGGCCTCTCAAGCTGGTCGATACCGCCGGTTTGCGACGACGCGCGCGGGTTTCTGAGAAGGTCGAGAGGCTTTCCGGCGCCGACACGATGCGGGCGATTCGGTTCGCTCAAGTGGTTGTTCTGTTGCTTGACGCGTCGGATATGCTGGAAAAACAGGATTTGACGATAGCGCGGCAGACGATCGACGAAGGGCGCGCGCTCGTCGTTGCGGCGAATAAATGGGATATGGTCGAAGACCGGGACGCCGCGTTGCAAATCCTGCATGACCGGTTGCAGACCTCATTGCCGCAGGTGCGCGGGGTGCCGGTGGTTACCTTGTCCGCCTTGAACGGCAGCAATCTGGACCGCTTGCTCGACGCCGTATTTTCCGTCTATGACCTTTGGAACCAGCGCATAGATACGTCGAAGTTAAACGAATGGCTGCGATACATGCTGGAGGCGCATCCGCCGCCGCTCGCCTCCGGCAGGCGTATCCGGTTGCGCTACATGACGCAGGTGAAGTCGCGGCCTCCGACATTCGCCATCTGGACGTCGCGGCCGGATGCCCTGCCGGAATCCTACCTGCGCTATTTGGCGAATGGGTTGCGCGATGATTTCGGCCTTGAAGGTATCCCTCTTCGCATCCTGCTGCGTAAGGGACGCAATCCCTACGCTGGACGGAAATGACTGCGCATTTTCTTGCGAGGATCGTCGTTGTTGCTCTTTGCGCCATGTTGCTCGGCGGCTGCGCGGCGGATGCACCGCAAGCGCCTTCGGCGGGTCAGAAGGTACGTTGGGTAGGATTTTTCGAGTCGTCGCTTGGCCTGCTAGGATGTCCCGCGCGCGGCCCGATGGCGGTCGTGGTGGAGAAGGGCACCATCTCCGGAGACGCGCAAGCGGCTGGATTTGTCATGTCGGTCAGCGGAAAGTTCGGTCCGAACGGCGCCGTTCTCGACGGCGTGTTTCGCCGCGATACGCGTGCTGCGGCTATCGTGACGGGGACGTTTTTGGATAAAGATGCCGCGGGGCGGTGGCAGGGCGCGTCCTGCGAAGGAGTCTGGTCCTTACGCCGCCTCGCGGAATAAATTACTGTGCGTGAAAGACGCCACCGTTTTCCTGAAATGCGGGTTCCGCAAGTGTCACGAATATCTCGGTGACCTCATTCGGCGCGGCGTGCTTCAGCGGATCTTCCCCGGGAAAGGCCTGCGCCCGCATCGCCGTCCTGACGCTTCCCGGATTGACGATATTAGCGCGGACTCCGGTATTCGCAATTTCACCGGCATAGCATCGGACAAGCGCCTCCAGTGCCGCCTTACCGGCCGCATAAGGTCCCCAATAGGGGTGCGAGCCATGCGCGGCGCCCGAAGTGACGAAAATCGCCCGGCCAGCATCGGATTGTCTCAGCAGCGGATCGAAGCTACGGATCAGCCGGTAGTTCACCGTCGCGTTCAATGCCAGGGTTTCGTCCCAGACGGTCGGGTCGACATGCGGCACCGGTGACAGAATTCCCAGTGTCGCGGCGTTCCCAACCAGCACGTCCAGCCGACCGAAGCGTTCGTGAATCGCGCCGCCCATCTGGTCGATCTGGTCCATGTTCATCAGATCCGCGGGAACCAGGGTTGCGCTGCTGCCAGCCGCTTGCACCGCGTCGTCGACTTCCTCGAGGCCGCCCACGGTTCGCGCCGTCAGGACCAGATGGGCGCCCTCCTCGGCGAAACGCTTCGCGACCGCCGCTCCTATCCCCCGGCTGGCACCGGTGATGAGCGCGATACGGCCCTCAAGGCGTCTCGTCACTAACCGATCTCCGCCAGCAGCGACAATTGCCGTGGATCCTGTTCCCCGTCCACATCCGTCAACGGGATCGGGTACTCGCCGGTGAAACAGGCATCGCAATAATGCGGTGCATCCTTGTTTCTTTCCGGTTGACCCATGGCGCGATACAGCCCGTCGATCGATATGAAGCGCAGCGAGTCGGCGCCGATCAATTGCCGCATTTCTTCGACACTGTTTCTTGCCGCCAGCAATGCTTCGCGTTCCGGCGTATCGACTCCGTAGAAACAGGAATTCGTCGTCGGCGGACTTGAGATTCGCATGTGAACTTCGCTGGCGCCAGCGTGGCGGACCATTTCGACAATTTTCCGCGACGTCGTTCCGCGGACGATGGAGTCGTCCACGAGGACGACACGCTTGCCGTTTATATAGGCGCGGTTCGCACTGTGCTTCAGCTTGACGCCGAGATGCCGGATCTCATCCGATGGTTCGATGAAGGTGCGGCCGACATAGTGATTTCGGATAATGCCGTATTCGAAGGGGACCCCTGCGGCTTGCGAGAAGCCGATCGCGGCAGGAACGCCGGAATCGGGAATAGGCACGATGACGTCCGCGTCTATCGGCGATTCCTTGGCAAGCTCCATGCCTATCCGTTTGCGCGCTTCGTAGACCGACGTTCCTTCCACCATGCTGTCCGGCCGGGAGAAGTAGATGTATTCGAAGACGCAAAACCGCGAAGGCATGGGCGGAAAGGGGAAATGGCTGTGCGGTCCCTGATCGTCGATAACGATCATCTCGCCGGGTTCGATATCGCGGACATACTCGGCGCCGATAATATCGAAAGCGCAACTTTCCGACGCTAGAATGTAGGATTCGCCAAATTGGCCCAGGACCAGGGGCCTGACGCCAAGCGGGTCGCGTACGCCGATCAATGTGTCTTTCGCCAGCGCGACGATCGAGTAGGCGCCTTCGATTTGCCTGAGCGAGCTGATGAGGCGTTCGACGACCGCGCCGCGCCGTGTCGCCATGAGATGAATGATGATTTCCGTATCGGTGGTCGACTGGAAAATACAGCCCCGGTGGACGAGCTCCCGTCGCATTGTGAGCGCATTGGTGAGGTTGCCGTTGTGCGCGATCGCCAGCCCGCCAAACTCCAGGTCGGCGAATAGCGGCTGCACATTGCGCATCATCGGTTCGCCGGTCGTGGAATATCGCGTGTGACCGATCGCCGAATTACCGCTCAGCCGCTCGATCACGGATTGCCGGCCGAAAATATCGCCGACGAGTCCCACTTCCCGGTGCGCCGGAAACTGGGTGCCGTCGAAACTGACAATTCCCGCGGCTTCCTGACCGCGATGTTGCAGCGCGTGCAATCCCAGGGCGGTAAGAGCCGCCGCCTCGTCACTACCGAGAATGCCGAATATCGCGCATTCCTCATGCAACTTGTCGTCTTCGAAGGGGTGCGTTGTGACCATAGCGGCTACTGCCTCTGTCGGGTTGTGTCGATTAGGCGCTGCATTCCGCGGCGCGTGTTTTTGTCGTAAGAAGGCGATTTCGCGCCTTCCTCTTCTTTGCCTGACGGGTTAATGAACCGCTCGGTTTCGATAAGTTGGTTCGTCGTCCGTTTGGCTTCATCGGCAACCGATTTGGTTTCGCTCTTGAAATTCTTCGGGACGATCTGGCGCAGAACATCCGCGCCGTCTCGGACGTAGGGCATCGCCCGTGGCTCGCCGATATAGGAGGCCAGATCGTCGTTCTCCCAAAACCAGGTCGCGACGATGTAGGCGACGCATACCAACAGCGCACCGCGCGCCAGTCCGAATAGGAATCCGAGACCGCGGTCGACGGCGCCCAACGCGCTTTCCTTGACACGGCCGGAGATCAAGTGGTTGAGCAACGTCAGTATCAAGAGGGCGGCGACAAAGAGGACCACGCCGGTGCCAGCGTCCGCGATACCTTTGACGCCGATGAGATCACGCGCATAGGGCTGTACATAACGGAAGCTGTAATAAGCTGCGAGAGCGGCGCCGATCCACGTCGCCAGTGACAGAACCTCGCGGACCAGTCCCCGAAAGTAGGCGAGCAAACCCGAGACGATCAGAACGATGACAACAACGATGTCGGCAATTTCGAAAGGCATTGTCATCTTTCCGGCCTTTAGGAATCTGTCCGAGTAATGCTTACGAGCTGCATCGACCGGAACGGCGTGCGTGTTAGACGTGGTTGCGCCGGCGATGCCGGCGGCATCGTCAAGCAGCCACAACGCGGCACGCGCGCCGCTTCGGTCGACCCGAAGGGCCGCGTTTTCAAGGGGTTGGGACGTCGTCCGGCGCCGCTCGCGATGCCCCCGGCATCGCCACGCAGCACCCTCCTAACCCAAATCCCTGAAAACGCAGTGCAGTCTATAAGCATTACTCGGACGGGCTCCTAACCGACCGCCCGGGGTTTGACTGTTCCCTGATCGGGGAACAGTCCCA
>CAYLTU010000262.1:0-8243 GCA_964386465.1 uncultured Rhodospirillaceae bacterium
CTCAGGACGTCCTCGTCCTTGACCTCGTATTCGTTTTCGAGATCGACCAGCACCAGGTCGGCGTGGTTGCCGGGCACCACGTCGCCCTTCTTCTGTATCCCGAAGATCCGCGCCGGGTTGGTCGAAATGGCGTCGACGGCCCGCTCCAGCGAGATCCGGCCTTCCTGTGCGGCGCTGAGCAGCATGGAGATGTAGAACTGCGTCGAGGGCGTGCCGGTGTGGGCCTTCCAGCCATCCTGCCAGCCGACTTCCTTTTCCTCGGCGGTATGCGGGGCATGATCGGTGGCGACGATGTCGATGGTGCCGTCGTTCAGCCCCTCCCAAAGTCCCGGAAGGTTCTTTTCCGGCACCCAGTAGGACAGCGCGTAGGAGCCGAGCCGCTCGATCGTGCTCCAGTCGCAGCCCAGAAACAGCGCCCAGGGATTGATTTCGCACGTGACCTTCTGGCCGTTCGCCTTGGCCTGCCGGATCATATCCACGCTGCCCGCGGTCTGGGTGTGCAGGATGTGCAAATGACAGCCCGCGGCTTGCTGCAGGCGCAACAGGGTCGCGATCGCCGTCTCCCAGATCACGCCGTCATGGGCGGCATAGGCCTTGGCGTAGGCAAGGGCATCGCGCTCCTGGCGTTCCCAAAAATCCTTTTCGATCACGTCCATCAGCGCCTGGTCGTGGGGATGGACCATCAGCGGCACGTTCGCCTTCGCGCAAGCCCGCATGATCTGCAGCATGCGGCCGTGATCGTGTACGCCGATCCCCGGCATGTGCGGATAGGACCGCCCCGTATCGACGACCATGAAGATCTTGAAGGCGGCGATGCCCTGTTCGGCCAGATAGGGAATTTCGTCGTCGATGGTCGGCGCCGGATTGAAATTCCAATCGACGATGGCGTCGCGCTCGTAGATCGCGAACTGCTTCTTCAGGAGCTCGCGGCTGTTGGGCGGCGGGTTGACGTTCGGCATGGCGATGCTGGTGGTGACGCCGCCGGCCGCGCACTGCCGGGTGGAGGTTAAGATCGTGTCCTTGTATTCGAAGCCCGACTCGCTGCCTTCGCGATGGTGCGAATGCATGTCGATGGCGCCGGGAATGACCGCGAGCCCCTCGGCATCGATCGTTTCCGTCGCCTCGGGTTCCTCGCCGGGTTCGTAAATACCGGCAATCAGCCCGTCCTCGATGCCGATCGACGCCGCGACGCGGTTATTCGACGTGATCAGCAGGCCGTTCTTGATCAGTGACTCCATGAAATCTCTCCCAAAGTATTATTGTTCGCGGCTCGCCTGAACGGGGCGGCCCTGAATGGTTTCGAGAACCTCGGTAACGAACGCGCGCGAGATCCCCCGCGTGATGAAGACGATCTGCGACCGGCGGCCGCCGGCCGGCCATTCCGGCAGCGGCACCGGCGGATGAAACAGCCGCTGTACCGCCTGGACCACGATGGGTTGATCGCGGCCGGCGATATCGAGGATACCCTTAATGCGCAGCATATCCTCGCCGTGCGCGATGACCAGGGCGTCGAGCCAGTTGGCGACGTGTTCCCACTCCAGCGGCTGGTCGAACTCCAGGCAAAACGATCCGATCTCATGGCTGTGCCGGTTCACGTCATGAGGACCGGCATGATCGTGGCCGAAGGCGTCCGCGTTCAGCCAGCTCGACACCTCGGCGCCCTTGGCTGCCGGATCGTAGATGTCGGCCTTGGCGAGGTCGCCCGGCAGCGGCATGTCCGCCAACGAGGACGCATGAAAATTCGCTCCGGGATTGAGCGCGCGAAGCCGATCGCCGAGCGCATCGGCGACGTCCCTGACCAGGTCGGTTTTGGTGACGACGATTTCATCGGCGACGGCGGCCTGTTTGACGGCTTCGGGATGGCGGTCGAGCGTAG
The DNA here is from genome assembly GCA_964386465.1 of uncultured Rhodospirillaceae bacterium. GTDB lineage: Bacteria > Pseudomonadota > Alphaproteobacteria > UBA8366. The sequence continues at coordinate 1,877 of CAYLTU010000262.1, forward strand.
ACAGCCCTTGCACCGCATCGACGGCGGTGACCACCTGGCGAAGACGGTACCGCTTGGCCACCGGGAGCGTCATCAGCGCCTGGATCACGGGACCGGGATCGGCCAGCCCGGTGGTTTCGATGACCATGCGGTCGAACGCCCGCACCTCGCCCCTGGCGCGCTTTTCGGTCAGGTCGCGCAATGTGTCGACGAGATCGCCGCGCACCGTACAGCACAGGCAACCCGTCGAAAGCTGGATCATATTGTCGGAGCTCGATGCGATCAGGGCGTGGTCGATGCCCACGTCGCCGAATTCATTGACGATGACGGCGGCGTTCTCGAGATCCGCGGTGCGCAGCCACGCGTTGAGCAGCGTCGTCTTGCCGCTGCCCAGAAACCCCGTGAGCAACATGACCGGCAATCGATCATCCACCAACGCGAACACTCCCCTCCGGAAAAATCGGGGTTAGCCTAACCTGACCCCATCCTTCTAATGCTATTTGAGCGGTCGAACGCGCCTTCACCGCAGGGCGCTGCCCGTCTCGGTCCGCTCCAATGCCTTCGCCGTTCCGAAAAACCGGTCTAGAAAACCGATATACCATTCGTGCAGCGTGTCGTTGTGCTCGGTATATCCCGCGTCCTGCAATTCGCGGCTCTGCGCTCCTGGTCGTCCATAATTTTCAGCCAGTACCTCCTGCCACAAATCCAAGATAGGCCGCGTCAGTTCCGGGTGGAATTGCAGGCCGTATGTCCTCTCGCCAACCCGGAAGGCCTGGTTCGGGAAGACCGCGCCCTCGGCCAGCAGGGTCGCGCCCATGGGCAAGTCGAAGCCCTGTGTGTTGCCCGCGGGCACGCACAGATCTTTCGGGAATATCTGCCTGCCGGCTTCCGTTGGACGAAGCGGATAGTAACCGAAGGCGGCATGCGCTTCGGGATGGTCGTCCACCTTTGCATTCATGTGCGCGGCGATGATCTGGCCGCCGAGGCAAATGCCGAGTAACGGCAGGTTCCGGTCCATGACGCGGCCGGCGAAGTCCATCTCATCGCGTAAGTAGGGGAAGTCGTCCAGGTCGGTGACGTATTGCGGTCCGCCCATGATCAACACGCCGGCCGTATTGTCGTCCAATACGGGTAGGACGTCGCCACGGAAGGGAGCCGCCAGTCTTACGTTAAAACCCTTCTCGGCCAGGTGCCGCTGACCACGGTCGGGCACCGGCATGTCGCGGTGCTCAACGACGATGATGTCCATTATCGAATAATTCCCAGACAGCCTTCGAATTTGGGGAAATGGTACCGTCGGTCGGTGTCCATGGAAACCACATTCCCTTAACTATCAGCCTATTTTCGTGCCGCTTTGGTCCGCTTGTCCTCGGCTCCAGACCTGCCGGCGGAGCGGCGAATTGGTCGCGAATGACCCAGACTGTGTGAGAACGCTTGCGGAATTTCTCGTGTGACGGATCATTTAGGTTTGCTAAGTCGGTATTCCGGTTTTGGGGATAATTTCGGCTGGCGCGGCCCTACGGATCGAGAATTGCGCTTCTGAGCGGCTATTTGCGCGGATGCAGGCGCAAATAAAGCCGAAGGGCGCCTATGCCGCCTTCATGGCCGCGATCAGCGGGTCGACGCCCATCATGTTGATGACCCGCTTGAGATTGTAGGCCAGTACGTGCAACGCCATTTCGGTCCGGACCCGTTTCAGCGTCTTCATCTGGAAGTGCGTATAGCCCATCCAGGATTTGATGGTTCCGAACGGATGCTCGACCGTTTCGCGCCGCTGACGCATCTTCTCTGGATGTTCGTCGAGCCGTTGCTGGACGGTCTCAAGAACTTCTTCGTGCTCCCAGCGCGTGATCCGATGCTCCTTGCCCGTGGTGCATTGGTCCTTGATGGCACATCCCCGGCAAACATTGGTCCAGTAGCGGTGCAAGGTCCGTCCCTCTTCCACGTTTGTATAGTGGTGAACCAAGCGCTCGCCGGCCGGGCAACGATAGACATCGTCTTCGGCCAGGTAGACAAAGTCCTGCTTACCAACCCCACCATTTCGGTGGGGGACTACCGTCAGGTCATTGGAGGCTCACTGCCGGTGAAGAAGTTTTTGAGTGCGAAATCATCGTCAATGCCGCAGGCTTCTGGGCAGACGATGTAGCGCGAATGGTCGGGGCCCGGTTGCCGATCACCAATATGGAACATCACTATCTCGTCACCGAGGAGATGCCTGAAGTCGCCGCGCTAGATTATGAACTCCCTATGATCAGGGATACCGACAGCCAATACTACCTGCGCCAGGAAGGTAAGGGCCTGCTGCTTGGCCCCTGGGAGAACGACTGCAGGGTGGCGTGGTCGGGCGAGAGTGCACCCTGGTCATTCGGGCAAGAGCTTTTCGCAAATGACCTTGACCGGCTTGAAGATGGTTTGGCGGCGATCTATCACCGCGTACCTGCATTGGAAAATGCCGGCATCAAAACAATTGTGAACGGTGCCATTAGTTTTGCGCCCGATGGCCGACCAATCATCGGGCCAATGCCTGGTATCCCTGGATTCTTTGTTGCCTGCGGTTTCCTTGGTGGCATCGCGCAGGGCGGTGGAATTGGCCTTGCAATGAGCCAATGGATTCTCAATGGCGAACCTGAACTCGATCTTCATTTCATCGATGTCGCGCGCTGGGGCGACTGGACCAGCAAAGAATTCGCCCGTGAACGGACCTGCGAAATTTTCCCGCGCCGCTACGAGATCATCTATCCAGGCCTGGAGCGCGATAGCGGACGCATGCTGAAGACCGCACCGATTCACACGGATCTTGAGACGCGCGGGGCCGTCAAGTTGATGCCGACGCGAAACTCTAGCCGCTTGTCGTTGGGCAAGTCTGCATTGTGTTCGAATACCGCTATCTGCGTCTCCACGGCGGCACGAACGGCGTCCACTACGCTGGGGAACTCCGCCAACATGCCATCGCCCATGAGCTTAACGATGCGCCCATGGTGTTCGGCAATTTTGGGATCGGTGATGTCCGCACGCAGGGCCCTGAGGGTCGCCAGCGTCCCTTCCTCATCCGCGCGGATGAGGCGCGAATAACCAACCACATCCGTAGCCAGGATGGCGGCGAGACGGCGTTCCATTGAATCCCTCCCTGCCGAGGAGCTTACCGGCGATCGAGAGGGAAATCTAACCGAGTGCCGGATCGGTACCAGATTAGAGGCGTAAGACACTACGGGACTTTAAGTCGCCTGTTGGCTATAAGCAGTTGTCGCGGCGTCCCGGATCGACTTTCGCCGTCCCCTAAGCATCCGACATCGGCGCCGTGATGTCGGCTTTTCGCTGATTTACGTCTGGATTTTCCCAAAAGGACTAAACCGCTATCAGCCGCGAACAACAGCCCCTAAATATGCAATGATGCTCAATTCGGTGGATTTTGCAGTGGCGGGGCGAACTTGGTCAGACTGATGCCTTCCACGGCCGCCTTGTATTCTTCCAAACTGGGCGTTCTGCCGAGAATGGTGGAAAGGACGACAACCGGCGTTGAGGCAAGCAGGGATTCGCCCTTCTTATCATCGGAGTCTTCAACCACGCGCCCCTCGAAAAGACGCGTGGACGTGGCCATGACCGTGTCGCCCTTTGCCGCCTTTTCCTGGTTCCCCATGCACAGATTGCAGCCGGGTCTTTCCAGATACATGACGTTTTCGTACTTCACGCGGGCGTCAGTTTTCGGCGCGCTATCGTCAAACACAAAGCCGGCATATTTCTGCAAAATGCTCCAATCGCCTTCCACCTTCAGCGCGTCCACGATGTTGTAGGTTGGCGGCGCGACAACCAGGGGCGCCTTGAACTCGACCTTGCCGTGCATCTTTTCCAGGTTTCTGAACATTTGAGCGACGATGTTTATATCCCCTTTGTGAACCATGCAGGAACCGACGAAGCCCAGATCGACCTTCTTTTCCCCCTTGTAGTATGAAATCGGCCTGATCGTGTCATGCGTATACCGTTTGGATATATCGATATTCTCGACATCGGGATCGGCAATCATCGGCTCGTCGATTTGATCCAAGTCCACGACGACTTCCGCGAAATACTTGGCGTTTTCATCCGGCGTCAGAGCCGGGTTCTCGCCCGATTTCATTTCCGCGATGCGCTTGTCCGCTATGTCGATCAGCCCTTTTAGCATCTGGACATCGTTGTCCATGCCCTTGTCGATCATGACCTGAATGCGGCTCTTGGAGATCTCGAGGGATTCAGTGAGGGTGTCATCATCGGAAATACAGATGGACGCTTTCGCCTTCATTTCGGCGGTCCAGTCCGTGAAGGTGAAGGCCTGGTCCGCGAGCAGCGTTCCGATATGGACTTCGATGATCCGGCCCTGGAACACGTTGTCGTCAAACTGTTCCAGCATCTGCGCCTGCGTCGCATGGACCACGTCGCGGAAATCCATGTGATCGGCCATCCGGCCTTTGAAGGTGACTTTTACGGATTCGGGGACCGGCATCGTTGCTTCGCCGGTCGCCAGGGCGAGGGCGACGGTGCCTGAGTCGGCGCCGAATGCAACGCCCTTGGACATCCTCGTGTGAGAATCGCCGCCGATAATGATGGCCCGGTCGTCTACCGTGATGTCGTTCAAGACCTTATGAATGACGTCCGTCATGGGATGGTAGACGTCTTTCGGGTCTCTGCCCGAAATGAGACCGAAATTATTCATGAATGCCATGAGTTTGGGCGTATTCGCTTGCGCCTTTAGATCCCAAACCGACGCCGTATGACAACCGGATTGGTAGGCCCCATCAACGGCCGGTGAGATCACCGTTGCGGCCATGGCCTCCAATTCCTGAACCGTCATCGGGCCGGTCGTATCCTGCGACCCAACAATATTCACCCGCACCCTGACGTCCGAGCCCGCGTGCAGAACCGTCCCCTCGGCCACCCCGATAGCGTTTTTGTTGAAGATTTTCTCTACGGCGGTGAGGCCTTGATCCGCGTGAGAAATTTCCTGCGAGGGCGCAAAGGCGGACTGAAGGTCGACCCCCAGCGCCTCTGCCGCGAACGTTTGCAGCTTTTTGCCGAAAACAACGGCGTACGATCCGCCGGCCCTGATGAATTCGACATTTTGCGGCGTGAAGGACGAAGTGACGTCCATGAGTTCTTCATTGCCGTCTTCGTCGCACAATTTCTGGTCTTTTGTATTGATAGTCAGAACGGTTCCCGTTGCGACGGAGTACTTTTCCTCGAGAACCGGATTGCCGTCATTGTTCAGGATCGGATTGCCGTCCGCATCCTGGACTCTGGCCCAGTTCTTCAGATCGATGCCGACGCCGCCGGTCACACCCAAGGCGGTCATAAAAATGGGTGAAATACCATTCGTCCCCGCGACAATCGGGGCATTGTTCACGAACGGGATATAGGGGCTTGTTGGCTCGCCGGTCCACAAGGCGGCGTTGTTGACCCCCGACATGCGGGAGGACCCCACGCCCATCGTCCCCTTTTCGGCGATCAACATCACCCGTTTGTCCGGATGCTGTTGTTGCAGGGCTCTGATCTCGGCCTGTCCCGCTTCGGAGATAAAGCACTTTCCGTGCAGTTCCCGGTCCGCCCGGGAGTGTGCCTGGTTGCCGGGAGACATCAGGTCGGTGGAAATATCGCCTTCCGCGGCGACGTAGGTAACGACCTTAATCTCTTCGTCTATGTCGGGCAGTTTCGTGAAAAATTCGGCATTCGCATAACTTTCGAGAATGTCCTTGGCGACACCATTCCCCGCGCGATACGCCTCCCCAAGCCGGTCCGTGTCAGCGGCGTACAAATAGACCTGCGTTTTCAGGATTTCGGCCGATTGCCGGGCGATCGATGCATCATCGCCCAGGGCCAGATCGAGAAGGACCTCGACCGACGGGCCGCCTTTCATGTGGGACAGCAGCTCGAACGCGAAGGCTGGCGAAATCTCCTCGACGACCGCGTCGCCGAGAACGATCTCTTTTAAGAACGTCGCCTTTTCGTTCGCGGCGCTGGTGGTTCCGGGAACCGTGTTGTAGATGAAGAATTTTACGGACTCTTCCCGGTGCTCGTGATCGACGTCCTTTATCTGCGAGATGATCTCGCTGAGGAGCGCGCCATCCTCAATGGGTTTGGGGCTTAAATCTTGCGATTTACGCTCTTCGATTTCATGCAAATAGTCTGTGTACAAGCTCATGGCTATCTAGCCCCATTAATGTTATTGGCAGCCCGGACGCCGGATAGCGAAATCATTCGGCGATCCGGCGGAAAACCCTCAACATCATCCATAGTTCAGCCAGGATTGGCCTGCAAGGCGATTCTAACTGGTTGATAAGATGGCGCTTATGAAAACAACGCCAGTGAGCGTCCCTCGCTGAAGGCTTCATTCGTTTACCGGATCAGCGCCTAGGAAATT
>CAYLTU010000263.1:0-8220 GCA_964386465.1 uncultured Rhodospirillaceae bacterium
TATCGTAGCCGGTCGGGCAAGAGGCGGCAGCGTATATTGGTGAGCGCGTTCATTACGCTTGTCGCGCTTATCGTTTTGATCATGGTTCTGGCGCTGACGGCAAACAAGATCTCGGACTTGGTCGGCGGTTAACGCGTCCACGCAGTATTCGAAAAAAACAAGCCGGCGGCCCCGCCCGTCACAATTAACCGTGCGGCACGAGGATCTGCCGTACGACGGCACCGTCGGTGAGACGGTCGAACCCGGCGTTCACGTCATCGAATCCGATCTTGGCGTCGATCAATCTATCGACCGGCAGGCGTCCCTGGCGATAAAGGCTGATAAAGCGCGGGATATCGCGTATCGGCACGCAGCTGCCCATGGAACTGCCCAGGATGCCGCGTTCCTCTCCGACCAGTTGCGCTGGTTTGAAAGAGAAATCGTCCTTGGCGGGTGGGAGCCCGGCCGCGATGACCCGGCCGCCGGTGCGCAGAATGGCGTAGCAGGTCTCCATCGCCGCAATCGCACCCGCTGTTTCGATCGCGAAATCGACGCCGCCTTTGGTCCGTTCGATGATCTCGGACACGCAATCCGCATCCAAGGCGTTGAAGGTGTCCGTCGCGCCCAGCTGCCGCGCGAGCCCAAGTTTATCGTCATTGATGTCGACCGCGACGATCCGTTCGGCGCCCCCCAGTTTTGCGCCCAATAGCGCGTTGAGGCCGACGCCGCCCAGCCCGACGACCGCGACCGTGTCACCGACCCTGACCCGGGCCGTATTTGTCACCGCGCCGACGCCGGTCATGACCGCGCAGCCGAAGATGGCGGCTTCGTCGAGCGGCAGGTCCTTGTCGATGACGACGACCGTGCCGCGGTCCACCACGGCGTATTCGGCCATGCAGGATATGCCGGAATGATGCGATATCGGCGTGCCGTCGAGCGAAATTCGCTTGCCGCCACCCATCAGGCCGCCGGTCGCTTTCGCCTTGGCCGATACTTCGCAAAGCGCGGGACGCCCCTCGGTACAACGCCGGCAGCGTCCGCAACTGGCGCGAAACTGGAAGACGACATGATCGCCCGATTTCACGTCGGTCACATTCGCGCCAACCTCGACGACTTCGCCGGCCCCTTCATGCCCCATGACCATTGGCAGCGCTCGCGGTAGGGAAGCGTTGATGACCGAGAGGTCCGAATGGCAAAGTCCCGCGCCGCCGATGCGGACCAGCAGTTCGTTCGCTTGCGGCGGATCGAGATCGACCTCCTCGACACGCAGCGGTTTGCTCTTTGCGTACGGCGCGCGCGCGCCCGCTTCGAACAATATGACGGCTTTCATCTTCATGGCTTGGTTCCGTGGTGTAGCGAGGGCAGGAAGGATAAATCGTTTGGACTGTAACATTTGGCCGAATTGGCTCTATCCGGCGAACCAATAAAGCGCGTAAGAACGTTGCCAGCATACAGTCCGATCATAGGATGATGAAGGGGACGCCATGCCAATCGAACAAAAAGGCATATACGCCGCGCCATTGATGCCGATGCGCGATGACCTCACCGCCGATCTCCCCAAATATGTCGGCCATTGCGGCGGCCTGCTTGAATCGGGCTGCCAAGGGCTGATGCCGATCGGTTCGACGGGAGAAGGGCATTCCTTTACCGTTGAGGAACTGGTCGCGACTATGGACGCGCTTGCGGAGAGCGGATTGCCGACGGAGCGAATGCTGATCGGGACGAGCGCCTTGGCGTTCCCCGATGCGATCCGGCTGGTGAAGCATGCGGTCGGTATCGGTGCCGGCGGCGTTTGCGTTCAACCGCCTTTCTATTACAAGCCGGCGGAGACGGTCGGCCTGCTCGACTTCTTCTCTCGCGTCATCGATGGCGTGAACGACACGCGATTGCGGCTTTATGTCTACGACTGGGAATCCAACCTCAACGTTCATCACAGCCTGGAGTTCTTTTCCCGTTTGTTCGAGGCCTATCCCGAGAACGCGGTCGGCATAAAAGACAGCAGCGGCGTGCCCGGGATGCTCGAAGAACGCTGCCGCGCGTTTCCGGACAAGGAAGTTTTCGCCGGCACGGACGGCATGACCCTGACCTGCCTGAGGGCGGGCGGCAACGGGGCGATGTCGGGCATCAGCAACATCGTACCCGACGTCACGACCGCGCTGTTCGAGGGTTTCGAGGGGGAGCAGGGCGAATCGATGCAGGCGCGGATTGGGGAAATCCGCGGCGCCATGGGCGAATTGCCGTGGTTCTCAGCCTTACGCGCGACGATGGCCTGGCTTTCCGGCGATCCGTCCTGGCGCAACGCGCGTCCGGCGATACGCCGATTGACCGGCGCCGAGGAAACGGCGCTGCACGTGAACCTGACCGAAATAGGCTTGACGCCGAACCGGTTGGCGGCCGAATAGCAACCAGGATATTGGAGAATTGGCGCAATGAGCGACGCCACCGAAAATTCGATCCTGACGACCTGCCCGCGAGACTGTTACGACAGCTGCGGTATCCGGGTCGTACTCAAGAATGGGGAGATCGACCGGGTGACCGGCGATCCGGATCATCCGGCGAACCGCGGTTCGCTGTGCGGCAAATGCACGCTCGCCTATAACGGCGTCTGGCGCGATCCCGCGGCCCGTCTCGCGAAGCCGCTTAAACGCAGCGGCGCGAAAGGCGAGGGGACCTTCGAGGAAATTTCCTGGGACGAAGCGCTGGGCGAGATCGCCGAACGCCTGTCCGGTTTGATCGATGCCGGCCGCGCGAAAGACATCCTCACCGCGCACTACACCGGTACCTGTTCGATCATCGCCAACCAGTTTCCGATGCGGTTCTTCAACCATATCGGCGCGACCGAGGTCGAACCGGACTCGATCTGCAACCTCTCCGGCCATGTCGGGCTCGGCTATGTGTTGGGCGAAAGCGCCAAGGGATTCGATCCGCGCACGGCCAAGGATTCGAACTGCCTGATCGTCTGGGGCGCCAACCCGTCGGCCAGCGGACCGCATGTCGACAAACATTGGCTGGCCGAATTCCCCGGAACCTTGATCGTGATCGACCCGATCCGCACGCCGACAGCGGAGCGGGCGGATATCCATCTGCGGCCGTTTCCGGGCACGGACGCCGCGCTCGCCTTCGGTCTGATGAACGTGTTGAAGGAGGCGGGAAAGCTGGACGCCGCGTTTATCGAAGCGAACACGGTCGGGTTCGAAGAACTCGCGCCGCTTATCGACGAGTGGCCCCCGGCGCGCGCGTCGGCGGCCGCCGGTGTTCCCGAAGCCGACATTCGCGCGGCGGCGGATGCGTATGGTAACGGGCCGTCTATGCTATGGCTCGGTCAGGCTTTGTGCCGTGCGCCAACGGGCGGTAACGCCTTTCGCGCGGCGGCGATGCTGCCGGCGGTCACGGGCAATATCGGCAAGCCCGGCACGGGCGTGAGTTTCCTCAACGGCAAGGGGCCGACGCGCGGCATGGAGATGGGCTATCTCGGCCGCGCGGACCTGCGAACAAGCGATACCGCGCCGTTGAGCCACATGGATTTGCGGGCGCACCTCGAGGCGTCGCCGCGCGACAAGGCGCTGATCCTCTGGAACATCAACATCGCGGCGTCGAACCCCGATCAGGGCAGGCTGCTCGACGCCTTGCGTTCGGAGGAATTGTTCACGGTGGTCGCGGACCTGTTCATGACGGACAGCGCGCGCTATGCCGATATCGTACTGCCTGCCGCCAGTTTCCTGGAATTCGACGATATCGTCGGCTCGTACTTCCACATTTCCGTTGGGCCGCAGACGAAGGCGGCCGAACCTCCAGGCGATGCGCTGCCCAATCAGGAAATTTTCCGCAGGTTGGCCGGTGAGATGGCGCTCGACGAACCGGCGCTTTTCGAGGAAGACACTGTAATCCTAGACCATATGCTGGAACCGTTCGGCCTGAGTTTCGCTGAACTGAAGGCGCGGGGCACAATCTATCCCGAATCCGAGTCCGTATTGCTCTGGTCGGATCTCGAATTCCCCACACCGTCCGGCAAGATCGAACTCGCCAGCGACACGGCGGAAACGGATGGACATCCACGGGTCGCGCAGCCCGATCCGCTGGCGCGGCCCGCCAACGGTCAACTTCGCCTGCTGACGCCGGCGAGCGATTGGCATATGAACTCGTCCTACGACAACGAGCCGCGCATCCGCGAACGGACCGATCCCGCGACGATCACGCTGCATCCCGACGATGCCGCCGCGCGCGGCCTCAAGGCCGGCGACATGGCGCGACTCTCGAACGAAACCGCCGCATTGACCATGCGCGTTGCCGTCGACGATCTGACGCCACGCGGTGTCGGTTGGGCGCCCAAGGGCCGCTGGCCCGGTGCGGCGCCGGAGGGGCTCAACGTCAACGCGCTCAATCCCGGCCTGCGCAGCGACATGGGTGACAGTACCGCGCTGCATGGCGTCGAGGTGTCGGTGACCGCCGCTTAGGGAATTCCTTCAGTGCGGATTGCCCGCTACGGTATCCCGATAACGGGGGAATCCATGGCTGGCAAACCAACCAAGGCGCAGATTCGGGACCTCAATCTGCAATACATCGTACGACTGACCGTCAAGGATGCGGACGACTACATCGCGCGAGCGAACAAACGCAGCGCACGGGCACGCCCGAAGCTGAAATCCGCGCTCGACCTGCCCTACGGCGATACGCCGGGCCAGACACTCGACGTGTTTCCGGCGAAGCGCAAGGGCGCGCCGGTGCATGTCTTCATCCATGGCGGCTATTGGCGCAATCCGGGGATCACGAAAAGCACTTATAGCGAAATCGCGGGGCCGATGGTCGCGGCGGGCGCGACGGTCGTCCTGCCGGAATACGATCTGTGCCCGGCGGTCTCGATTTCCGATATCACCGACCAGATACGGCGGGCGATCATGTGGATCTATCGCAATATCGCCAGGTACAACGGCGACCCGAAAAAGATTTACGTTTCCGGGCATTCGGCGGGCGGTCATCTGACCGGCATGATGGCGGCGACCGACTGGTCGGCGTTGGGCCGGTTGCCCAAGGGATTGATCAAGGGTATCGCGCCGATGAGCGGACTATTCGATATCGAACCGCACCGGCATACCCAATTGCAGTCCGATATCAAGCTGACGGCACGCGAAGCAAAGGCAATGAGTCCGCTTTATCTGCCGCCCATCGCGAAGGGTCCCGCCATCGTCGCGCTGGGCGCCGCCGAGTCCGATTCATTCCACTGGCAGTCCTTCGCCTATGCGGCGCATCTTCGCGCGCACCGAATTCATGCGGAATTCGTCGACACGCCCGGCGACAATCACTTCGATATCACGGACAGGCTGGGCAACGCCCGCGACCCGCTGACCCGGGCGCTGATCGCCCAGATGGGGCTTTAGCCTGGCATCTTATCGAAACCCTTGAGGTTGGAATCGACCGGCGTCGAAGGGATCTTGCTCGACAGGTAGACGTCGACCGCCGGCTTGACCAATTCCGTCTGGTCGACGACGCCGGCGCGCACGCTCAGCATGTCGGGACGGTTGGAGTTTCGGCCGAACATCTGCGAGCCGCAATCCGGGCAGAACAGCTTTTCCATCGCCGCCCCGCTGTCCGCGGTGTGGTTGAAGACCTTAGGCGACCCGTTGATCTCCACGGCTGCATTGTCGACGAACAGCAACGTCCCGTACGCCGCCCCCGTCACCGCCCTGCAGTCGTCGCAATGGCAGTTCGCCATCAGCTTGATGTCGGTGTCGGCGCTGAACGAAACGTTTCCGCAAAGGCATTTTCCGGTGATCTTTGTCATTTTTCTGCTCCCTGGTGATCCTTATTCTTTCGTCTAGGATACCCCGAGCGCGGCCAAAGTAAACGAGCGCCGCGACCTGTTCCCATGACGGGAGCAAAACCCATGGGCGGAGGGCGCGGCTATGCAGTTCGACATCGCAGGCCAGAGGGTGCTGGTTACCGCCGGTGCCGGCGGCATCGGCAAGGACATCGTCAGAAGCTTCCGCGACGGCGGCGCCAGGGTCCACATCTGCGATATCTCCGAAGATGCGCTCGCGGCCTGCCGGAACGAGATACCGGACGTCGGCGCCTCGCTGTGCGACGTTTCCGACGACGACGCGGTCGGCCGCCTGTTCGAGGATGTCGCGGCGGCCCTTGGCGGCCTCGACGTGCTGGTCAACAACGCCGGCATCGCCGGCCCCATCGCCGATCTGGAGGACATCGCCCCCGACGACTGGCGCCGGACCATCGATGTCGACCTCAACGGCATGTATTACTGCTGCCGCCGCGCGATCCCGATGCTGAAGGCGGCGGGCGCCGGCAACATCGTCAACCTGTCGTCGGCAATCGGCCGCCTCGGCGCGCCGCGCCGCACGCCCTACGCGGCGGCCAAGGCGGCGGTGATCGGCCTGACCAAGGCGCTGGCGCAAGAGCTGGGTCCGCACGGAATCCGCGTCAACGCCATCCTGCCCGGCATCATCGACGGTCCGCGCATGCGCACCACCATCGCCCGCCACGCGGAGGCGGTCGGCGAGAGCGTCAACGAGGTCACCGACTTCTACGTCTCGCGCAACGTGCTCGGCCAGTTCGTCGAACAACAGGAGATCGCCGACATGGCGCTCTATCTGTGCTCGCCGGCGGCGCGAAGCATCACCGGCCAAGCGATCAACGTCGACGCCGACCACCAGACCTTGATGTGACGGGGGGAATAAAACGAAAGTGTGATCGGGGAAATGCCGTCGCCGGTGCATGGCACTGCGTGGACGTATTGCGTTAAAACAGTATTAAGTGTCGGAAAACTTTACACATTCGGCTTTTTCATGAAAAGATAAGCATACCGCCTTAAAGCGTTTATATTGCAGTGATATTCAGATTTTAAGTGCCGTATCTGACGAATAGCGCTCAATTTTCATGCCGGAATTCTTTACAATTTCGAGAGGGTGGTTTGAGTATAATTTATTAAGCTATTGAAATATTGCAATGTTTTGTTTTGGCATGAAAATTGCAGTATTGGAGTAAACGAGGAGGCCAAACGTAACTACCTAGAAGTGTTTGTCGTATAGCTGAATCGCGGGAAAGAATGAATTATTTCGTAGTTTCATAAGGATACGAGGGAAATGGATAGTAAATATCATTTTAGAATCTTGGGAGTGTGCGCCGGAATCTTAATGCTGACGACTTTCGACGCGAACGCAACCGTATTCCAAATGGATCGGTTCACCATAACAAAGGCAGGAAGTACACTCTTCGACGACACATTCGGTGATGGAATTGTACCGCCGGACGGTCCGGATGGCGCGGCAACATATAGTGTGCAGGGACCGGGTGGACTAAGCGAAAGTGGTGGAAGACTGCATCTCGATCCCGTCTTAGGTGGTGTTGCTACGGACATCGGCGGCACGAATTTTTTTACGGGAGGCATTCGCCGGTTTAGCACTAACTCAAATAACTCCAATTTCCTGGGAGAAGCGGATGCATTTTCCGTCAGTGGGCTGTTCGAGTTATCGGTATTGCCGCCAGCCAGTGGAAACACCTTTGGCGTCCGATTTACCGACACCGTCGGCCCGGACACGGCAAACGACGTAATTTCGTTAGTGGTTGGACGGAATAGCAGTAATGTACTTCGAGTTTTCCTCGTAGAGGTTGACTTAATCGCGGACACGATTGATTTGATTGACGCCATCGATCTCCAACCGATACTCGACGCACATAATACAGCCGATCAAATCGAGCTCACATTGTTGAACGCCGCTGATTCGAAAATCGTCACTGCGGAATTCAAACTCTTTACCTCGGGAAGCGAGCTTGCCGCTTTCGCAGTGGATAACGTTAGCGACTCAACCAGTTTGGAAATAGAAATTTTCGGTGACGAAAATTTTACGCGGACGCAATTTGTTGCGACCGCAACCGCAGCTGTTCCCGAACCGACCAGTCTCGCTCTCTTCGGTATCGGCCTTGCGGGGCTTGGCTTGATGAGACGTCGGCGCAAGGTAGCCTAACTCGATACTAATAATTTTGAAAACGCTTAGGGGCCGGTACTTGTTACCGGCCCTTTTGCATACTGCGGCCAAGGCGGCGGTGATCGGCCTGACCAAGGCGCCGGCGCAGGAGCTGGGTCCGCACGCAATCCGCGTCAACGCCATCCTGCCGGGCGTCATCGACGGTCCGCGCATGCGCGCCACAATCGCCCGCCACGCGGAGGCGGTCGGCGACCCTTGACGATAATATCGGCATGGGGCTCGAACAAGCTCACCAGCTTATCTC
>CAYLTU010000264.1:0-8203 GCA_964386465.1 uncultured Rhodospirillaceae bacterium
TTTTCCTTGTAGTCGGTGATGCGGGAATTTTCGTCAATCTCGATAATGCCGAAATCGCCTTTGACCATGCGTTTATTCATTGCGATCGTGAGAACGCCGCCCCTCTCGTGATGGTACCTGATCAAGTCGCCGTAGCTCAGCGTGGTCAGCACATCGCCGTTCATGACCAAAAAGGTTTCGTCCAATCCGGGGACCGAGGACAACGAACCGGCGGTCCCCGTAGGCTCGAGCTCGCGCACATAGCTGAGCTCGACATCGGGCAGCTTTTCCTTGACCGTCGCGAAATAGGCCTGAATGAGTTCGGCCAGGTATCCGACGCTCAAGATTATTTCCGTCAGCCCGTGCTGCGCGAGCTGTCGGATGATGATTTCCAGAATCGGCTTTTCGCCGATCGGCACCAGGGGTTTCGGAAATACCGTCGTATAGGGCGCGAGCCTCGTCCCCTTGCCGCCCGCCAGGACCACGGCTTTCATGTCGTATAGGCCCTGAAGTCGTAGCGGCCCGGATTGGCGCCGATCCAATCCATGGTCCGTTTCAATCCGTCTCGCAGCGAAACCGTCGGCCGCCAACCGAAGGTCCGCCCGGCCAGCGTATTGTCGGCGAGGAGACGCCGGACTTCGCTTTTTTCCGGTCGCACGCGCGTCTCGTCCTGGACGATGTCCGCATCACTACCGGTCAATGCGACGATCTCCTTGGCCAGATCTCCAATGGAAATTTCGAAGTTCGAGCCGACATTGAAGGTGCCGCCGATGGCGTCGTCGGCTTCGACGATTTTCACGAATCCATCCACCGTGTCCTCGACAAAGGTGAAATCCCGGGTTGGCGTCAAGGATCCCAATCGTATCTCCGAACCGGACAGGGCTTGGCCGATGATCGTCGGAATTACCGCGCGCGCGGATTGCCGCGGGCCATAAATGTTGAAAGGCCTAATGGTCGTTACCGGCAAGCCGAACGATGCATAATAGCTTTCGACGATCTTATCGGCGCCGATCTTGCTGGCCGAATATGGCGATTGGCCTTGAAGAGGGTGGCGTTCATCGATCGGTACCGTAACGGCGCTGCCATAGACCTCGCTGGTCGAGGTATGAACGAAACGCTCGACGTCGGCTCGATGGGCCGCGCTCAGCACGTTGAGCGTGCCCATCACATTCGTTTCGACGACCTCGCGAGGGTTCTGATAACTGTACGGAATCGCGATCAAGGCGCCGAGGTGAAACACCACGTCTACACCAGCGACGGCTCGGATCATCGACTCCGGATCGCGCAGATCGCCGCGTATGATTTCCAACTCGGCTCGTGCGTCTTTCGGAAGGTCGGAAATCATGCCGATGTCGTTGCGCGAGTTGTACCGCAAGCAGCAACGGACGTTCCATTCCGACCGCACCAAACGCTCGACCAGATGACTTCCCACGAAACCACCCGCGCCGGTAACCAGGACGCGCCGTCCCTGGCGAGTCACGGCGATCCCATTTCGGGGGCCGAGGGAGCTGGACCCATGGCGCCCGCCGGCAATTCGTTTCTCGAGGTCACGTCATCGGCGGTCAAATTGGACAGATCATCGATGAGAAACTCGGCGATCCTCGCGTCGGCGTGTTCCGGATCGGGTCCGATGAATCGGTCGCCGTATTCGGCAACGAAACGCGCCGGAAACGTCGAGGTCGGGCTTGTCGGGTCAAGCGTTTCCCGGATCATGTCGGCGAGCCGCTCCGGTTTCGTGGTGAGCGGTTGTTCGATGTCGTCGGCCGCAAGCAGTCCCATGTAGTAGTCCGGATACCAGAGGCGATCCTCGAACTGCTCATCGTCAAACGACGGCTCGTAGCAAATCGTCGGCCATCCGGCATAGAGCGTCTGGTAATGGGTCGACGAGATGTTGCTCACCACCACGTCGTTTTCGAGAAGCGCGCTCGACAAGTCGGGGTGGTCATCCCAGCGGATGATATCGGCGACCCCCATGTCGCGGGCGATACGTTTTTCCAGATTCGGCAGGCACCCGGGATGGGGCCGGTAGGTGAACCGCCATCCTTCGTCGTGGAACATGCGGACAATCCCGAAGATCTCGACAAAGTATGCGTCGACGGTTCGCACGCGGCCATGATTGAGAAACGCGCCGAATCCGTAATTGAGGATGAGCACGCGGCGGCCCTGCGACACCGGGCGTCGGCCTCGGATTTCGTTCATCGCCACGGTCAACGGGCTTCCGACCACCGGGCATCGAGGTTTACGGTCTTCCGGAAGATGGCGGCCGAATTCGCAAACGTGATCGGTACCACACGATAGATAGGTTACGTTGGAAAAATTATGGGCGCTCTCTTTCGTATTGAAGTGGTGCGTATTCATCGCGTGACGAAGGTAATACATCCGGCGATCCGAGAGCGTGTTCAACAAGATTAGGGATCTCGGAGGGACGCCTCCTTCGCCGTTATGAATCGATGCGGCAAAGTTGGTTTCGTTCCGTAATTTTCTCATCTGTGAGAATACAAACAAGGCGAGCGGCAGGAACCACTTGATGGATTGCGCGGTCGATTCGGCCAGGATCGGTCCGTAGTTTATCCCGTTAATGCTATAGCGGTCGGTGGTTGCATGGTGGCGTGCGAGTTTTCGAACGTGGCGGTAGAGCCCCAGTGCGCGCCGGAAGTGGGAAATCTGCGGCAAGCTGGCCATGTGGTCGAAGCGGAGGCCGTCGCACCCGGGAATGCCCAATTGATCGGTGACGACATGAAAGCGTTTGGACGCCGCAAGCTTCTCGGCGACGTACCGGCTTGAATTTCCCATCATGACGTAGACGACGGGCTCGCTTCGCCTCGCGCGGCGTTTCCGTTTGAAGGTTAGCCTTTGTTTGATCCAACCAGGGCGAAATCCGCCTACGAATGTTCTGACCATGTGCGTGATATTGGCGTTCTTCGCGTACCCAACCCAAGGAGGAAGGGGATCGACCGGAACGACATCGCGGAATTCGCGCCCCATTGTTCGCGCCACATACTCGGTGACCGACCGTAAGGGCATGAATCCCTTCCCGACCCATACGACACCGTCGCCATCGACAAGGTCGCTGAGTACCAATTCGGCATTTGGATTGGCATCGATCAGGCGGCGCACGATCTCGCCAGTCCGCACCACGAATCGCGGGTTGGTTCGGCGCACCGGTTCGACCGCAACGAGCTGGCCGAGCGATATGCCGTCGATCTCGCTTATGTCCTTACCATTATCGAAATACCATTCGTCGGTAAACCTGGGCGCCAATTCCTGAATTTGAACCGATGTCTTTCGGTCGACCAGCCGTTCGCCCGACACGACCTCTATGCCGTTCCCCCAGAGCTTGGCAGCATCAAGGCCTCCCGGGTCCTGACCGGCGCGCAGGTAGGCGACCACATCTCCCCGCTTCGGCGCCGGATCGAGCCGATCAACCGCGGATAATGGCGTTCGTTCGAGGATGTAAAGATGCATTAATTCTTTGATGCCGGGGCCACTGATGGGGGGCTCCGGATTTCCTTGGAAAATTTCAGGACGCGCGCGCCGAGCCGCGGCCGATCGAACAAGTTCGTGGGCTAGTTCGCGGGATGGTGAGGAACCCCATCAAGTGCGTGACCGCCGGGCCCGCCGGGTCCAACCAATACCGACGTCCTGGAGGTCGGAAGCTTTCGGTTCGATCCGAACGGATCATGCCGCTTCAGCCATTTGATCAGCCGTTGCGTTCGGAACCGCTTGCCGATCGTTACCCAACACAGGGCCTCCGTGAGGGGAATGATCCGGCGCAGGCCGAAACTGTCGAACACCAGGCTCCATCTCAAATGATCAAGACCAACGAGAGAAAGCGCGTATCGAACCCGATGCTTGCGGTAGAAATCCTCACGAATTTCCCGGTTGCTTTCGTCGATGGCCTTTTGAAATTCGCCGCTCGACATCTCGGTCATGTTGATCGAGCCATAATGCCTGCTGAGGTCGGCGATAAAATCGAGAAGATAGGCGTCGGGATCCTCGATCAGATCCATCTCGACCGCGGTGTGATACAGATCGGTATTGGGGAGCGGGACGATAAACCCGATTTCCGGGATCACCGTCCAGCTTATATGGTTCATCGACCTGACGAACTCGGATGTTTCGCGCAGCGTCTCGGCGGTTTCCGACGGTGTTCCCGCGATCATGCTGATTCCGACCTGAATCCCTACACGGTTGGCCGTCTCGATGGCGTTGCGGGCGATGTCCTTGGTGATGCCCTTTTTCATCTCCTCCAGAATGCGGTCGCTGCCCGATTCGATTCCGAATCCGATACCGATACAGCCGGCCCTTCGCATTTTCGAAAGAAGCTCTTCGTCGACCAATCGAACTTGGGTCTGGCACCACCAATAGATGTCCAGCTTCTCGTCGATCAATTGGTCGCACAACGCATGGATTTTTTTCTTCGAGCCGATGAAGACCTCATCGAAAAATCTGATGAATTTGACGTTCCAATTTTCCTTCAGGTCGCGGATCTCGGTGATCAGATTGTCGAACTCACGTGTCCTGATTTGCTTGCCCGACATGGGATTGCAGAAGGTGCATTTGAACGGGCAGCCACGGCTCGCGATCACCACGGCGCTGTAGCAGCCGGGAGAGCCGACAGGAAAGGCCTTGCGAATGAGGTCGAAATTCCAGTTCTCGCGATCCGGGATCGCCGGAATCCGCTCGGAGTCCATCTTCGGCCGGGTCGATGACTGACAAACGTTACCGTCATCGTCGCGGAATTTTATGCCGCCGACCTCGCGCCAATCGCCTCCGCTCTGCAAGATGCCGACCAAATCGACAATGATCTCCTCCCCTTCGTACATGCACACGCAGTCGACTTCCGACATCGATAGCGTGGCCTCGGGCGCGGTCGTCACCATATTGCCGCCGACGATCTGGAAGATTCCCGGATGGTCGTCGCGCAATCTTTTCGACAAGGCGACGAGATCCTTGAACTTGAGAAAGACGCCGCCGAACGCGACCACGTCATAGGACGACAAATCGAACCGGTTGATCGCCGCCCAATGATCGAGATCGCCGGTCGCCAGGATCTCCTCCGTATGCAGATCTATCGTGTCGTACTGGTAGCCCCGATCCCTGAGTTGGGCGGTGATATACGCGAGACCCAGGGGAAGAAAGAGCCCGGCCTTGCCATAGCGGCTTCCCGCATTGGGCAGGCCGATGATCAACAGTTTCACGGCAACTTCCTTTCGCGGGCGGCTGTTTCGAAACAGCCCTTTGGAGGAATTCGATCGTACCCGGAGAGCGTGCTCATGACCAATGCCCGGATCATGCCGCCTTGACCGCCGATTCGGGGTTCAATTCGATCACGATCAATGCGTATTTTTCGGGACCTTCGAAGGCCTGCCATACATTGTAGGGGGTATCGATACGATCGTGGAACTCCTTAAACCGGTCGCCGAAATCGCGATAATCGTAAACCGCCGCGACATTCTGACCCAACGATCTGTAGACGGCCTCATAGTCATGCGGGATGATGTTGGTCTTGATCGCACGGGTCCGTTGCAGTTCGGCCGTGGTGTGATTTTCATCGTATTCCAGATGAATGATGTACTTGCGTGACACCCTGATCATTTCCGTGACAGCCGCGCGAATGTCGTCCGGGTGGATATTCATGAAAACACCGACCGAAAATCCGACATCGAACGCATTGTCCTTGAATGGCATCGCTCGATTGTCGCCCATTGCCGGGGCGATATCGAATTCGCTCATGTAGGCCTGGGCGTTCTGAAGCTGGCCGAACGAAAAGTCGAGACCCCCGACACGCGTTTCCGGAAACTCTTCCTTGGCTCGGCGGATATTCCAGCCAAAACCGCATCCGGCCTCGAAAATGCTGTCGAATTCCAATTTCCGGATTTGCTCGAACAGAAGGTCCTGGAAAAATTGCTCGCGTGTCATGTAGCCCAGGCCTGTGAACGTTTCCATGTAATGGTCGCCGCGGTCGGACCAATACCCACGCTGGTCGCGCAGCTTGGGGAGCGTAATTCCAAACGCCCTGAACAGGAATTTCTTGAACAGGATGTTGAACTTGAAAAGCTCGACACCGAGAAACTTCGAGGTGTACGGGTTCTTGGTGGCCACGATCAGGCTTACCTGTTGGATTCGGAATTTGGTGCCGGAACGCCTTACGGCTACGCCGCCAAACTCGTCGGGTTGCACATCATCCAGAAATTGCGGACGTTCCAATTGTTCAGTGTTTTGGGCATCCAGAAATTATAATCGTCGCCGTAGAGCTTTTTGCCTTGCGCCAGGATGCTCTCGATCTTTTGTCGTTCGCCGAGAATTTCGTACGTCACGTCGCCGGAAAACTCAGTCAACGGCGTCGCGTCCGGACCCTCGCGGTACCACGCGTCGACATCGAAGCCGAGCGTGAGCGTTCGCGGCGCGAAGACCTGTTCGTCTCCTTGAAACATCGATCGCAAATCCCGGGTCGAGAGAGCCCACTCGCGCGCGGCCCGGAGCGATGCGCGCGCCCGGTCGCTCAAGCGATCCTTCGCGATCTCTTCCAGCGTGTCGTAGGCGATTGAAATGGCGTCGGAACAGCAATCGACGATAATCTCGTTCTTGTAGCGCCGCATCAGGTTGTCGCCCAATTCGCCCTTGAGGAGTCTGTCGTAATTTTCGGCGGCGGCGAAAAATCGATATATCTCCTCGCGCGAGTCGAACAGCTCGTCGTGGCATGCCTGAAGATAGCGCTCATAAACCGGCGACAGCGACGTCCCACCGGATTTGACCTTCTCCCAGACCCCGTGCACGAAATCGAATGTCGTCAAATCCAGCTCACGCAGATGCCGTTCGATGGTATTGTATTGCGTGTTCGTGAATGTCGCCGAGATCAAACCGAACCCTCGGCATTCGACATATTCCTCGTAAGGCATCGTGTTCGTTGCGATGCACACTTCTTCGATCTCGTAGCACCGATGCCCTTGGTACTCGCCGAACTGGCGTGGCAGGATCCGGTACTTGGTCGCCATCTCGTATTTGTCGCGGATTTCCCGCGATGCCAATTTGGTGCCCTTGAGCATCATCGTGGTGTAGGGCGATACGAAATCCACCCCGACGTTGTTCAGTTTCTTCAATCCTTCGAAGAACGACTCCTTGGTTTCCATCGGCATCGGAATGATCGTCTCCGCCATCGAGATCATTCCGCGCTTTTTCATCTCCGCCTGGATCGCCACGTATTGATCCCAAGGGAGGTTGCGACGCTCGATGATTTCGAGCGTCTCGTCGTTGAGCGACTGGACGGAGGTGCTGACATGCATCTTGTTCCGCAGCTTTTCGGCGACCTCGAGAATGCGGTCGTAATTGGCCTTTCCGGTGGTGACGTTGAAGGCGTTGGGCCAGCCATGGGTATCCTGCAGGCCGCGCAGATGATCGGCGAATTCGAGATCGCGTTTGTACATGCCGAAATTCGAATCGCAGATATTCAGGAGAATATCCGGATAGTCCTTCATCCTCTCGGCCATGTAGGTGAATTCGGCGTTGATGCGCTCGACGCTGAACCGCGCGATCGTGTTGAAGTATTTCTGCCCCTGGAAACAAAACGTACAGCGGAACGGACAGCCGCGCGCGGTTTCGATCGATGGCGCATAGGATCCATCGAACCATTGATCCATCAGACCCGTGAGATAGGGCGACGGGATCACGTCCATATCCATCGGCCGGTCCATCGGCAGGCCCGTCAAGAGCTCGCCGGTGTCCGGATGAAGGGCAATCAGGCCCGGTTGCGGCTCGCGGCGCAGCTCGATCGCCGACGCGCCGGCATAAATCTTCTTGACCAGCTCGCCAAACGGAAGCTCGCCCTCGATATAGGCGTAAAGATCGATTTGCGGGCGATCGTCGAGATAGGCCTTGCGGTCTTCCGGCAGCTCGGGGATTTCCGGCCCGCCCGCGACACACACCACATCGGGATTTACCTCCCGCGCAATCTTGAGAATGGCCAGGCCGATCTCGCTGTTCCATACGTAATTCGCGGTCGCCACGACATCCGGTTTCCAGTCCGTAATATCCTGGCTCATGTGGTCGGCTTCCGAATAAAGCCGCAGCTCGATGTTTTCTTCGCCAAGAACCGATCGTGCGTAGGCGCCGATATA
The DNA here is from genome assembly GCA_964386465.1 of uncultured Rhodospirillaceae bacterium. Taxonomy (GTDB): domain Bacteria; phylum Pseudomonadota; class Alphaproteobacteria; order UBA8366. Next base: position 8,097 of record CAYLTU010000264.1, read on the forward strand.
GCCGATATTGATCGGCATATAGACCGAATGCCGGCCCGTCGTGGTGTGGCTCAGATGCCCCAATGCGACTTTAAGAGAGTTGTTCATCTCTCGACCCTTGGATAGCG
>CAYLTU010000265.1:0-8180 GCA_964386465.1 uncultured Rhodospirillaceae bacterium
ATGCGGCCGAAGACGAGACATTCGCCGATATTACCGGTGCCCTGATACAGGTAGCTGTAAATCGAGCCCAGCTCGCCGGCGCTGTAGAGGCGCGGGATCGGCGCGCCGCCGGGCCGAACGATCTGCGCTTTCTCGTTGCGGCGCGGCCCCCCTTGCGTGTTCAGCATCGAGGGCGACATCTCGATGGCGTAGAAGGGTGGTTCGGCTATCGGGTTCAGCATCATGCCGCGGCCGTATTCGGAGTCCTCGCCCGAAGCGCAGCCGGCGTTCCAGCGTTCGACGGTCGCCGCCAGCGCCGCCGGGTCGAGCGCGATGGCCTCCGCCAGCGCCTCGACCGTGTCGGCGGATTCGATCCAGCCCTTGGCCAGTTCCGCGCGGTTGTCGTCGGACCAGTCGTATTGCTCGATGATCTGAGTCCAGCCGTGCCGCGGCGTGCTGTCCCACAGCGGTCCGGCGGTCATGTGGGCGTGGTCGAAGATCATGTGCATCGGGCACGGCGTCGGCATCTTCTTCCAGGTGCCGTGCAGCGGCACCTTGCCGTGCCGGTTCTTGTATTTCTCGTCCGTGAACCGTTTGCCGTCCGGTCCGACGGCGATGGCGCCGCCGGCGACCTCCTTGCTGAAATGGAAGGCCTGCATGGAGAAGGTCGTCGCCACCTCCTCGGCTTTGAAGGCCATGGTCGGGCCGGCATAGTTGTTCATGTGCCAGAGGTCGGCGCCGACAGCGAGCGCCATCGACACGCCGTCGCCCTCGTTATAGGGCGAGCCGGAAGTGTAGCAATAGGGCAGGTCCGGCAGGTAGTCGCGGATCATCTGCTGATTGTTCTCGAACCCGCCGCAGGTCAGCACCACGGCCTTGCGCGCCTTGACCGCTATGGTCTTACCGTCGCGAATGGCGCGAACGCCGAGAATTTCCCCCGTCTGACCATTCTGGATCAACCCCTTGCCGGGCGTCTCGTACAGAATTCGGATCGGCCGTTCCTTGACCAGGCTCTCGAACTTCAGCCAGGTCAGCGAATAGCCGTATGTCGCCCCGTCGTGGAACTTGTGCACGCAGTCGGAGCCGGGCAGGTCCGGAAACTCGATGCCTTCCGGCTGGTGCTGATGTTCTTGCGGGTCGGCGCCGAGACTGGCAAGCCAGTCGTTGTTCAGGCACATCTCCTCGGCCCAGGTCCGGATCATCGTCTCCGGCACCTTATAGGGGCCGCACAACGCGGTCAGATAGGCCTCGGCGCTATCGGGATTCGAGGTGTTGAGATAACCCTGGCCCGCGACCCTTGTGTTGCCGCCCTCCTCGCCCTCCGGCGCCTTCTCCAGGATCAGGACGTCGGCGCCGAGTTCGTGCGCGGTGACCGACGCGGCGAAACCGGCCGCGCCGAAACCGACGACGACGATGTCCGCCGCCTCGTCCCAGGAGTCCGGCAAAATTGTGGGTGCGTCCATAAGAATTCCTATTGCTCGACTATTCGTTGACGACGGGATTGCGCAGCACGCCGACCCCGGAAATATCGATCTCGACGATATCGCCCTCCTTCATCCAGACCGGAGGCGTGCGGTAGGCGCCGACCCCGCCCGTGGTGCCGGTAACGACGATATCACCCGGGACCAGTTCGGTGAAGGTGGTGATGTAGGCCATCAGCTCCGGCACGCCGAAGATCAGATCGTCGATCGTCGCGCGCTGCATCTCTTCGCCGTTTAGCCGTGTCACCAGGCTCATGACTTCCGGATCGGGTATGTCATCCGTCGTCACCAGCCAGGGGCCGAAGGCGCCGGTTCCGATGAAGTTCTTGCCCGGCATGAACTGGCCCGTGTGGCGCTGCCAATCGCGCACGCTGCCGTCGTTGTAGCAGGTGTAGCCGGCGACGTGATCGTAGGCGTCTTCTATCGCCACGTGGCGGCCCGCCTTGCTTACGACGAAGGCGAGCTCGCCCTCGAAATCGAGCTTCTCGGACGCTTTGGACCGGATCATCGGTTGGCCGTGCCCGACCTGCGTGTTGGCGTAGCGCGGGAACAGCATCGGATATTCCGGCGTGTCGCGCCCGCCTTCCGCAACGTGCGTGGCGTAGTTCAGTCCGACCATGATGATCTTGTCGGGGTTCTGAACCGGCGGCAGAAGCGTGACGTCCTCAAGCGCCGCATCGGCGGCCCGGCCGTCGGCGTAATCGCGCACCTCGCCCAGCGCATCCGCCTCGAGCATGGCCCGCATGTCCGGGTAATAAAGGGCGCGCCCGAGATCGACGACACCGTCGTCTGTCGCGACGCCGTAACTTTCGCCCTTTTCGTCACGGTAGGTGACCAATTTCATGATGTTTCTCCCCCCTAATCCTCTCTCACTCCCACTTCTCGGCCGGATCGAATCTCACACCCTTTTCTCGGGCAGATCGAGCCCGACGCCTTCGAGATGGCCAAACAGTTCGTTCAACTTGGCGACGTCCGCCGCCGGCAACGGTGGTTTCAGGATCGACGCCAGATTGGTGCGCAGATGTGCCTCGACCCCGGTGCCGAACAGTATCACGTCCGTACCCGGTTCGTGGCGCGCGTAGCGATACGCCGCGTCGATCACGCTTTCCGCGCCGCCTTCGTGGATCAGAAAGTCGAGCGGATCGTCGCTCTCGGCAAGCCAATCCGGCACGTTCCCGTCCGCCGCCAACGTCTTCATCGTCTCCCCAAGCCGTCCTGGGATACTGAAGATGCCGCGCACGACGAACATCAAAACGGTCCCGATACCATTCTCCATGGTCCCGGGGAAGCAGTTGCGCCGCGCCACCTGATGCATCATGTGGAAGCCCAGCATGATCACTTCCCAGACGGGATCCCGCGACGCCTTGATCAGCATATCGCCGGCCGGATCGTTCGGTGGCGTCTCGGTCAGGCCGAGGTGACACAGCTTGCCCTTCTCCTTTTCGCGCAGCAGCGCCGGTGCGTACTCCTCGCGGATGCGGTCGTAAAGCGCCGGCGGCACGGCGTGGAACTGGAAGACGTCGACATAGTCGGTGTCGAGTTCGCGCAGGGAATTGTCCAGGCTGGCCAGCACGTCGGCGACCGGGATCAGCTCCATGCCCTTGCGGATGCTCGATTTGGTCGCGACGATGATTTCGTCGCGCGGCACCGACTTGATCGCCTCGCCGACGATGCTTTCGGTGCCGTAGACCGCCGCCGTGTCGAGATAGTTTACGCCCAGATCCATCGCCGTGCGCACCAGCGCGACGGACTCGGCCTTGCTCAAGCCCCGGTTCATGCCGAGGCGGCTGCCGCCGCCGCAACCGAGTCCGGCCACGCCGACCGTCAGACCGGTATTCCCCAACTGCGTGTATTCCACCGAAACCCCTTTCACGGCGGCACATGCCAAGGCATTCTTATAATCGACGGAGCCGGACGGCGCGAGCCGACACGACGAAATTTCACGTTTTGGGAGGTATGAGCATGGCGGACATCTACGAACAGCGCACCTACAACAGCGGCGAGATCGGCTTCGGCGAGAAGCCCGGCATCGTCGTAGTCGACTACATGACCGCCTTCACCGACCCGCAATACCCGCTCGGCGGCGCGCCCTTGATCGAGCGCGGGGTCGAGAACAGCGCGCGCCTGCTCGACGTCGCAAGGCGCGCCGGCGTGCCCATCGCCAACTGCTGGACCAGCTACCACAGCGAGCGCGAGATGCCGCACTGGAAGGTACAGGCGGTCCGCGAGCAGTTCATCCACGGCGCGCCCGGCACCGAGCTCGAGCCCCGCATCTATGACGAGGACTACGACATGGGCCTGTGCAAGAGCGGCCCGTCGATCTTCTTCGATACGCCCGTCGCCGCCTTCTTCGCCAAGGAGCGGGTCGACACGGTCATCATGACCGGCTGCGTCACCAGCGGCTGCATCCGCGCCTCGACCATCGACAGCTTCAGCCACGGCTTCCGCACCATCGTCCCGGAAGACTGCGTCGGCGACCACGACGAAGGCCCGCACCGGGACAATCTGCGCGATATCGGCCGCCGTTATGCGGACATCAAGGATGCCGACGCGGTGATCGAATACATCGAGGACTGGCGCAAGAAGAACCGGTAGGGGAAAGAACCGCAGCCATGACGAATATCCGCGACTACCGCATGCTCATCGACGGTGAGTGGGTCGGGGCGTCGGACGGCGCCCTGTTCGACGGGACCAATCCCGCAACCGGCGAGATCTGGTCCCGCGTCCCGGAGGCGACCGTCGGCGATGTCGACCGGGCCGCGCGCGCCGCCCATCAAGCATTTACCACAGGACCGTGGGCGACGATGACGCCGACGGAGCGCGGCAGATGTCTGCGCAATCTGGCCGACCTGCTGGCGAAGAAGTCCGAAGAGCTGGGCCGGACGGAGACCATCGACACCGGCAAGATGCTGAAGGAAACCCGCTGGCAGGCGAAATACATCGCCGAATTCTTCCACTTCTACGCGGGCTGCGCCGACAAGATCAGCGGCGAAACTCTGCCGATCGACAAGCCCGATTTGTTCGTCTTCACCGACCGCGAGCCGCTCGGCGTCGTTGCCGCCGTCGTCCCTTGGAACTCGCAACTGTTCCTGGTCGCGGTCAAGATCGGCCCGGCGCTGGCGGCCGGCAACACGGTGGTTCTGAAGGCCTCCGAGCACGCCTCTGCGGCGATGCTGGATTTCGGCCGTCTCGTCGAGGAAGCCGGCTTTCCGCCCGGCGTCGTCAATATCGTATCCGGCCACGGCGACCCCTGCGGCAAGGCGCTCACCTCCCACCCGCTCGTGGCGCGGATATCCTTCACCGGCGGCCCAAGCGCGGCCCGGCAGGTGCTGTACAATTCGGCCGAGAACTTTGCCGAGGTCTCGCTGGAACTGGGCGGCAAGTCGCCCTTCATCGTTTTCGACGACGCCAACATCGAAAGCGCCGTCAACGGGTCCATCGCCGGTATCTTCGGGGCCACCGGGCAAAGCTGCGTCGCCGGATCGCGGCTTTACCTGCAGGACGGTATCGCCGACCAATTTCTCGACCGCATGACGGCGCTGGCGCGCGACATCCGCATCGGCGACCCGCTGCTGGAAGAAACCCAGATGGGCCCGCTCTGCACCATCGGCCAGTTGGAAAAGATCGAACGCGAGGTCGCCCATGCCCAAAGCGAAGGCGGCGAATTGCTGTGCGGCGGCAAGAGCCCGCAAGGGCTGGAGGGCAACTACTACGAGCCCACCATAATCGCCTGCCCGCACCAGGATCTGCGGATCATGGACACCGAACTGTTCGGCCCGGTGCTGAGCGTCCTGCGCTTCAAGGACGAGGCCGAGGTGATCGCGCTGGCGAACGACACGGTGCACGGGCTGGCCGCCGGCATCTTCACCCAGGACAGCGCCCGCTCCCTGCGCATGGCCAAGGCGGTGCGGGCCGGCATCGTCTGGGTGAACACCTACCGCGCCGTCTCGCCGATCGCCGAATTCGGCGGCATCAAGGGCTCGGGCTACGGCCGCGAAAGCGGCTTCCAGGCGATGTACGACTACACGCGGCCCAAGACGATCTGGATGAACACGTCCGACGAACCGATGTCGAACCCGTTCGTGATGCGGTGATTTGAACCGAAGCGTTATGTCGCCGCAGTTTCGTCACCCGTACCGCTTCGTTTGGCGTCTCCCCGCATCCCCCGCCACCACCACGTATGAAACGCCCGGTACCCCGGCGTCCGCGTCTCGATCCGCTCGTCGACCAGCTTGTTCAGCTTCGGCAGCGCATGAAACGGCACCGCGGCGTAGGCGTGGTGTTCGGCATGATACCCCATGTTCCAGTTGAGGAACCGCATGACCGCGTTGGTGTGGGTCGTGCGGGTGTTGTGGAACATGTCGGCGACGCTGGGATCGACCGTGTTCCGGCAGCCGGTGTGCTCGGCGATGATCCACATCCGGTCGAACGGTTGCGCGATCACGACGGGGACAGCCCACAGATAAAGCGGCCAGGGGCCGAGCCAGATCGTGCTGATCCCGGCCGCCGCGTAGACCGCCGCCATGATGCGACAGTCGCGGACGATCAGGGTGCGATCGCGCGGGCCGATATAGGGCGCTTCGGCCTTGCCGAACACGCCCAGCACGAAACCCTGGATGCCGCGCTGCCAATAGGTCGCGCCGGACATGTAGAGCAGGTAGCCGGGCCAGCGCTCGACATGCTTGAAGCGCAGCTCCGGGTCGCGGTCCGGGTCCTGGGTGTGGCGGTGGTGTTCGAAATGGAAAGCGCGGTAGAAGGCGGGCGGCAGCAGGACGGCGATGCCGGAAATCCAAATTACCGTTTCGTTTAGTAAGCGGCTCTTGAAGGCGGTGCGGTGCGCCGTCTCGTGCTCGGCGGCGAACAGATAAACCAAACCGATCCCGTGCAGCAACATCGCCAGCAACAGCCACCATGTCCCGAGCGCCGCCACGACGAGAACGCCGGTGCAGGCGATCAGGCCGAAATGCAGCCCGGCCTGCCGTAGCCCTGGCCCGTCCGAGCGGCGCATCAGGACTTGCAAAACCTGCTTGTCCACGGGCTCCGACGCGGCGGTCGTTTCGTTTTCAGAAACAGCGCTCATGACGCACGACTCTGACCCAGCGACGAAACGGATGCAACTCGGAAGCCTTTATCCTCCCCCTCAACTCGAACGCTAGTGTGATTCAGCTTTCGAAATTCGTCGCATTCGATGCGACGATCTTCAAAACCATCACACCAGGAACCTCCGAGAGGCGTTCGAGACGAAGAACCCGCCGATGCGTATCGAACGCCAACGCATTAGTTTAGGGTCTCGTCCATCACACCAGGAATAGAGACGCGCACGTATGAAGAAGGTCCCGCTAGCCGTTTACGCAACGTTGGAGAACTTCGACGAAGAAGGTTACCTTCGCGCCAATCCCGACGTCGCGCGATCCGTTGCGGCCGGAAGCACGCGGTCGGGGCTGCATCATTTCCGACAATTCGGCCAATTTGAAGGACGTAAACAGTCGAAGCAGTCGCCGATCGGCGACTTGCGCAAGGATAAAATGTCGAAGCTGCGGGCATTCCTGCGCGATGACATGCCCCATCGGTGGCACGGCGACAAGGTGGACTACCTGTCGGATGCGCTGCGGGCGGAGTCGCGCATCGCGGAGACGGAAAACGTCTCGCAAAACACCTACAGCCCCGAAGTGACCGAGTTGATCGACTCCCGCGGCGACGGGCTGATTTTGGACTGCGGCGCCGGAAGACGGGACGTCTATTACAGCAATGTCGTCACATTCGAGATCGTCGACTACGACAGCACCGACGTGCTGGGCGTCGGCGAGGCGCTGCCGTTCATGGACGAAACCTTCGACGGGGTTATTTCCGTCGCCGTCCTGGAGCATGTCCGCGACCCGTTCCGCTGCGCCGCGGAAATCGTCCGTGTCCTGAAACCCGGCGGCCGATTGGTCTGCTCGGCGCCGTTCCACGCGACGCTGCATGGCTATCCGCACCATTACTTCAACATGACCCATCAGGGATTGCGGTCGCTGTTCGAAGACTTCCTTCGGGTCGACAATCAGTCGGTACCGGCGCACGAATTGCCGATATGGAATATGAGCTTATTACTGTCCCGCTGGGCGGACGGCCTGTCGCCCGAGGTTCGGGAACAGTTCCTCGATATGACCGTACGCAGCCTTTCCGCGCCGGCCCACACGATGCTGAATGAGCCGTTCGTACAGGAGTTGTCCGAAGAACGGAATTTCGAGCTCGCCTCTGGCACCAGCTGTTCGCGACGAAACCGGAATAGCTCACGCGATCCAAATCGCGCAATCCAAGGGGGCGTCCGCCAAAACCATCGCCTCCCTATCCCCGGTCTCCCAACTCGGAAGCGTAGAAACGGTCGATGCCGATCGCCGCGCGCAGTTCCGTCGTGTCGGTACCGAAGCCGGCATGCTCGTAGGGAATACCCGTCGCATCTGCAAGCCGGACATAGCCGTGGAAGGCGGCGGCGACCGCGGCCGCGTCGACCAGCCCCGCCGCGCCCAGCTCTTTCAGCAAGGCGGTGCGGTATTTCGCCAGCGGACCGGTGTCGCGCTTGACCACCGCATCCGTGAAGTCGCCCAACAGTTTGGCGTACGAGATGTCGCCCGCGCCGGTCACGCCCGCGGTCAGCTCGGTCAGATCGAAGTCGGCGTCGTTGGTTTGATTGCTCTCACGGAGCATATAGGCGTGCGCCGTCGTTCAGTAGAGGCACTG
>CAYLTU010000266.1:0-8136 GCA_964386465.1 uncultured Rhodospirillaceae bacterium
CTGTAAAATACCAATCCAAACAGGAGGTTGGAAATACTTCACGATCGACTAACTATCGTGCGAAGGCCAGACATTTCTACGGTTGGTTTTTTCCTTCTCCGCCATTGCCAGGCGACGCTGATCGTTCAGTATACGGGCCATCTCAACCGGCTTGAAACCGTAGGTCTCGTTCAGAACGATCCGTTTCGGCCGCTCGGTCTCCGGCGTGTCGTGAAAGAATTCTACGTAATAGCCGAGGATCCCGCGGCGAACGTTGAACTCGGAGACCACGGGCCAATCGTAACGCTTGACCGTGTACATCTCCGATACGTTGAAACCTTTGGCATCGAGCCACAACCCATAGGCGTTGGGCACGAGGTGAAACGCGAAGAAAATCGAGCCGGCAACCATGAAAGCGGCGGGGATCCAGGCGTCGCCGGTACCCTTGAACCAGAGATAGGCGAGCAGCACTGCCATGACGGCGCACGCGACGGACAAGCCGATGCAACGGAATGCGGACGGCCGCAAGACGCGAATCTGTCCCGCCTCGTTGTTCACGACGCCTCTTCGCCGCCATGAGGCGCGTCCAGATATTCTTCCGACTGCATCTCCATGAGGCGGCTGACGGTCCGTTCGAACTCGAAAGCATGACGGCCTTCGGTGTAAAGCTCGGCCGGCGGCACGTCCGCGCCCATGACAAGGTTGGATTTGTGCTCGTACAGTTCGTCGATCAACAACATGAAGCGTTTCGCTTCGTTACGGCGCGCCTCCGGCAGTTTTGGCACCCCGTCCAGCACGATGGTGTGGTAGCGTTCCGCCACGGCGATATAGTCGCCGGCGCCGCGCGCCTGTTCGCACAACTCCTCGAAGCTGAACCAGGCCACGCCGCGCGCCGCGCGCGAAACCGCTATTTTCCGGCCCTTGACTTCCAGTTCATCCGGTTCGGCGGTGGCTCCTTCCGTCAGTTCGGCGAAATCATTCTCCAGGGATGCGGTCGTCTCGGCGCCGAGAGGCGACAGATAGACCTGCATGTGCATCAACCGCTCATGCCGGTAGTCGGTCGGCGAGGCAAGGTGCAGCACGTCGAGCTTCTGTTTGATCAATTCGATGAAGGGCAGGAACAGCTCCCGGTTCAGACCGTCCTTGTACAGGATGTCCGGCGCGAAGTTCGACGTCGCGACGACAACGACGCCACGCTCAAAGAGGGCTTCGAAAAGCCGCCCCAGGATCATCGCGTCAGCGATATCGACGACATGGAACTCATCGAAGCAGAGTAGCCATGCGGAGCCGGCTATATCGTCTGCAATGGGAATGATCGGATCATCATTCCGCTTGTCCTTTTCCTGCTGGCGCCATTGATGGAGTTTTTCTTGAACCTCGATCATGAACTCGTGGAAATGGACCCGGCGCCTGTTCTCGACCAGCGATTTTTCGAAGAACATATCCATCAGCATGGACTTGCCGCGACCCACGCCGCCGTAGATGTACAGCCCCATCGGCGGATCGGCGATCCGGCGGGCGAGGCCGAGTCGCGCCTTCCAGCCGGTCATCCCCGCCGTTGGGTCGTAGCCCTTCAGCCCGTTATGCAGGCTCTGGAATTTCTCGACCGCGAGTTCCTGCATCATGTCGGCCTGCAGCTCGCCGCTACGCTTCATCTCCCGGTAGGCGAAGAGCGGTCCGTCCGGCATCCTAAAAACCCCCGCTAACTGGCAAGATTGAGCCGGTGACGAAACTCGCTTCGTCGGACAGCAGCCAGCGGATCGCCGTAGCCATTTCTTCCGGCCGGCCGGCCCGGCCGAGCGGTATGACCGGCGACAGGCGGTCGATCCGGCCGGGCTCGCCCGAATCCGCGTGCAGTTCCGTCGCCGTCAATCCCGGTGCGACCGCGTTCACCCGGATACCTTCTCCTGCGACCTCGGCCGCGAGCCCGATCGTCATGGTGTTTATCGCCCCCTTCGTTGCCGCGTAATGCACCCATTCGCCGGCAGATCCCCGGGTCGCCGCCGTCGACGAGACGTTGACGATCGCGCCGCCGGTCCCGCCATGCGCGGTCGACATGCGGCGCACCGCTTCCCGGCAACATAGCATCGGCCCGATAAAATTGACGCCGCTGACCAATTGCAGGGTCGCCTCTGAGACCGAGTCGACACGCGAGAATCCGCCCGTCACGCCAGCATTGTTGACCAGCGCGCTCAGCACACCGAGCTCTTTATCCACGGTCTCGAACAAACGGACGATATCCGCCTCCACGGCGTTGTCCGCCACGACCGCCAGCCCGCGCTGCCCCGCATCCTCGATATCGGCCACCACCGCCTGCGCGGCCGTACGATTCGACAGGTAGGAAATCGCGACGTCGTAGCCGGCTTCCGCCAGCATCCGCGCCGTCGTCGCGCCAATGCCCCGGCTGGCGGCCGTCACGAGAGCGATCGGTGCGGTCATGCTCCTACTCCGCCGCCCGCGCGTGATTGCTTGCTTCCATTTCGCGCCGGAACCGGACCGTCGCATCGTTTTCGTCGCATTCGACGTCGTGCCAGCGAACCGGTTCACCTTCGGCGATCGGTGTTTTCAATTTAACGCCGTGCGCCAGCCCGATCGGCAACCCGCCGAGCGCGAGGGAATCCTCGGCCCGCATCAGTTTGCCCCACACGGTGTAGCCGCCTTCGCCATCGAGGATTTCGCCCGGTTTGAGGTTCCGCTTCGCCGTCGCCACAACATCGCCGCGCCAACCGGTCGCGACACCCGTCGCCTCGCCGCGCAGCGCCGCGCTCGCAACGGAAATGCCGAGCTCCAGCCCGATCAGATGGAAAGGCTTGTACATCGCGCTGTAGCGGCCGGTATCGTCGGTCATCAGCCCGTATTCGGCGAAACAACGTTCCACATAGTCGCTCGGCGCCTCGAAGGTAACGTAGACGCCCCAGCGCAAATCGCCGACCACATGCCGCCCGTCCCGCTCTTCGCTGGAAATGACCTCGACCGTGCCTTTCTCGGCCAACGCCCCGCCAGCGGCGCGCGGCCGCAAGATATGCGCTAGGTCCTGCACGCCGCAGGCCGGGAAGGCCAAGCCGTCGCGCGGTGCGGCCAAACCCGTCGCGTTGGCGACGGCCGCCATCTCGATGCCCGATTTGGTGCCGTCGAGGAAGGAGTTGAACATCTGCGGGTTCATGCCGCCTTCCGCCGCCTGTTCGGCGCTCAACCCGTAATAGCCCCAGACCGAGTCCGGCGTCGAAGCGTGGTATTCCGGCAGGTATTTCGTGCCCTTGCCGGCGCAAACAACATCGAAACCGCAGCTCCGCGCCCAGTCGACCATCTCGCAGATCAGCGCCGGCTGATCGCCGTAAGCCATGGAATAGACGATCCCCGCCGCCGCCGCCCGCTCGGCCAGCAGCGGCCCGGCCAGGACGTCCGCCTCGACATTGACCATGATGATGTGGGTGCCGTGTTCGCAGGCGAGCAGTGCGTGGCGGACGCCGGCCGGGGGGCTCCCGGTCGAATCGACCACGACATCGACCGCGGCGATCAGCGCTTCCGCGTCGTCGGTTATGAAGGTCGTGCCGTCGCGCCGCGCATCGTCGAAGGAACTTGCCGCGTACTGCGATTCGGGCCAGCCGACGCGCGCCAAGGCGTCGCGGGCGCGATCCGGCGCCAGATCGGCGATACCCAGGACATGAACGCCGACCGTACGGGCGGCCTGCGACAGGTACATCGACCCGAATTTACCCGCGCCGACGACGCCGACGCGGACAGGATCGCCCGCCGCGGCGCGTCGCATGAGCATTCCGTGCAAATTCATCGACCGCTTCCCTCTCTGCGCAACCGCGCGGGCAAATTCCCAAATTACATACAAACAGGCAAGCGATCTTCACGATGCGGAAACTTGTTCCGGCTAATAGGGGAGGATATTCTAGGGTGAGTCCGGGTCGCGAGGAATTTCATGGACGTTGAGTTGTCGTCGACACAGATTCTCGATCTGTGGCGGGGCGCCCTGGTGGAAAGCCTGCGGCGCGATGCGCCGGATTTGACGTCGCGGCAATTGGCGGTGCTCCTGACCATCTATCTGACGCCGCAGCCGCACACGGTGCGCGGTCTCTCCGCGACACTGAACGTTTCCAAGCCAGCGATCACGCGGGCGCTGGACCGTCTCGGCGCATACGATCTGCTGCGCCGCAAGACGGACGATGACGACCGCCGCTCGATCCTGGTGCAGCGCACCGTCAAAGGGTCGGTGTATCTCTCGGAATTCGGAGATTTGATCCAGGCTTCGCTGTCGGAAGCGCAGGTCGAAGCCAAGTCCGCACCTGATCCCTAATTCGGCACAGGCATACGATTGCGGTAATTTCGCACAAATACCGAACAGGCTGGACCTTCGCAATTCTTGCCAATAGGGAACCGGATCGGCAGAATTTATCTTGATCCTTGTGCCAATCCAGGATGGAGGAGCAAGTCATGACCGATCAGACCAGTGAACTGACGCTTGCGGATCTGGACTATATCAACGACGCCTACCGTTCCCGCGATGTCGATGCGGTGATGGATACCTTCACCGACGACGCGGTCTTCATGATCTCGCGCGGGTCGGAACCCTGGGGCACGAAATTCGAGGGCAAGGATCAGATCCGCCCCCTGTTCGAGAAGCGGTTCTCCAGCAACCGGAACATGCGCTGGGAGCATCAGGGCAAATGGATTGCCGGCGATAGGGTCGTGCTGCAATTCATCGTCTTCGCGACCCTGGATAACGGCGAGGAAATCCAGCTGCACGGTTGCGATCTCATGCAGATGCGCGGCAACAAGGTGGCGGTCAAGGACACTTACTGGAAGTCGAACGAACCGCCGCTTTGATCGCGACGGCAGTATGTCGAGGGCGTTCTACCGCTGATTGAAGCTTAATCCTCGTACCAGCAGAAATCGATCATTAGGCAGCCGGAGTCGCTGCGCACCGGGCCGTGCATGACGCCCGGCTTGCGCGCCGCGTAGGCGCCCACCGTGACCGCCTTCTCACCGTCGGTGCCGTCCCAGACGGTCATCTCGCCCTCGATAGTGTAAATCTCTTCCCAGTAGTCGTGGGTGTGCGCCTCGGGTGTCTCGGAACCGGGCGCCATGCGCAGTAGGCGTGTCGGGACCCACGCCTGGATTCGGTATCGAGGTCGTTGGAGAGAATTTTCACGGTGATCCCGTCATTGCCGTCGCCCCGTGACACGAAGCCGGATTCCAGGTCGATGGACTGGAAGAACTCGTTCTCGGGCAAGCCGCTCATCGGATCCTCAATACCCCATATCGCGGTCGACCGTATTCAGCGGGGCCTCGCCCGCCTCGATACGGCGGATGTTGGCGACCACGTGCTCGATGGCGGAGACCTGCTGCGTCACGCTGGCGATATGCGGCGTCAAGGTGACTTTCGGATGCGCCCAGAAGGGACTATCCGCCGGCAGCGGCTCGGTCCGGAAGACGTCGAGCGTCGCGCCGGCGAGCTGCCCGCTTGCCAGCGCTTCGAGGATATCGTCTTCGACCTGATGGCCGCCGCGCCCGGCATTGATCAGGCAGGCCCCGCGCGGCAGTTTCGCGAACAGGTCGCGGTTTAGGATACCTTCGGTCTCCGGCGTCAGCGGCAACAGGCAGACGAGGATTTCGGTGCGAGCGAGGAAGGCGTCGAGTCCCTCCGCGCCATGAAATGACTGCACGCCCTCGACCCGTTTCGGCGTGCGCGACCAGCAAGCGAGATCGAATTTGAGTGCGTGCAGCACCCGCGCCGAATCCTGCCCCAGAACGCCGAGCCCGAGCAACCCGACCTTGCGGCTCGGCGCGGTCGGTGCGATCAGCTCGTGCCAGACCCGGTCGCGCTGCTGCTGCTCCAGCGCCGGCACTTCCCGATGGTAGCGCAGCACATGCATGGTCACGTACTCGGTCATGCCCTGGGTCAGTTCCGGTTCAACCATGCGGACGATGGGCACGCCGTCGGGCAAGTCCGGGTCCTTCAGCAGATGGTCGACGCCGGCGCCGATCGAGAAGATGCATTTGAGGTTCGAGAACGTCCGCAGAGCGCCCGGCGGCGGGGCCCAAACGAAGGCGTATTCGATATCCGCCTTATCGCCCGGCGCAGCCCAGTCGCGGCATTCCCGCTCCGGCATCGCGTCGCGGAACACGTCGTTCCATGATCGGGCGTGCTCCAGATCGGGTTTCATGATCATTACCACGGCGCGCGCGCTCCCCCAGTGAGACCTCATACGCTATACTGGCATCCGGCCCGTTTCTCCCCCCATCCTAACCTTCCCCCGCAAGGGGGGAAGGGAAAATTTATTTTTTTCAAAAGGTTATCCCCTCCCCCTTGACGGCGGAGGGCTAGGGTGGGGGTGGACGGCGTCCACTTTCGCCATTTTGCAGCGGCGCGCCCAAACGACCACTTACATGCGCACGACGCCCTCGGCGACCGCCCTTTCGTCGAACTCCATGTCGAACGCCGCCGCCATCAGCGCCTTCGTGTAGGGCTCGACCGGGTTCTCGAAGATCGCCTCGGTGGCGCCCTGCTCGACGACCTTGCCGTCCTTCATGACGATGACATGGTCGGCCAGGGCGCGCACGACCTTGAGATCGTGGCTGATAAACAGATAGGCGAGGCCGTATTTCCGCTGAAGCTCGCTCAGCAGATCGACGATCTGCGCCTGCACCGACATGTCGAGCGCCGAGGTCGGTTCGTCGAGCACGATGAAGCGCGGCCGAAGCACGATGGCCCGTGCGATGGCGACGCGCTGGCGCTGCCCGCCGGAAAATTCGTGCGGATAGCGGAAGCGGCTGTCCGGCTCCAGATCGACATCCTGCAGGGCTTCGACGACCTTCGCGTCGCGCGCCGCCGCGTCGCCGTCCGGATCGTGGATCCTGAGGCCCTCGGCGATGATCTCGCCGATCGACATGCGCGGCGACAGCGACCCGAACGGGTCCTGGAACACGACCTGCATTTGCCGCCGCAAGGGCCGCAGATCGGACACGGGCAGGCCCTGGATGTCCTGTCCTTCGAAGCGGATATCGCCGGTCGATTGCTCCAGCCGCAGCAGCGCCATGCCCAGCGTGGTCTTGCCGGAACCGCTTTCGCCGACGACGCCTACCGTCTGGCCCTCCCGCACCGTGACGGTGATGCCGTCGACCGCGCGCACATGGTCGACGGTTCGGCGCAACAGCCCCTTCTTGATCGGGAACCAGACCTTCACGTCGTCGCCTTCGATGATCATCGGGGCACCTTCGCCGGGTGCGGTTTTCGTGCCCTTGGGCTCGGCGGCCAGCAGGCGCTGGGTGTATTCGTGCTGGGGTGCTGCGAACAATTTCGCCGTTTCGCCGGTCTCGACGATCTCTCCCTCGCACATCACGCAGACCCGGTCGGCGATCTTGCGCACGATGCCCAGATCGTGGGTGATGAACAGCATCGCCATGCCGAATTCGGCCTGCAAATCCTTCAGCAGCTTCAGGATCTGCGCCTGGATCGTCACGTCGAGCGCCGTCGTCGGTTCATCGGCGATCAAAAGGTCCGGCTCGTTGGCGAGCGCCATGGCGATCATCACCCGTTGCCTTTGGCCGCCGGACAGTTCGTGCGGGTAGGCGGTGAGGCGCTGCTCGGCGTTGGCCAGCCCGACGAGATGCAACAGCTCCAGCACCCGGGCCCGCGCCGCCGTTTCCGACATACCCTTGTGCAGGACCAGGGTTTCCGCGATTTGCTTCTGCACCGTGTGGAGCGGGTTGAGCGACGACATCGGCTCCTGGAAGATCATCGAGATCCGGTTGCCGCGGATACTGCGCAAAACGGACTCGTCGGCACCCACGACTTCGTCGCCCTGGAAGCGGACCGAGCCGTTCGGGTGCCGCGCCACGGGATAGGGCAGCAGTTGCAGGACCGACAGCGCCGTCACCGATTTGCCGGAACCCGATTCGCCGACCAGCGCCAGGGTCTCGCCTTCGCCGATATCGAAGGAGATGTGGCGCACCGCTTCGACCGCGCCGCCTGGCGTATCGAAGGTGACCGAAAGATCGTCGACCGAAAGAAGCTTATCCGTCATGCCGTCCTCACCCTAACGAGACCTTTGTGAATTGGCGGTTGTGGCCGTCGTCCACCCCCACCCTAGCCGGCCCGACCGGGAAGATAGGTAACAGTTTGTACCGGCGACATGGGTAACAGTT
>CAYLTU010000267.1:0-3345 GCA_964386465.1 uncultured Rhodospirillaceae bacterium
AAAATCGAACCTGGGTGCCAAATCATGCTTGACTGCAAACACAGATGCTCTCCCCTTCGCGTCACGGCGCGGACCGCTTCTCTTCGAGAAGCGGTCCAGCGCTTTTCCGGCCTGTTCAGCGCAGCAATCCGCGCGCCGTGATCGGCCAGAGGCTTTCGACTCGTCCATTGCGGATTCCGACATACCAGTCGTACAGGTTGACGGTCGGATCCACATGTCCTGGAACGACTCTTACCTTGTCACCGACTTTGAGGTCGCGGTTCCCGCCAGCGGCCACGCCGTCGATCAACAACTTGCCGTGCTCGTCGGACGCGCCGACGAACTCGACGCCTGGAACGTCCCACAGATGCGGCATGCCGGAATCGACACTCAACGCCTTTAGCCCCGCGTCGAGCATCGCCCTGTCGTCGACGACGCGGCTCATCACGGTCGCATAGACGAACAAACTGTTTTCGAAATCCGCAAACGCCTTGCCGTCCTCGGCTTCATTTTTGCCGTAATCTACATCCATGAAGATATAGGAACCCGCCTGCAGTTCGTTATACACACCGCTCGCCGCCTCGAACTGATAGGTTCCCGTCCCCGCACCGCCGACAATGCCGCATTCGAGCCCGTTTCCGGCCAAGAGCGAAATCGTTTCGGTCGTCAAGGCGATCGCCGATTCCGCCGCCGCCTGACGGTCCCTGTAGGCCCGGATGTGCTGCGAGCGACCTTGATAGGCCTGCAGTCCGGCAAAGCGGAGGTTTTTCGCCTTGTCGATCGCCTGCGCCAATACCAAAGCCGGCGTCCCGGGCGCCACGCCGCAGCGTTCGGCGCCGACATCGATCTCGACCAAAACGTCGAGCACGACACCAGCCGCCGCGGCCGCGGCATCGAGATCGACAACGTTACCGCCATCGTCGGCGCAGACGCCGATCTTCGCCTGCCGGGCCAAGGCCGCGAGGCGCATCAGTTTCGGCGCGCCGACGATCTGATTGCTCACCAGGACATCGCCAACGCCGCCATAAACCATCGCTTCCGCTTCGCCGACCTTCTGGCAACAGGCCCCGACCGCACCATGGTCCATCTGGCGCAGTGCGACGACGGGGCATTTGTGGGTCTTGGAATGGGGCCGCAGCCTGGCGCCGCTTCCGGCGATCGCGTCCGCCATCCGTCCCAAATTGCGCTCGAACGCATCGAGGTCGATCAGCAGGGCCGGCGTATCGACATCCTCCATTGCCATGCCGACCGTCGCGGGTGCCGGTGTCTCGGCCATATCCAGTTTCCTTTCCAATCGTTGATCGCCAGTTATACCAGCGATCGCGCGCGCCAATCACCACAGGAATGCGGCGATGCCCATCGCAGCCACCAGCAACAGCACAGCGATGCGAAACAGGCGCACCGAGACTCCCCGGAACATATGGCTGCCGACCCAGATACCCAGTAGGTAGGGCGCGATCAAAACCGCGCCGAGCAACAACGTCGCCGATGCGTAAAGGCTGTACGCGGCGTAAACGGCGACGCGAAGCAGCGTCGAAAAGGTGAAATACGCCATGATGCCGGCGCGGACCTGACGCGCCGTTTGGGAGCCCGCCAGCAAAAAGACCACGACAATCGGGCCGCCCATATTCGCCGCGCCGGCGATCAGGCCGCTAGCGCCGCCGACACCCAGCAGGACGGGAAGCGTCGGGGGCCGCCGATATTGCCACCCCGTCGCGAGCAGTGCCGCGAAAAGCAGGACCAGGACGCCAATCGCCCGCTGCAGTATTTCCGTATCGACGGAAACAAGTATCCACGCACCGACGGGTATCGTGACAAGCGACGCCAGCCCAAGCGGCATGATGGCGCGCCAGTCAGCCTGGCGTGCGACTGTCGGCAGAAGCAGCGCGGTCGCCGGGACCTCAAGCAATGTCATAATGACCACCGCGTCCACCGGACCATACAGGATGGCCAATACGGGCATTGCGACCAGGGCTGCGCCGAATCCGGAGAACCCACGCGAAAATCCCGCGAAGAAAACGCCGATCGCGGCGAAAGCCAGGTCTGGAGAAAAGGTCATGGGACGCGCGCGTGTAACGATACACTCGTTCGCCGGTCAGGCGTCGTCGTCGTCCTCGCTCTCTTGCGCGGCGAAATAGTCCTCGACCAGTTGAAAGATGACAGAGGCGTCGTCCGGCGTGCTGACGACCAAATTGCTGCCCTCACCGTAAATGTTAAGGACATAGCCGCGATCGGCGCATACCGCCTCAAGCGCTGAAACGAAAGGCGTAATAACATTGTCGTTCAGCGATTCCGCATCCGGATGTTCCGCCATTCGGGCCAGCAAATCCTCGCGCAGTTTTTTCGTCCCGCTCTTGCCCTTTGCCCGCGCCTTCGGTTTTCCCCTCGGTTTGCCCTGCGCCATGACGCTTCCCGAATTTGTTTTCGATCACCTGCCGTTGTGGTACGGCGAATACGTCGAAAGCGCAAGCAGCGACATGTGTATTGCGAAGTTGGGACCAGACGCCATGCAGCAATCAGTCGCGATGAAGTTCGTCCATGTTACCGATCCGCACATCGTACCGGCGCCGAGAATGCTCTGCGCCTTGAACCCGAGAGAGCCGCCTGCCGGACTCCGACAGGCTTGCCGTGTTGATCGCGAAACACGGTAGCGTCCGTCACCTGTTTTACGGCCACGTGCATAGAGCGGTGTGGGGTAGCTGGAAGTGTATTCCAACCTCCGCGCTCCCCGGCACCAATCATCAGGTTGGCCTGACGCTCGGTCCTTCTCGAAAAATGCTCGGCACGCACGAAAGGCCCGCCTATGGCGTCGTGTTAATCAAGAACGGATGCGTCAACGTTCATTTGCGTGACTTCATCGACGCCAGTCCCCGGTTCCCGCTACTCGACGATAAGTCCAAACATGCAACGGTGCCCGAGGACCTGCCTCCGGCACCGTCGGAATTGTCGGGAATCTAACGGGGCGTGAATGTGTCGCTCCACACGCGCTTTGCCCCGGTCGGCCCCCTCCGTTCGTGGGGTGGCGGTCGGAACGGAGAGGACCTTCGCCGCCTTACGCGGGACGCCGCTGGCGGCGAACCAGACCGAGTCCCAGGAGCCCGGCGACAAAGAGACCGGCGCTCATCGGCTCGGGAATGCTGCTGACCTGCTGTTGCCCGCTAGGCGCTCCGATATCGCTAGCCGACGCCAGCAAAGTCTCACCGGCCACGCAATCGATGGGGTCACGGAGCCCCGCACGGGCGCTGATGATGGCGCCACCGTTCGTCAGATCGCCGCGGTCGTTGGTTAGAAGCGCGATGCGCCCGCCGCCGCCGCAACCGCCGGTCGCGAAGCGGCCTGACGGGCTGGTGCCGCCAATCGCGAGCA
>CAYLTU010000267.1:3445-8134 GCA_964386465.1 uncultured Rhodospirillaceae bacterium
TTCGGCCCATGACATCGACGAAGCCCCGGAAGTTGAAATCGCCTTGATAAAGAAGCGCGAGCGGACGGTTGCCGGTGACCTGAAGACCGCCGAAAAATGTGCCGCCGCCATCGAACGCGAACACTGCGATATCGGGGCCGCCGACTTGGTTACGCAGGACGCCGCCGGCATTTCCGTTAATCGTCAGATTGTTCGTATCGACGACAACGCCGCCATTGGGAAAGGCGCCAAGCGATTGGAAGTCGTTTGGGTCGAGCGGTATCGCGTTCGCGGCATTTCCTGCAAAGACGGCGAGGCCGACACCGCAAACCAGCGTGCAGGCAAACTTAAAAGTAGAAAAGTTACTTAAATCAATAGGTTCAACTGAATTTCTAAGAAATGAAAAAAACATAATTCCACCTTCACTTTCTTAAATCTCAAACATCAACCACCTCCCGGTTCATCCGTATTCCCGGCAACCCCGCAGGCGCGTGAATTGCCGCTTCCCGATACACACACTTGCCCCTGACAAAGCAACGACCATGCCAATTTCGATGAGATCGTTACTACTTATGAGAGATATAACGTGAAGCGCGATTTATCCTAAATCTCAGTAAGATAAGTGTTTAAAACAGATTTATTGTTGTTTTTATTAAGGTTAATAAATTTTTCGCATTACCAGAATCATGACAAAGCGGCAAATTTTTCCGGAAAACTATTCCTACCGGTTGTATGACCTCCTTGGTTAGCCGAACGAGGGGCTAACCTTCCGAAGACGCACTCAACCACTCGATAAACACGCGCAAGCGGCGGTTACGCAAACGGTCATGCGGATATACGACAAAGAACGGACGGCCCGAACGGCGAACGGGACCGAAAGGTTGAACCAGACGCCCCGCCGCGAGATCGTCCTTCACGAGAGCGTCGACGGCGATCGCGACGCCCAACCCTTCGACCGCGGCCTGAATCGACAGGTTGAGACTGTCGAAAGTGACACCGCCATCGGCGTCGATGCCACTGATGCCCGCGTGGCGCAACCATCGCTGCCAGTCCTCCCGCCGCGGGGTTCCGTGCAGCAAAGTAAAGCGGGAAAGGTCCACCGGATCCCGCAAAGCGTCAGGACCGGTGCATAGCCGGGGACTGCAAACCGGCAGCAAGTCGACATCGACCAATTTGACGGCCTCAAGCCCGGGCCAGCTTTCCGGCCCCTCACCGACCAGAATCGCGGCATCGACATCGCCGCGCGAGAAATCGACGGGCTGCAAGGTCGTCGTCAACTGGACGTCGATATCGGGATGCCGGTCGTAGAACTGGCCCCAACGCGGCACCAGCCAGCGCAGCGCGAAGGTGGGATAGCAGCTGATGGCGATGGGTCGCTCCGCATCCATTTGCCGCGCCCGTTCCGTCGCGGAGGCGATCCGTTCCAACGGTTCGCTGACGGCCTGGAGATAGTTCCGTCCCAGCGGTGTCAGCAGGACCTGTTTGTGCCGGCGGCGAAATAACGGAGCACCCAACCATTCCTCCAACACCTTGACCTGCCGGCTTACCGCCCCCGGGGTGACGTGCAGTTCCTCAGCTGCGTGAACGAAACTCAAGTGACGTCCCGCGCACGCGAATGTGCGAAGTGCGTTTAAGGGCGGATATGAAGTTACCATGACAGCATTGAGTGAGGAAAACTCACTCAATGTTACGTAAAAATCGTTTGAGGTACAAGTGCTTGGCAGTCAATATCCGGCAACCTACCGCATCATTTGCCGTGCCACCCCGCGCCCTGGAGACAAAGAATGCCCGACTCGACAACCGAAATTGCCAAGCAAAGCCTTGAAGACTGGATCGCCCCAGACTGCCGGGGCCTGAATTTCTTTGAAATAGACAAGGAGTTGCAGGGCCTGCTTGAACTCCGCATGGAGGACAGGGTTCGGGCGCACATGACGCCGCATTATCGACGTCTGGGCGAGATTTCCGGCGACAGGCTGGATGCCTTGTCCCGCATGGCCGACCGGCACGATCCCCAACTGCATACGCGGGACGGTTTCGGGCGCGACGAAGACTGGATTGAATTCCATCCCGCCTACCGTGAAATGGAAGCCCTGGGGTATGGCGAGTTCGGCATCCATTGCATGTCGCGTACGCCCGGCGTGCTGGGCTGGCCGGAAAAAGTCCAACCGCTGGTCAAGTACGTCTTCCAATATCTGTTCACGCAAAGCGAGTTCGCGCTGATGTGCCCGATATCGGCGACGGATACCTCGGCGATGCTGATCGAACGCTATGGCGACGAGGAAACCAAGGCGCGCTTCCTGCCCCGCATGTGGAGCCAGGATATGACCAATATCTTCAAAGGCGCGCAGTTCATGACCGAGAAGACCGGTGGCTCGGACGTCGGTAATATCGAGTTGGAAGCGCGCCAGGAAAATAACAGGCAGTGGCGACTGTATGGCGAAAAATGGTTCTGTTCCTGCGCCGACGGCGATGTCGCGCTGCTGCTGGCCAGGCCCGAAGGGGCGCCGGACGGCAGCCGCGGTCTCGGCCTCTTCGCCCTGCCCCGCTACCTCGACGACGGCAGCCGAAACGCCTATCGAATCGTTCGGTTGAAAGAGAAACTTGGCAGCCGTTCGATGGCGTCGGGCGAGATCATATTCGACGGCGCCGTCGCCTATGCGCTCGGCGATTACGGCGCGAAACCGAACAGCGGCCTGAAGCAGATGATGGACCAGGTCAACATGTCGCGCCTGTCGCACGGCGTGCGTGCGGCCGGCATGATGCGGCGCTGCTTCAACGAAGCCATGGCTGTTGCCCGCAACCGGGTCACATTCGGCGAGACGATCATCGACCATCCGCTGATGCGCCGCCAACTGCTCAAGATCATGGTGCCGACCGAACAGGCGCTTTCGGTGTTCACATACGCCGCGTCGGCGATGGCGCTCGCCGAAGCCGGCGACAAACAGGCCGAGCGGTTGCTGCGCATCGTCACGCCGCTGCTTAAATTCCGCGCCTGCCGCGACAACGTTACGGTTGCGACAGCGTCGATGGAAGCGCGCGGCGGTAACGGTTACATCGAAGATTGGGTCAATTCAAAACTGGTCCGCGACGCCCATCTCGGCGTGCTATGGGAAGGGACGTCCTCCATCAATGCCCTCGACGTCACCGGCCGCGCCGTCGGCAAGGTCGGAGCGCATGAAGACCTTGGTGACGCATTGCAGGACATTGTCGAAGAATCGGACCAGGTTCCCGGCCAGTTCCGCGGCGAACTGTCGAGTATGGTCGACCAGGCGATCGCCTTTGCCGCCGACGTCGCCGCGAAGCCGGAAAACGAACCGTTCTCGCGGCAGGCGACCAACGCGCTCTATCACGTCATGAGCGCCGTTCTAATGGCCCATGAAGGATCCACTCTCGCCAAGGTCACCGGCGATGCCCGCCGCCTGCTTCTCTCGCGTCTGGTCATCGACCACCGCCTGCGGCCGCGCGATCCGATGAGCGTGAGCGATGGGCCCGTGGAAACGCGTTGTGCGGATCTGCTGCTCGGTGACGCACCGGTTTCGCTCGACGCCGCGGCGGCGGCGCTGAGGGGATAGTCGGCGCAAGCCATGGAGGCGTTACGATCGCCGCTACTCCGCGGCGGCCAACACCACGCCCTGCCCGGTACCGCGAGCCGGGATCGGCTGACAGCATGCCTGTGGGAAGGTCAGGGTCACCGTCGTGCCAACACCTTCGGCACTGTCGATGTCGAAGCGGCCCTTGTGCAACTCGACCAACGCCTTGGTGAGCGGTAAGCCGAGCCCCGATCCGTCGTAGCGCCGGTTCAGTGAGCTGTCGGCCTGTCCGAAGGGTTCCATGGCTTTCTCGATATCATCGGGCGCGATGCCGATTCCGTTATCGATGACCCGGAGGTAGGGTTGTTTTTCGATGGATTGCGCGGCCTCGACGATCACAGACCCGCCGTCGGGGGTAAATTTGATGGCGTTGCCGACGAGATTGATCAGCGCCTGCCGGACCCGCAACTCATCGACGAGGAGTGGCGGCAGATCGGGATCGATCCGGGTTTCGACAGCTATATTCTTTTCTTGCGCCCGCTCGCGGACGATTGACAGACAAGCCGTCGTCATATGGTCGACATCGACGCGCTCCTCGCGGAGTTCCAGCTTCCCGGCCTCGACCTTCGAAAGGTCGAGGATATCGTTGATGATCTGTAGCAGGTGGCTGCCGGAGCCGTGGATGTCCTCCGCATACTCTGCATATTTCGTATTGCCCAGTTCGCCGAGCCGCTCATGCATGATCATTTCGGAAAAACCGATGATCGAGTTCAGGGGCGTTCGAAGCTCATGACTCATATTGGCCAGGAATTCGGATTTCGCACGGCTCGCCATGACAGCCTGATCGGTGGCGATGCGAAGACGCCGTTCATCTTCCTGGCCCTTCAACAGGGCCTTTTGCAAAAATTCGGCGACTTCTTCCAATTTTCCAATTTCCCTCGAGACCAATCCATCCTGGAGTTCCAGTTCGACGGTCGGGTCTTTCAAGATACCTTTCAGTTGCCGACTCATCGCGTCGGCCGGGCGGACGATAACGGCTTCGACGAATGCAATCGTCAATACGGACAAAACCAGCAGCGCGACGCCGACGGTCCATTGGATCGTGTCGCGTGTTTCCGCGATGCGTGCAAATGCCTCGGCATTCTCGCGCTCGATCACAACACGGCCGACGGTTTCATCA
>CAYLTU010000268.1:0-8007 GCA_964386465.1 uncultured Rhodospirillaceae bacterium
GCAAAAATGGAAGTGTTTGACGTATTCTCCGATCTCTACAGCCGTGGAAATCAGGACGAGTTAAGCTTACAGGACTTTCTTTTAGGTTGTCGCGAAGACCCGATGATGCACGCCACCGCCGCGGAGCGGATGATTTCGGCCGTCGGGGAGCCCGAGATTATTGACACCAGCACCGATCAACGGCTGGGGCGCATCTTTCTGAACCGCACGATCAAGCGGTATCCCGCCTTCAAAGACCTTTACGGCATGGAAGACACGATCGAGCGGATCGTCGGATTCTTCCGCCATGCGGCGCAGGGACTCGAAGAACGAAAGCAGATCCTGTACCTGCTTGGCCCGGTCGGCGGCGGCAAATCGACGCTCGCGGAGCACCTTAAAGCACTGATGGAAGAGCAGCCGATTTATGTCCTCAAGGCAGGAGAAGAAATCAGTCCGCTTTATGAGTCTCCACTCGGTCTCTTCGACAGCGACCACATGGGCGACCTGCTCGAAGACAAATATGGCATCCCGCGACGCAAGCTCTCCGGCCTGATCTCCCCTTGGGCGGTCAAGCGACTGGACGAGTTCGGCGGCGACATCTCGAAATTCGACATCGTCAAGCTCTATCCGTCGCGCCTGCGCCAGATCGGCGTCGCCAAAACGGAACCGGGCGACGAGAACAATCAGGATATCTCCTCGCTGACCGGTAAGCTGGATATCCGCAAGCTGGAACATCTGAGCCAGCACGATCCGGATGCGTACGCCTTTTGCGGCGGGCTGAACCGGACGACGCAGGGTCTTCTGGAATTCGTGGAAATGTTCAAGGCCCCGATCAAGGTCCTGCATCCGCTGCTGACCGCCACGCAGGAACAGAATTATACCGGAACCGAGAATATCGGCGGCATGCCCTATCACGGCATCGTCGTCGCGCACTCGAACGAGGCGGAGTGGCAGCAATTCCGCAACAACAAGAACAACGAAGCCTTCCTGGACCGCATCAGCGTCGTAAAAGTGCCCTATTGCCTGCGGGCTGCGGAAGAGACCGCCATCTACGAAAAGCTGCTGTCGAACAGCGCGCTCGGCGAGGCGCAATGCGCGCCGGAGACGCTGAAATTGATGAGCCGGTTCAGTGTTCTGACGCGCCTTCGCGAGCACGAGAATTCGACCCTCATTTCCAAACTTCGGGTGTATGACGGCGAAAACCTGAAGGATACCGATCCGAAGGCCAAATCGATTCAAGAGTACCGCGATACCGCCGGCGTCGATGAAGGCATGACCGGCGTCAGCACCCGCTTCGCGTTCAAGGTACTCTCCGCAACCTTCAATCACGATTTCGACGAAGTTGCCGCCGATCCCGTGCACTTGATGTATGTGCTGGAGAACGCGATCAAGCGCGAACAGTTCAGCGAGGAAATCGAAGGCACGTATCTCGATTTCATCAAGTCGGAACTGGCGCCGCGTTACGCGGAGTTCATCGGCCACGAAATACAGAAGGCCTATCTGGAATCCTATAGGGACTACGGCCAGAACCTTTTCGACCGGTATATCGCCTATGCCGACGCTTGGATAGAAGACCAGGACTACAAGGATCCCGACACCGGCCAGATGTACGATCGAGAGATTCTTGAATCGGAACTGTCGAAGATCGAGAAACCGGCAGGTATCACGAACGCGAAGGACTTCCGCAACGAGGTCGTCAAGTTCGCGTTGCGCGCGCGGGCCGAAAACGAAGGCGAGAACCCGGTCTGGTCGAGCTACGAGAAGCTCAAGACCGTCATCGAAAAGCGGATGTTCGGCCAAGTCGAAGATTTGCTTCCGGTGATCAGCTTCGGGAGCAAAAAAGACAAGGACACGGACGCGAAACACCACGAATTCGTGGAGCGCATGATCGACCGTGGTTATAGCGAGCGCCAGGTCCAGCGTCTCGTCGAGTGGTATATGCGGGTCAACAAGGCGGGTTAACGCGGGGGCTACAGGAAAGGGGTGGCTATGCCCCATCACTTCATCGACCGGCGCCTCAACCCCAAGGATAAGAGCCTTGGCAACCGTCAGCGTTTCCTGAAACGCGTCCGCTCGCAGGTCAAACGGGCCGTCGACAAGGCGATTCAGGGACGCAACATCGCCGATGCCGACAAAGGCGAGACCGTCACCATCCCTACTAAAGGCATTTCGCAACCGAACTTCAGGCACAGCGGCAAGGGCGGCTACCGGGAGCGGGTGTTGCCCGGCAACAAGGAGTTCCAGGCCGGCGACAAGATCGAAAAACCGCCGGCAGGCGGTGCCGGCGACGGCGGCAAGGAAGGCGCCGATCAGGGCGAAGGGGAGGACAGCTTCGCGTTCGCGCTTTCGCGCGAGGAATTCCTCGATCTGTTTTTCGAGGATCTGGAATTACCGGATCTCATCAAGCGAAATTTGAAGGAAGTCGTATCGAACAAATTCCGCCGTGCAGGCTACTCCATGGCGGGCTCGCCAGCGAACATCAACATCATGCAGACGATGCGCAACAGCCTGGGCCGCCGCCTCGCACTGAGGCGGCCAAAAGAAGAAGGGATCGAGGAACTTCAGCAGGAAATTTTCGTGCTGGAAAGAGTGTCGGAACCGACGATGGAGCAATGGGCGCGACTCAAGGAACTGCACAAAATCCTCGAAGAACAACAGCGCAAACGGCGTGTGATCGCCTATATCGACCCGCTCGACGTGCGCTACAACTACCTACAGCCCAAACCGGAACCCAATGCCAACGCGGTCACGTTCTGCCTGATGGACACGTCGGCGTCGATGGGCGAGCGCGAGAAGGACCTCGCCAAACGGTTCTTCGTCCTGCTCCATTTGTTCCTGAAGCGGCGATACGACCGCATCGACGTCGTTTTCATCCGCCATACGCACGAGTCGAGCGAGGTGGACGAGGAAACCTTCTTCTATGCGCGGGAAAGCGGCGGTACCGTGGTCAGCACGGCGCTGACCGAGATGCAGAAGGTCCTCGCCAAACGCTATCCGCCATCGGATTGGAACATCTATGCGGCGCAAGCCTCCGACGGCGAGAATTTCTCCGGCGATTCCCTGAAATGCGTAGACCTGCTTAACGACGTCCTGATGCCGGTCTGCCAGTACTTCGCCTATATCGAGATTCTCGACGAGCGCGAGGCCGACATCATCAACGACGAGACCCAGGGGGCGGAACTCTGGCGCTCCTACCGGGAGGTCCATCAGCGCTGGCCGAATTTCGCGATGAAACGCATCAGCACACCGGCCGACATCTACCCCGTTTTCCGCGAACTGTTCGCCAAAAAAGGCGAGAAGGTCTGAAGCGATGTCCAAACGGGCGAAAAAGGGTAAGCCGCTGTTCGAAGGGTCGAGTTGGGATTTCGACACGATGCAGCGCACCTACGACGCGATCGAGGAGATCGCGCAGGAGGATCTGGGCCTCGACGTCTATCCCAACCAGATCGAGATCATCTCCTCCGAGCAGATGCTCGACGCCTATTCCTCCATCGGCATGCCGCTGATGTACCAGCACTGGTCCTTCGGCAAGCAGTTCGTTCAGGAGGAAAAGCTTTACAACAAGGGTCTGCGCGGGCTGGCCTACGAAATCGTCATCAATTCGAACCCGTGCATCAGCTACAACATGGAAGAGAACACCATGGCCATGCAGACGCTGGTCATGGCGCACGCCGCCTTCGGGCACAACCATTTCTTCAAGAACAACTATCTGTTCCAGCAATGGACCGATGCAGACGGCATTCTCGACTATCTCGAATTCGCCAAAGGCTACATAGCCAAGTGCGAGGAGCGGCACGGTCCCGACGCGGTCGAAGAGATACTAGATGCGGCGCATGCACTAATGGATCACGGCGTCTACCGCTACCGTCGCCCACCGGAACCGTCACTACGCGAAGAGAAGGAGCGTGAGCGCGAGCGCCACGCGCATGAGGAGCGGGAATTCAACGACCTTTGGCGGACGGTGCCGACCAGCGACAAAGGGCCGAAGGACGATTCCGAGAAAGACGCCCTCGCCCGCAAGAAGAAACTACGGTTGCCTGAGGAAAATTTGCTGCACTTCATTCAGATCTACAGCCCCGTCCTGGAGACCTGGCAGCGCGATATCCTGCATATCGTAAGCAATATCGCGCAGTATTTCTACCCGCAGAAACAGACCAAGGTCATGAACGAAGGCTGCGCCACGTTCGTGCATTTCTACATTACGAACGCCCTGTACGATAAGGGCCTGCTGCCGGAAGGCGCGATGCTGGAAATCCTGCACAGCCACTCCAACGTGCTGTCGCAACCGGATTACAACGATCCTCGCTACGGCGGCATCAATCCCTACGCGCTGGGATTCGCGATGATGACGGATATCCGGCGCATCTGCGAGGACCCGACGAAGGAAGACCGCGAGTGGTTTCCGGCGTTGGCGGGCAACGGCGACTGGCGGGCGGTCCTCAAGGATGCCTGGGCCAACTACCGCGACGAATCCTTCATCCAGCAGTTTTTGAGCCCAACCGTGATGCGGAAGTTTCGCCTGTTCTCGCTGGCCGATGAATCGGAGGAGAAATTTTATTCGGTCGCCGCTATCCACAACCGGCGCGGTTATCGAGCGGTCCGGGAAACGCTGGCGCGGTCTTACGACATCGCGGTAATCGATCCCGACATCCAGGTCGTCGATGTCGACCTTCTGGGCGATCGTCAATTGCGGCTCAAGCATACGATGCGCGACGGCGTCCCGCTCGAAGAGCGCGATCGCGACATGGTATTGGCGCATCTCCGGACATTGTGGGGTTACGACGTCGCCCTGGAGTCCTGACCGGGCTTTTTTGACGAAGAAAGTATCGACGCGCCCCCAGGGCAAACGATAAACTAACCGTAAGCACGTTGCCCGACTTGCCGACACCGAAGTTCGGCGAGATCGGGTGTGTGCATTTCGCCACAATCGATTCGGCTGTCGCGCGGCAGCCTCCAAATTCAGGAGATAACAGTATGACGGCGCAGGGGAACGGCTCCAAACCAACCAAGTATGTCGGCACGCGTACATTGCGTCCCGACGGGGTCGACAAGGTGACCGGCCGCGCCAAGTTCGGCGCCGATCTGAATTTGCCGAACATGATTGTCGGCAAGGTTCTGCGCAGTCCGCACGCCCATGCGCGCATCAAATCTATCGACACTTCGAAGGCGGAAGCCCTGCAGGGAGTCAAGGCCGTCATCACCGCCGACGAATTCGAGGAGCAACCGTCGCAATTCGTGCCGGCCGGCGAGATGCAGATCAACTACCGCGACGTCGGCAACAACGTCATGGCGCGCGGCAAGGCACTGTACGACGGCCATCCGGTTGCGGCCGTTGCCGCGACGAGCAGTTCGGTCGCCGACGAAGCGCTGTCCTTGATCGAGGTCGACTACGAGGTTCTTCCGCACGTGATCGGCGTTGTCGAGGCGATGAAAGACGATGCGCCTATCCTGCATGAAGACATGTTCACGGATGGAGTCGATCCAAAACCGACGAAACCGTCGAACGTCGCAAAGCGGCTTGAAATTGCCGTTGGCGACGTCGAGGCAGGCTTCGAGCAAGCAGACGTCATCGTCGAACGCGAGTTCAATACGGCGGCCGTCCATCAGGGCTATATCGAGCCGCATGCCTGCGTCGCCAGCGTCTCCGAGGACGGAATGGCCGAGTTGTGGTGCACCACCCAGGGCCACTTCGTCGTCCGCGCGCATTGCGCACGCCTCCTCGGCATGGACATTTCCAAAATCCGCGTGACCTCGTCGGAGATTGGCGGCGGTTTCGGCGGCAAGACCGTCGTGTACCTCGAGCCATTGGCCCTCGCGCTTTCGGCACGCGCCGCCCAACCGGTCAAGATGACGATGACCCGCGACGAGGTCATGCGGGCAAGCGGGCCGACTTCGGGCGCCAATATGGTTATCAAGGTCGGCGCGACGAACGATGGCAAAATCACGGCCGGCAAAGCGGTGCTCAATTACCAAGCTGGCGCCTTCCAGGGCTCGCCGGTACAGCCTGGCGCCATGTGCGCCTTCGCGCCGTACGAAATGGAGAACGTGCAGGTGGTTGGTTACGACGTCGTTACGAACCGGCCCAAGGTCGCGGCCTACCGGGCGCCCGGTGCGCCGATTTCCGAGTACGCCGTTGAATCCGTGATCGACGAAGTCGCCGACAAGATCGGCATGGACCCGATCGAACTCCGCCTCAAGAACGCGGCAAAGGAAGGTACTCGCGCGGCTTACGGGCCGAAATTCGGCCCGGTCGGGCTTGTCGAGACATTGGAAGCGACCCGTGACAGCGAGCACTACAAGACGCCGCTCGGCAAAAATCAAGGCCGCGGCGTCGCGTCCGGTTTCTGGTTCAATATCGGCGGCGAAACCTGTATCACGCTCAACGTCAATGAAGACGGCACGGTCAACGTCATGTCCGGCACACCGGACATCGGCGGTTCGCGCGCGTCATTGAGCATGATGGTCGCCGACGAACTCGGTATCGAATACGAAAAAGTCCGACCGATTATCGCCGACACCGCATCGCTCGGTTACACCTTCCTGACCGGCGGCAGCCGGGCGACCTTCTCGAACGGTCTCGCCGCGGTCGAAGCCGCGACCAACGCCAAGACCGAGCTGCGCGGCCGTGCGGCCAAGTATTGGGAAATTCCGATTGAAGCGGTCGAGTGGGAAGACGGCATGGCGAAGCCCGCCGGATCGAACGCGGGAGAATTCGACCCGCTTTCGCTGGCTGACTTGGCCAAGCTCGCCAACAAGACCGGCGGCCCGATCGCCGGCCACGCCCAGATCAACGCGCAAGGCGCCGCACCCAGTTTCGGCACCCATCTGGTCGACGTCGAAGTCGATCCGGAAACCGGCCATGTCGATGTCCTGCGCTACACGGTCGTACAGGACGCCGGCAAGGCGATCCATCCGGGCTATGTCGAAGGCCAGTTCCAGGGCGGCGCCGTGCAGGGTATCGGCTGGGCGTTGAACGAGGAGTACGTCTATGGCGAGGACGGACGATTGCAGAATACCGGCTTCCTCGACTACCGCATTCCGGTTGCTTCGGACGTACCGATGATCGACACGATTATCGTCGAGGTACCGAATCCGAGCCATCCCTACGGCGTGCGGGGGATTGGCGAAACCCCCATCATCCCGCCGATGGCGGCGATCGGTAACGCGGTATCGCATGCGCTCGATATCCGTTTCTCCGAACTGCCGATGTCGCCGCCGAAGGTCCTGGCGGCGATCGACGCGGCAGGCGCCGCCGGCGACGACTGATCTCGCGACCGGGGCGGCGCATTGCCGCTCAAATTGATTGCAAAGAAAAAAGCGGTGCACCCATGGGTGTGCCGCTTTCGATTCAAGACTGAAAACCGCTAAAACCTAACGAAAAATGACGATTGGTTAACCAATTGTAAAACAGTGCCCGGCAGGCTGAAGGTTACGCCTTGATGCGCGAGCAGTTTTCAGGGGAGGCCGGATACCGTATGTCGAACGCGCGCTCGCAACTACGCAATATTATCGATTCCGGTCGCTCGATCGCGCTCGATTGCTATGCGATCGGAAGAACGATCGACGACAAGGACAAGATCGGCAGGCTGTTCAAGACCGATGTCATGAACAAAACCGTCGTCTTCAAGCGGTTTCAAGCCGGCGGAAAGCGCAAGGACGGACCGGTCACTGTCGATACAACGGTCTATTTTCCCTACGATTTCGACAAGGTCTATGATGGCGGCGAGTCGGTAAGCTTGAACGAAGAAAGTTTTCAGAGAACCTTGGCGCTCAAGATTTCCCATGGCGCCGCTTCCAAGGAGATGTTGAAGCGCATCGCCCAGGATCTGAAGATACTGCACCTGTTCGAATCACTGCATAGCCTGGACCCGTTCATTTTCCGCAGCAAGGCCGAGCAGACCGGCATCGACAAGATCGTCCATCCGGCCTATTTCGCCATGTCAGCGAGCGAATGGCAGGCGATCCGCGAACCGATCCGCGAGAAGATCGCGCGACTGGTCAGCAAGGCCCTGGGAGGGGCGAAGGGTA
>CAYLTU010000269.1:0-8006 GCA_964386465.1 uncultured Rhodospirillaceae bacterium
GACCAGTCGTGCACGAAACCCTGGGCGGGAAACACACCAGTCGAGAAGGAGACAACTTCGACGAGGTCGAAATAGCTCGCTTCGGTAATCTGGTCGGTGAGGAATTGGGTCTGGATGGCGCCGAGATCGGAAATGTCGAATTTCACCTTGATGCCGGTGAGTTTTTCAAATTCTTCCGTCAGGCTGACATAGGCCATGCACGGCGCGTAACCGTCGCAAATGCCGCGCACTTCGGTGCCAGCATAGGGTTTCGCCGCCTCTTCGAGCGTCCACGCCCCAGCTTTGTCGGCGCCGATAACTCCAACGGCCAGAACCGCCGCCAGAGCGGCCACCCCAACCCATCGCGATAATCTTGATATTTGTGACATTACGTATCTCCCATTTTGTTTATTTTTAGATCGCATTGAAACAGCTCAACTGCCCGTATTTACGTCGATATTATTTGGGCCAATGTCGGAAACTTCATTTCTCCCGCGCCACAGATACACCGACATCGGTTATGCGTCTGATTGACCACGCCTTCAAATTGAGTAACCATCCCGTTCAAGAGCAACAATGAAACATCAAGCGCCAGAGCGCCTTGAGCTATAGGGAGAAACCGAAGATGGCGTCCGAATCGAACCACGATATCCTATTTGAGCCGATAAAAATTGGCCCGAAGACAGCGCCCAACCGCTTCTTCCAGGTTCCCCATTGCAACGGCGCGGGTTCTCAATACCCCGGTGCACAAGCCGCGTTCCGCGCCACCAAGGCCGAAGGCGGTTGGGGCACCGTCTGCGTCGAATATTGCTCGATCAGCCCGGAAAGTGACGACACCCCCCACATCGGCGTTCGCATGTGGGATGAGGGCGACGTCGTCAATCTGCGCCACACCACCGATAGCGTACATAAGCACGGCTCTCTCGCCGGAATTCAACTGTGGTATGGCGGCGCGCATGCGCCGGTGCGCGAGTCACTCGCCATCGCGCGAGGGCCGAGCCAGATGCCATCGGAGACGGCCTATCAGAATTATTGCCATGAGTGCGACGAGGACGATATTCGTGATCTGATCGAGATGTATGTCACCGCCGCCAAGATGTCCGAGCAGGCCGGCTTCGACTATATCGACATCGTCGGTTCCGATTCATCCCTTCCGACCCAGTTTCTTCAGCCGATGTATAACAAACGCACCGACCGCTGGGGCGGCTCGTTCGAGAATCGTGCGCGCTTCTGGATTGAAACCATGGCGGCGATCAAGCGCGCCGTGGGCGACCGTGTTGCGGTCGGCACGCGCATCGCCATCGACAATCTACTCGGGCCCTCTGGGCTCGAGCTTGAAGAGGGCCTGCGCTTCGTCGAGTTGATGAGCGGCGAAGGTGTGTGCGATCTTTGGAACATCAAAATCTCCTATTTCATGGAGTGGGGCAACGATGCCGGCCCATCGCGCTTCTTCAAATCGGGCTATCAGACGTGGGCCACCAAGGCGGTCAAAGAAGTGACAAACGTGCCGGTGGTCGGCGTCAATCGCATGACCAGCCCGGATGACATGGTGAAAATCATCGAGTCCGGCGAGGCGGATTTGATCGGCGCCGCGCGCCCCTCGATCGCCGATCCGTTCCTGCCCAACAAGATCCGGGAAGGCCGCACCGACGATATCCGCGAGTGCATCGGCTGCAATATCTGCGTTTCGCAATTTAACCAGGAAGCGCCGCTAATCTGCACCCAGAACGCCACCGCGATGGAGGAATACCGCCGCGGCTGGCATCCGGAAAAATTCGACCCGGCGCCCGATCCCTGTTCGGTTCTGGTGGTCGGCGCCGGGCCTGCCGGGCTGGAATGCGCGCGCGTTCTCGGCTTGCGTGGCTACGATGTTCACTTGCGCGAAGCCGAGAATGAAATCGGCGGCCATATACGGGACGTTATGCGTTATCCTGGCCTGACCGAATGGGGCCACGTTATCAGCTACCGCGAGGGGCAGATCGCCAAGCTCTCTACTGTCGAGCTCCATACCGGCATCGGCAGAATGACGGCGGACGACATTCTGACCTACGGCGCCGACAAGGTCGTCCTAGCGGTCGGCGCCTATTGGGCGACGGACGGCCTGAACGCGGTCGATTTCGGCCCGATCGAAGGCGCCGATGCATCGACGCCGCAGTTCTGTACGCCGGAGCAGATCATGGCCGGCAAGAAAGTTGGCGACCGTGTGGTGGTGATCGACGGCGACGGCTATTTCACCGGCGCCGCCATGGCCGAGATGATGGCCGACCAGGGCAAGCAGGTCTCCATCGTAACCCAATTCATGGAAGTCGCGCCGTTTTGCGAGAACACCCTGGAAGGACCCAACCTTCAGCGCCTACTGCACGAAAAACTTATCGCCCAACACAAACTGCATTGGATCGAGGACATGACGGTCGATAATTCGATCAAAATTTTGCTCGCCTACGCTTACCGCGACGGCTACCAGATCGAAATGCCGCCCAAGACCGGCCGCATGCCGCGCCGCGCCGGCACCGAAGTTACGGAGTTGGAATGCGACACCGTTATCTTGTGCACAGCGCGTAAATCCAACAACGCGCTATTCACTGAGCTCAAAAGCAGAAAGGCCGAAAGGGCGGAGAACGAGATTGAGGCAATCTACCATGTCGGCGACTGCCACACGCCGCGCTTTATTCAGCTTTCGGTGTTTGAAGGTCATCGTTTGGCGCGTGAGTTTGAATCGAAGAACCCACAATACCCGCTGCCCTTCATCCGCGAGCAGCATATTTGGGGCGAACCAACCTATCCCAAACTCGGATAACAGGTGCGCCCTGCGTACGGTATCATCACATCCTAATCACAGAGGGAGTAAGCCGCGAAAAGCCGTGGCTGGAACGAATACCAGATGATTGAGATGGCGCCATCGCGAGATATCGACAGCTCGGCATTTCCACGCACCGATATGCGCGCGGAGCGCTGCCCGGCGTGAGCGGCGATGCGCTGACCGGCTCGGCCTCGGGACGAAATTTCCTGCTGGTCTGCATGGGACCGGTCATCATCTTTCTCATTATTGTGGCTGTCGCGCCCCTTACACTCGCTATCGTAGACAGTTTCCGCGAACTCTCGATGATCCAACTGTCCAAACGCGGCGCCTTTATAGGGCTCGATAATTATCGCGAGTTGATCGGGACGGACGGCAAATTCTACGCCGCGATCGGCCACACGGCGCTGTTCATGGCTGTGGTCGTGCCCCTTGAGTTCGTACTTGGACTTCTTATCGCGGTTGGTCTCAACCGAATGTTCACCGGCCGGCGGCTGGTCATCACCATTCTCATGATCCCAACCATGATCGCGCCGGTCGTGGTGGGCATGATCTGGCGGTTTTTCCTCATGCCGAGTTTCGGCGTTCTCACAGTCTATCTCAACTCTGTCGGATTGTTCGAGGAGACCAGCGTGTTTTCCGGAGCGGTGACGGCCTTAGTCGCCTTGATGCTCATCGACATCTGGGAGTGGACGCCCTTTATCATGCTGATCATGCTCGCCGGTCTATCTGCGATGCCCCAAGCACCAATCGAAGCGGCCACCATCGACGGTGCCTCGCGCTGGCAAGTTTTGCGCCATATTCAGCTTCCGCTTCTTCGACCCCTGATCATTATCGCACTGATGCTGCGCGCCATCGATGCTAGCAAGATTTTCGATACCGTTCATGTGCTAACTGGCGGCGGCCCAGGCGACGCCACAGAGATGATCGCGACCTTTGCTTACCGGACAAATTTCTTGAAATGGGATTTGGGTTACGGTGCCTCGATATGCCTGGTGCTTGCATTCGCCTCGCTCATCGCGGCCGCGCTTTTCTTCAAGGTCGTGAGCGGCCGGCCGGTCACGGTGAAGGCGACATAGATGACGCGGCGCAACCCCGTCCTCTTTGCCGTACCGCTAATCGTCCTACTGGGCGTGGCGCTCCTGCCCTATATCTGGATTTTGATGGCGAGCTTTAAGAGCCGGGTCGACCTGATTACCGATACGCCCAAATGGATATTCGAACCCACGACCGTCAATTATATCGATATTTTCGACAAGGGATTCGACCGCTATTTGCTGAATTCCATCCTAATCGGGTTTTCCAGCACGGCTCTTTGCGTCCTTGTCGGGACCCTTGCGGCCTATGGCTTTTCGCGCTTTCGCATACCGGCCGGAAACCACCTCTTTTTCGTGATACTCGCTACAAGATTGGGTCCTCCGGTGGCCTATGCGCTGCCGATGTACCTGATCTTCCAGGCGTTCGGTCTCGTGAACAGCCATTTCGGAGTGATCCTCGCCCACGCCACTTTCAATTTGGTTCTGGTTGTATGGATGATGCGATCCTTTTTCGACGAAGTGCCGCGCGCCATCGAAGAGGCGGCCTATTTGGATGGCTGCGGGCATTTCCGCGTGTTCTGGAATTTTGCCCTGCCGATGACTTATCCCGGGCTGGTCGCGGTCTCCATTTTCGTGTTGATCTTTTCCTGGAATGAGTTGTTGTTCGCCCTCATCCTCACCGGAGGCGAAACACGCACCCTGCCGGTGATGATCCCGTCCCTCGTGCTCCATACTGGAACCCTTTGGGGTCAAGTCGCGGCAGCCTCGCTCATTCAGAGTATTCCGGTTTTGGTCTTTATCTTTTTCATTCAGAAAAAACTCGTTCAGGGCCTTACATTCGGCGCCGTCAAGGGCTAAACGCCGGTCCGGCGAACCGCTTCCGAGTTAAGAGCGAAGTCGGTTGCCCGAATGGCTGTCAAAGGCCAGAATTTTCTCTGGTGCGGCGTGAACACAGACCTTTTCACCGTGATGGAGGGCGTTATTACGCGCCATCTTGGCGGTGAGTGACAGGCCCTCCGCCGACAATTCCAATATCGTCTCCGCCCCCAAATGTTCGACCGCATCAACCCGGCAATTGATATTTGCCGCACCGAGACCGGAGCCAAGAGAAATAAATTCGGGGCGAATGCCGAGCGTTACATCCTCCTCCTGCGCTGCAGCGTGATTTGTGGGAAGTTCGAATGCCACGCCTTCCGCCTCAAATGTGGCTAAGCCGGCTGCGGGCTTCACGCCCCCCCGCAGTAGATTAATCGTCGGGCTGCCTATAAAACCGGCAACAAATATATTGTCCGGGTTATCGTAAACATTGAGGGGCGTTCCCACCTGTTGGATTCGTCCTTCATCCATAACGACGATACGATCACCCATGGTCATCGCCTCGGTCTGATCATGGGTGACATAAATCATCGTGGCGTCGAGGCGGTGATGCAGTTTTATCAACTCGCTCCGCATACTCACGCGCAACTTGGCATCCAGGTTAGAGAGCGGCTCATCAAATAGAAATACAGCCGGGTCGCGCACGATTGCCCGGCCCAAGGCCACGCGCTGTTGCTGCCCGCCGGAAAGCGTTTTCGGCCTGCGCGGCAATTCCTCGGTAATGCCCAAAATCTCCGCCACCTCGTGCACCCGGCGTCTGATCTCATCGCGCGGCATTTTTCGCAATTTGAGCGCGAAGCCCATATTCTCCGCTACCGTCATGTGCGGATAAAGGGCATAGAGTTGAAACACCATGGCCACGTCGCGGTCCTTGGCGTGGACCTTGGCGACGTCCCGGTCACCGATATAAATCGCGCCCGCACTCACCATCTCAAGCCCTGCGATCATGCGCAGACAAGTGGTCTTGCCCGACCCGGACGGTCCGACCAGGACGATAAATTCACCGCTCTCAATGGTCAGATCGACCGCATCGACCGCCGCAATTTCGCCGAACCGTTTACTGAGAGCTTCCAGTTTCACTTCCGTCACGACAGCACGCCCAAATAGACAAATTCAGCGGCGACAAAAATCGCAACGCCCCAAAATCGCACCTCACCCGGCGTCAACCATTTGCTCCGGCTGTTCCAGCCACCGAGCAAAAGTTGAAATGGGACGCAGAGCGCCAAGAGGATGAGATGCGGCCAAAAAATACTAGCTCTCCCGCGCGCCCGTTTTAGGCCGCAACCAAAATAGAAACGGCACGCTCGCCAACAGAGGCAAGACAAATAGGCCGACCGGGACTGTCACCAACAGGGACACACCGCCTTCCACCAGCGCACCGCATACGAGTACGACCAGCAAGCAATAGAGAGCGCTCCACAAGGATGCGCGTAAATTGGCTCGATCCACCATGGGGTTACACCTTTCGGCACGCCGCCACGAGCGCGCGGTCGGGACACGCGGACTTCACAAATGGGAAGCAATCCAAGCGGAATTTCACCACTTCGGCACGGGGCACGGCAGGGGGAAATAAACGCCCTTGCCGTGCTTTTTTCTTGTTGAGACTCCTACTGTTCCTGTGCCTCGCGCATGCGCGCGCCGATGTTCGCGATTGCGGTTGCAGCATCCTGTTGCCCGGCACCGGCGCCGCTCAACTCTTCCATGATAATTTCGCCCCAAGCAAGCCAATGCGGCGGATTGGGCCGGACATAGAGGAGGTTGTTGTCCATATTGTGCAGCACCACCTCTTCGCGGCCGCGATTAACCCAGTCCGTCGCTTTCCATTCCGCCATGCGCAAGACATCCTCCCGGCTGGGATTTCCGCCCATTGGCATGGTCTTGGCTTGAATATCACGGCGTTGCAGCCACTGCACGAAGAGGAAGGCTGCTTCGGCATTCTTGGCGCTGTGCGGAATATACCAGCCTTGCGCTTCGGCCGGCGTCAAGCCGCTGCCCAGATTGGGGCCATAGCCGATATTGCCGGCAGAAGCCGGGCAATCATCGGGGATTTCGAGGAATGGCGTGGTATCCGTCCAACTCCAATTGATGAACAGATTGCCATTACACATTTCGGCATATTCTTCATCCCAGGTTCCTTCCATAAAACCTGGCGGGGAAAATTGACGCATGGATAGATAAAATTCCAGCGCTTTGACGCCGACATCGCCCTGGTCGATGGCGACGCTACCGTCCTCATTGACGTATCGCCCGCCCATTCCGAGCAGCACGCGTTCATAGTTATAGAGCACCGTCAGATGACGCTTAAAAGGCATCAGCGTGCCGTAAAAATTCTTGTCCAAGACCTTACCAGCCAGGGTATCGCCTTTCTTGCGGGTGAAAAATTCCGCTAGGTCATAGAAATCCTGGAACTCGCGCGGCGGCAGCTGCATATCGTAGTCGTATTTGGCCTTGAAGTTGGACTGCTCCTCCG
The DNA here is from genome assembly GCA_964386465.1 of uncultured Rhodospirillaceae bacterium. GTDB lineage: Bacteria > Pseudomonadota > Alphaproteobacteria > UBA8366. The sequence continues at coordinate 7,160 of CAYLTU010000269.1, forward strand.
CGGTCACCAAATCCTTGCGCCAAATCATGAAGGGCATTACAAATTTGGTCGGCACAGCATACTGCACGCCATCGAACACGCAGCACAAGCTGACGACGGCATCAATAATATCCTTGCGCAAATCCACTTCGGGGTCGCGCAGTGCCGCATCTCCGGTGAAGTCGCTGTAGGGATGAACCAGGCCGTGCGTCGGAAAGACGCCGCTGGAGAAGGAGATCACTTCCACCAGGTCATAATAATTCGAGCCCGTAATTTGGTCGGTAAAGAACTGGGTCTGGATGGCTTGCAAATCCGCCACCTCGAACTTGACCTCAATTCCTGTCAGTTGCTCGAATTCTTTGGTGAGTTCAATATAGGCGAGGCAGGGCGCATAACCGTCGCAGATGCCGCGCACCTCGGCGCCGGCATAGGGCTTTGCCGCTTCCTTCAGGGACCAGGCCTTGGCCGGACCATGGGGAATGAAGCCTGCCAAAATCACGCCGGCGGCTATCGCCATGGCGGAAAGGGTTAAGAATCGTCTCGTCCACTTGAACATGTTTTCATCTCCCACGTTTGTTAGTTTGTTTTGCTCTTTCGTCTAACCTCGAATTAATTTTTGTTCTTATCCGGACGCGCTTAACGCACGTTATGGAAACGTAGCATGAACCTTAACACAAGAGACAACATCGGCAAGGTTGCTACCTTGGCGTGAGAGGATGAACTACAGAAAGCGGCCAATAGTGAATGGCGCCAGTACGTCCGGTTTTTCACCCAGCGCCATTTGTGCCGCAGCTTCGCCAACCGCAGCGCCCATTTTGAAACCATGCCCGCTGGAGCCGCAGATGGCGAATAGCCCGTCAACACCAGG
>CAYLTU010000270.1:0-7992 GCA_964386465.1 uncultured Rhodospirillaceae bacterium
CAATGGGGCGATGAAGGCAAAGGCAAGATCGTGGATTGGCTTTCCGAGCGCGCCGAGGTCGTTGCGCGATTCCAGGGTGGCCATAATGCGGGCCACACGCTGGTTATCGACGGCAAGACCTATAAATTGAGCCTGCTGCCTTCCGGTGTCGTGCGGCCCGGCAAACTCTCGATCATAGGTAACGGCGTCGTCATTGACCCCTGGGCCTTGATTGAGGAGATCGAGCGGCTGTCGAAAGATGGTGTAATCCTTGAACCGGATAACCTTGTCGTTGCGGAAAATGCGGCGCTTATACTTCCGCTGCACAGCAACCTCGACCGGGTACGGGAAATCGCACGCGGCAACGCCAAGATCGGAACGACCGGGCGCGGTATCGGGCCGGCCTATGAGGATAAGGTCGGACGACGCGCGATCCGGGTCTGCGACTTGGCGGATCGTGAGATTCTCGAAGAAAAGCTCCGGCATCTTCTGTTCCATCACAACGCGATCCTGCGCGGTCTGGGCGAAGCGGAGATCGCCGCCGATGGCTTGCTGGAACAGCTTTTGGAGATAGCGCCGCGGATACTGCCGTACATGGGATCGGCCTGGCGATTGATCGACAAGGCGAATAGCGAGGGTCGCCGGATTCTGTTCGAAGGCGCGCAGGGCGCGATGCTGGATATCGATCACGGTACCTACCCCTATGTTACATCGTCGAATACCGTCGGCGGCGCCGCGGCGGCCGGCGCGGGATTTGCGGTGCGCGGCTTGGGCTACGTGCTCGGGATTACCAAGGCCTATACGACGCGGGTCGGGTCCGGCCCGTTTCCGACGGAACTTGAAGATGCAACCGGTGCCTTGCTCGGTGAGCGTGGCCGTGAATTCGGAACGGTGACGGGGCGCCGCAGGCGGTGCGGCTGGTTCGACGCCGTGCTTGTGCGGCAGGCGGTCAAAGTGGGCGGCATCGACGGCATCGCATTGACAAAGCTCGACGTTCTGGACGAATTGGAGTCGATCCGTATCTGCACCGGTTACGAGATCGAAGGTGTTAAGCATGACTATTTGCCCGCTTCGCCGGTGATGCAGGACGCGGCGAAGCCGATCTACGAAACGCTGGATGGCTGGGATCAGAGTACCGAGGGCGCCCGTTCGTGGGCGGACCTGCCGGCCACGGCGATCAAATATATCCGGCGAATCGAAGAGCTCATCGAAGCGCCGGTTACGTTGCTTTCCACAAGTCCCGAGCGCGACGACACGATCATGGTCCGCGACCCCTTCGCTGCGTGAGCCCATAAACGCCTTGTAAATCGGTAATTCGGACCCCGTAATCGGTATTGAAACCCCGATAAGCGGTTGCGTTGGCGCATAATTTGCGCACGGGAAAGTTTCCATTAACCATTTCCTGTATATTGGTTCCGATTGAGTTGCCATCCGCTTCTGCAAGCGGGTTTATCAACGGGACTTTCGGATATGGCGAACGGAGATACCGCCAGACGGGTCAAGCTGCGAGATCGCTACGAGATCGCGGTCGATGAACTGTTGCCGAACTTCGACAATCCGCCAGCGGTTGCTTATCGGGTGCGTCACGTTCGCGATGATCGGCGTGATCTCATCGGTCTTATTTGCGATCCGAAAATGCCTACACGGTTCGACTTGATCAGCCCTCTGAGCCGGATCGACGTCCCATACTTCATGAACATCAGGGATTGGGGAATCGTCGACTGGCCGCCGGAGGGAAGGCGTTGCCCCGTTTTCATCTTCGACCAACCGGATGGGAATCGGTTGTTGACGTCGCTCGACGGCACGTTTGAGCCGTTGCGGGAAGAGGCGATCGTCGACCTGTTCGTTAATCCGGTCTATCAAATTCTCCGGGATTTCCGTGAGCAGGACATTACCCATCGGGCCATCCGTCCCATGAACATCTATACCGGTGGCTCCGCTCAAGGCCGGTTTACGCTTGGCGAATGCGTGACGGCGGCCCCGGCAATCGCGCAACCCGCGATTTTCGAGCCTATCGAATCCTGTTTATGCATGGTTGCCGGCCGTGGCCCGGGAAGCATTTCCGACGATTTATACTCAATCGGCGTGTCGATCTTGACCTTGCTCACCGGGCATATTCCCTGCCAAGGCCTGAGCGATGAGGAGGTGCTCGACGCGAAGCTGAGTAAAGGGTCCTACGGTGCTCTTGCGCAGCAATCCAGAATTACGCTTACCGTCATGGAAGCGTTGCGCGGATTGTTGAATGACGATCCGTTGGAGCGCTGGACGCTCGATGATCTCGGTATGTGGGCGAATGGGCGGCGCGGCAGTCCGATCCAGCAAGCTGTCGAATCGCGCGCGGCGCGATCCTATTCCTTCATGAACAAGGATCACTATACCTGCCGGGAATTGGCGCAGACCATGTCGGAAAACTGGGATATGGCGGTCAACATTATCCGCGATGGGACGGTGGACACCTGGTTGCGCCGGGCGTTGGGCGACGACAGCAAAGTCAATGGGATGAACGACGCCAAGAACGTCGCCGGTGAAATGGATACCGACGACAACATGGTCGCCCGCTCTTGCATAGCCCTCGACCCGGCCGCCCCGATTCGATTTCGTGGATTTCGCGCCAGTGTGGACGGCTTCGCCAATGTCCTCGCGATGCATGGCGAGAGCGGCGGGACTCGCAACGAGTTCGCGCAGATCATGACCTACAATCTGTTGGGCTTTTGGGACGAATGCCAGCCGCGGCCCCGTGTCGACTATGTCGGGCTGTATCGCGATCTCCGCCGTGCACGAGAAGTCATGACCCGTACCAACACCGGTGAGGGCATCGAGCGCGTCATTTACGATCTGAACCCGCATGTTCCCTGCAAATCTCCGCTGGTCGACGCGTATTACATCATCGAGATGGATCAGCTGCTGCCGTCCTTGGAAACGATGGCGGGCGATGAGCCTGACACGAGGCATCTAGTAGATCGTCATTTGGCGGCGTTTATTGCGACCCATTTCACCAGTCATCGCGGTACGGAACTACGCGACCTCGACAATCAAGCCGACGCAAACCTGCCTTTGCTCGCATCCGTCCGCCTGCTGTCGAACATTCAGGAAAAAAGCCGGCGGGTCACCCCTTACCCGAAACTGGCCAAGCTCGCGACGCGAATTCTGGAACCGACCGCCAAACGTTTCCACAACCGGGATACCCGAAAGAAAGTCGCCAAGGCGATGTCGGATGCGGCGGATTCCGGACGCCTTCTCGAAGTCCTCGGGGTGATTGACAATATCGATGTCCTGAATAATGACGAACTGCGCTTCCGCGACGCGATGAACGAGTACACCCACACTTCCCGCCGCCTGTCGCAGTTGGAGATGGAAAAGCAAAACCGCCCGAGCATTGCGCGCGAGCTTGGGTCTCAGGTGTCATCCTTCGTGTCCGGTGTTGTGACGACGGTCGCGCTGATTGGCATCTTTGTCGTTTCATTCTTGTTCTAGGAACGTGATGGCGAAAAAACCGGCAAAAAAGAACGCAAAAGGGCCCAGTAAAGCTTCCGGCAGCCTGCTTGCCTGGGTCGTTGCGCCGGTCCTCGGCGTCATCGCGCTGCCGACCGTATTGCTGCTGGTTGTGGGAATGGCGCCGACTCTGGTGGCGTTTTTTATCGTCGACCGCCATCCGTCGAAATACACGACCCGGGCAGTCGGATATCTCAATTTTGCCGGCTGTTTGCCCTATGCGATCGACCTATGGCGCGGCGGCGGTGTTTGGGATTTCGAAATCCTGTTCACGATTATCACCAATCCGTTCACGCTCCTGGTGATGTACACCATGGCCGCGGTCGGTTGGATGATCTTATTTGCCGCGCCGCCGATCGTTGCGGCATATCTGGCCGTGACGTCTGAAATGAGGGAAAAGACGCTCAAGGCGCGGCAAGAAGAACTTATCGAGGAGTGGGGCCGAAACGTACGCCTCGGCGTTATGGGCGCAGAGGTTGAAGACGAGGACGATGAAGATGGAGACGAGGACGAAGAAGCTGCCGCGGAGGCGGCACCCTCCTCTTAATCCCTCGAGTGGCAAGAACGGAACAAGTTCGATCGCCGAAGGTGATTCCAATCAACTCCGATTTTCTCTAAACGTTGGCCGCAAGGCGCTGTTCGACAGCAGCGTTGCGAATCGCCTTTTGAAGTTTCTCGAACGCCCGCACTTCGATCTGCCGCACCCTTTCCCGGCTGATGCTATAGACCTGGCTCAGATCTTCGAGCGTCATCGGCTCGTCTTTCAGGCGCCGTTCGGTGAGAATATGCCGCTCGCGCTCTTTCAGCGTGAGCAAGGCGTCCTGCAGCAGACCGCGCCGCTTGGTCAATTCCTCGTTCTCGGCGACGACGACTTCCTGGCTTTCCGATTCGTCGACGAGCCAGTCCATCCATTCGCCTTCGTTGTCCGCGCGAAGCGGCGCATTGAGCGAGTGATCGCCGCCGGCGAGACGACGGTTCATGGAAACCACATCGTGTTCGGGAACGCTGAGCTCCTTGGCGATCGTCTTCACGGTTTCCGGCGTCAGGTCGCCTTCGTTGATCGCTTGCAGACGGCCTTTGAGCTTGCGGAGATTGAAGAACAGTTTTTTCTGCGCCGCCGTGGTGCCTATTTTCACCAGCGACCACGAATGCAGGATGTATTCCTGAATGGAGGCCCGAATCCACCACATGGCATAGGTCGCCAAGCGAAAACCGCGCTCTGGATCGAACCGCTTCACGGCCTGCATGAGGCCGACATTGCCTTCTGAAATCATCTCGTTCAGCGGCAGCCCGTATCCGCGATATCCCATCGCGATCTTCGCGACGAGGCGCAGATGGCTCGTTACCATCTTGTGCGCCGCCTGCACGTCGTCATGCTCCTTGAAGGAGCGCGCCAGAACGTATTCCTCGTCCGCCGTGAGCATGGGGAACGACCGGATTTCGTTCAAATAGCGCTGCAGATTGCCTTCGGGACTGATCGTGATACTGGGAAGCGTGCTCATACTCGTGAAACTCCTTGATTCCATGCGGCGCGACTCTGCGGCCACACACAGAACGTACATTCTGATTATGTCCTATTTATGGTCGAATTGCCGAATTTCAAGGTTTCCCACAAATTAAATGTAGTTTTTATCAGCCGATTTCAAGCATTAAGTTTTCCAATTAACATTTTAATATCATTTGGTAAATCACTCTCAATCCGTACGGCTTTGCCGCTTGCCGGATGATCAAAACCGATCACGCTGGCGTGTAGTGCCTGGCGCGGGAACCGCTTGACGAAATCGGCGGAGTCCGGCCCTAGCCCATCCAGCCTCGCGGCGCTGACGCGGCCATATAACGGATCGCCGACCAGCGGATGGCCGATATGGGCGCAGTGGACGCGTATCTGATGGGTGCGGCCCGTCTCAAGTCGGCATAGGACGAGCGCGGCACGCAATCCCATCCTTTTTTCAACTGCGTAGTGCGTACGGGCCGGCTTGCCTCGTGGTTCCGCGAGGACTGCCATTTTCTTTCGGTTGCGATGGCTTCGCCCGATATTGCCGTCGATCGTCCCTTCGCCCGGCGTGGGCGATCCCCAGACGACGGCGCTGTAGACGCGGTCGATCGAATGCCGCGCGAACTGGTCGGCGAGGCTCGCATGCGCCATGTCGTTTTTCGCCACGACAAGCAGGCCGCTCGTATCCTTGTCGATGCGGTGCACGATGCCCGGACGGCGAACCCCGCCGATCCCCGACAGGCTTTCGCCGCAATGCGCGAGCAAAGCGTTGACGAGGGTCCCGTCTCGATGGCCCGGCGCCGGATGGACGACCAGTCCGGCCGGCTTGTCGAGCACCAGCAAATCCTCGTCCTCGTATCGGATATCGAGCGGAATCTCCTGCGCTTCGACATGCGCTGGGGCCGCGTCCGGCACCGTGACGACGACCTCGACACCCGGTTTGACCCTGTAAGAGGGGTCCGTTATCGTCGCCCCGCCGACATTGACCGCGCCCTGCTCGATCAGCATTTTCCCGCGCGAGCGCGACAGGTCGGCGAAGGCGCCGGCGATGAGGCGGTCGAGCCTTTCGCCCGCTTCGTTGTCCAGGACGGTGTACGTCAGATCATCCAGCGTCATCGGTTCGCGGCGTCGATGTTAAGCGGCAGGGAAACGGACTACATAACATGCAAGCGCTCAAGGCCCTCGTCATAATCATGGGCGTCATGATCTTCGCCGGGATGGGATTGCTGGTCTATGGCTTGATGACGCGGGTATCCGGGGAAGACGACAGCGCAAGGGTTGCCGCGGCGGAGGCCTTCGGAAAGGTTTCGGCGACGTTGCCGGCGGGCGCGGTCGTCGCCGGCGTTTCGGTCGATAATGGCCGCGCGGTCGTCCATGTTCGTTTGCCGGATGGCGGCGCCGAGGTGCGGGTCTTCGATCTGGCCACCGGCGCCGCGACGGGCTCGATCGAATTGAAGGCGGCGCCATGACCGGATGGAATTTCTGCAGCGACAATGTCGCCGGCGCGTCGCCCGCGATCCTGGAGGCGCTGACCCGGGCCGGCACGGGGTCGGTCATGCCCTATGGCGCGGACCCGGTCACGGCGAAGGTCGAGGCGCGGCTGTGCGAGATCTTCGAGACGGACCTGACCGCCTACCTGGTGGCGACGGGAACCGCCGCTAATTCCCTGTCGCTGTCCGCCATGTGTCCGCCTTACGGCGCGATCTACTGCCATCCGGAAAGCCACGCCAATCTGGACGAGTGTAACGCGCCGGAATTCTTCACTGGCGGGGCGAAGCTGGTCACGATCGACGGTGCGGACGGCAAGATCGACGCCGCCGCCTTGGAAACGGCACTCGCGGCCGGCTGGGCCGGTGTCGAGCATCACGCGCAACCCGCTGCGGTCAGTTTGACCCAGGCCAGTGAGGCGGGGACGCTGTATACCGCCGATGCGCTCGCCGCGATCTCGGAGGTTTGCCGGGCGCACGGGCTGGGCCTGCATGTCGATGGCGCGCGCTTCGCGAACGCGCTGGTCGCGCTCGATTGCCCTGCGGCGGATATCAGCTGGCGCGCCGGTGTCGACGTGCTGTCCTTCGGGGCGACCAAGAATGGCGCCCTCGCCGCTGAAGCCGTGCTGTTCTTCCGTTCCGGCCTGACCGAAGGCTTCCGCTTCCGCCGCAAGCGTGCCGGGCACCTGTTCTCCAAGATGCGCTTCCTATCGGCCCAGATGGACGCCTACCTGGAAGACGGTCTGTGGCTCGACAACGCGCGGCATTCGAACGCGATGGCGCGCCGACTGGCGGACGGGCTGGCCGAGATCAAAGGGGTCGAATTTCTCTACACGGTCGAGGCCAACGAGCTGTTCGTGCATATGCCCGCCGCGCTGCGCGAGGGGCTCGAAGAGGACGGCTTTAAGTTTTACGCCTGGCCGCCCGGCGGTCCGGACTGTGTGCGGCTGGTGACGGCCTTCGATACGAACGCCGATGCGGTAACCGCGTTTGTGGGTAGCGCCAAGCGGCACGCGGCGGGTTAGCGCTCGTCCGGCCTCTCCGCGGGTTGCATGTTGTCCTGCACGAATTTACGAAGCTCCGGCAGATCCTCCCGGCCCAATTCGCGCCTGGCCGGGAGCCGTGTAATAAGGCGCGGCGGCAGCGCCACTCGCCCGTCGTCGCGACGGTTCGGCACGGCCTCCTCCGGTCCAATCTGCGACAGCAGTAGGAACAGCCCATAGGCCGCCGCGCAGGTGATCAGCGCCGCGTAGAACGCGGTGAGGTTGGGCGAGGCCCACAGCGCGAGCGGCGTTAGCACCATGGTCAGTCCCGCCACGGTCATCACGATATCCTTTGACCGCGCGAGATACAGCGAATTCTGCCGTGCATTCATGCAGTCACCTTACACCAAATCCGCATCGGATACGTCCAAAGCGGTTGATCGCCGCGCGCCGAACCTGCTAGAAGGCTCCCCTGGCCACGTCCCCTTCGTCTAGTGGCCTAGGACGCTGGCCTCTCACGCCGGAAACAGGGGTTCGACTCCCCTAGGGGACGCCA
>CAYLTU010000271.1:0-7964 GCA_964386465.1 uncultured Rhodospirillaceae bacterium
TGTGCAAACGATTTCATGCTTGTTGATTGTTGCCGAGCCCGCAAAAGCCAAATCAAAATCAGAACTCACACTAACACTTCTATCACACCATATCGTTCCGACTGAATTTCTGCCCAAATCACTTACAGTCGGAATTCTACGGTCATCTTCAAAGCCATTTTTCCAAGTACCATCACCAAAGACTCCCACCTTCCAGATTTGGTAGCGGGGTGGCCGTGTCACAGAGTAATGACCGCGCCGACCTTTCTCTGAGGAGGCAACGCTGCTGGCAAGTGGGTCCGCCAGTGAATCACTGACTGCAATTTGCGCCGCCCAATATAGGGAAAATAGAAATATTAACCGGTATACAGTCATAATAATTTCCCTACCCTTTTTCCTTACTCGACATTTCCTCGATAATCCCGCCAGCGTTTGCAAAACTAGTAATGAAAGGCATCTAGAGCGCTATAGGAACCGGGAATGGTAAACAGCATCTCCCTATTATTGGCGGCAGGAAAGTGCGTGTAAAGAATTTGAACTTTGAACGTTTGAAATGTCGCCTAAGGGTCCAGGCTGTTCTCTAACTCGGGGGTTGGATGTCAAGCTCTCCGTGTTGTACCTGCCGGGTTCACTGTTCTCTCCGCAGTAGGGGCTTACGGCCACCGACGAGACGCAAATTGGTGCAGTTGTGAACTGAATCTACGCTAGTTTCTTTGTCTCACTACGGGGGTGCAGTCCACAATACTTAATTGCGGACAACGTCGCGCACGGCTTCCGATGCACCGCATCGCCGCGCCGTACGCTTCTTGCCGAAAACCTTGTAAAGCCGTCTATAGGGGTCACCATTTATGACCGTTGGTATAAGATCCTCGGACTAATTATTCCGAATACCCGCGTGCATTACCCGCCCGCCAAGGCGCCGCCCGACGATCCGTTCCGCCATAAGCGCCGCGTCAACCAGGGCGTCGAGGTCGATACCGGTCTCTATACCGAGGCTGTGACAAAGAAAGACCACCTCTTCCGTCGCCACGTTCCCGGCTCCCTTGGCATCTTCGATGCCGGCAAAAGGACATCCGCCCAACCCGCCGACCGAGCCTTCGAAGAGATCTACGCCGATTTGCAGCGCGGCGTAGACATTGGCGATCCCAAGGCCGCGTGTGTCGTGCAGATGCAGCCCGACCCGCACGCCGGGCCAGGTTTGGCGCACGGCTGCAACGCGCTCTTTGATCGTTTCGGGATTTGCCCATCCGACCGTGTCGCCGAGAACGATCTTCGGCGTTTCCCTGCCCTCGGATTCACAGATATCGCGAACGAATAGGATCGGCGCCAACACGTCTTCGACCGGAACGTTACCCTGAATATTGCAGCCGAAACTCGTCATGATATAGGCCGTCTCCAAGGGCAAATTCGCGTCATCGTACAATGCGAGCCAGTCCCGCTGCCGTTCCTGCATTTCCGCCATGCCGCAACCGTTATTCAACCGGCAAAAGGCATCGCTCGAGTAGAACATCAGCTTGCCGTCCAGGTCGACTTTCGGCGTTGCCCACGCGCGCTTGAAACCGCGTTCGTTCAGCCACAGCGCCGTATACCGCGTTCCTTCGCGCTTGCGGATAAGATCGAAGAGTTGCGCGGTGTCCGCCATTTGCGGGACACGCGATCCCACGAAGGCGCCCACTTGAATCTTCGACAGACCCGTATCGGCGAGCCTGTTGACGAGTGCGGCACGTTCCTCGATTGGAAATATTTCCGTTTCCATCTGAAACCCTTCGCGCGGGCCTTCCTCCACGACGTCGACGAACTTGGGAAATTCCATCTATTCAGCCTCCAAACCTTTTCGCAGCAAAAGAATCCGCCACTCGCTTGTTTGTACGATCTCGTCGCGCTGGTTCTTGACGTCCACGCGCAGGGTTACGACGCCATGCTTTTCATCGCGCTCTTTCAGGTCGATGATTTCGGGTTCGACATAAATCGTGTCGCCGATAAAGACCGGCGCGACGAATCTCAGGCCATCGACGCCATAGAACGCCGTGATGAAAGGGCCCAACGACAGCAAGCCCGCTATGGCCGTAAACACGAGCGTGCCTTGCACAAGCCGTTTGCCGAAATGGCTCTCCTTGGCGAACTCAACGTTCGTGTGAATTTCGATCCAGTTTCCCGACAGCATGCAAAAGTTGACGACATCCGTCTCCGTCATCGTCCGGCCGGTGGTACGCACGCGGTTCCCGACTTCCAGCTTATCGAATGGATCGTTGAGAATGGTCATCCGACGTCACCCCGCTTTCCGCATCTGCTGCGCGATGATTGTCCGCTGGATTTCCGACGTTCCGCCGCCGATCGTCGATTGCATTCCTTCGCGGAAATAGCGCTCCATATCGGCCTCCGGCAACATGCTCTGGCCTCCGAGGATCTGCATGCCGTTGCGCGAAACGGTTTGAAGCGTTTCCGAGGAGAACAGCTTCGCCATGCTCGCTTCCTTCGCGCAGGGCTGTCCCGCATCCACCATGGCGGCCGCGCGGTAGACCAGCAGGCGGGCGGCATCGACCGACGTCTGCATATCGGCCAACCGGTGCTTGATCACCTGAAAGTCGAAGATCGGCTGGCCGAACTGTTCCCGCTCCAGGGAATGGGCCAGCGCGTCGTCGACCGCCTGCTGCGCGCAGCCCAGATAGCAGGCCGCAGCCGCGATCCGCTCCAGTTCCAGATGTTCGACAAGCATCGGCCAGCCATCGCCCGCCTCGCCAAGCAACGCATCGTCCGGCAGCCAGACATCATCCAGATAGACCGTATTGCAGCCGGTCGCCCGCCTGGACATCGTCTTGATGGGCGTAACGGTGACGCCTTCCGCGGAGGTCGGCACCAGCATCATTGCCAAGCCATCCCGCCTTTTGGAATCGGGATCGGTGCGGGCGATGACGCAAAGGGTCGTTTCGCCGCCGCCGGCGCCGCTATTCCAAAGCTTGACGCCCTTCACGCGCCAGCCATCGCCGTCGCGCCTGGCGGATGTCTTGATATTCGCGGCATCCGAACCGGCCTCGGGTTCCGAAATGCTGATCACGAAGCGCGCGTCGCCCTCCATCAGCGGGCGAAGGTACTTATCCTTCTGCGCCTTCGTGCCGTGCTTGACGATATTGTTCGCGGTAAAGATCGGGACCATCACGGTGACGGCAAAATCCGAACCGTATCGGCTAATGCCCTCGACCATGACCGTGTAATCCATCGCCGATCCACCGGCGCCGCCCAGTTCTTCGGGAACGATAATTGAAAACCATCCAGCGTTTGCGAGCTTGCGATACCCTTCGACCGGGTACTTTCGCGACATGTCGCATTCGCGGACATATTCCCGCGTAATTTCCTTTTCCATGAAGCGATAAACAGTGTCCCGCCATAGCGCCTGCTCTTCGGTTAGAAAGTTCACGACATCCTCCTCATTGCAAAGCGGGACCAAATTAGAGGGCGCGACAACATCAAACCAGCGGTTCGTTATCGATGGGTTCAATCAATATGTCTGATCGAGCGGGATATCGTTTCTCGCGGCTGTCGCCGGTTCGATCCTCCCGATCTTCCTCTCGGATCGGTGACGGCCCTGCGATCCGAGAGCGACGAAAGGCCGCCTGGATCCGCGACACTCCAAACTTCGGCCCACTATCTCCGCAAGCGGTTCGTCTCCGCCTCATCGATCGCCAACGGTTGTCCCGAAAGTTCGACGCCGAACAGTTCACGGGCCTGGGAGACCGTATATCGCCCAAGACGAACGTCTTCGAGGACCTCTTCCGGCAAACGTTCCCTTGCATCGCCGTATCCGCCCCCGCCGGGCGTGCGGACATGGACCCGGTCGCCGGGCCGGAGTGCGATATTCTGTTCTTTCGAGAGATGCTCGGGCGTGTGGGCCACGCCGGACCGCCAGACCGTTACCTTGTTCGTCGCGCCATCGCCGCCGCCCAGCGCGCCCTGGGGTCCGGTCCGGCCGTGGTCCATGACGAAGCTCGCCTGCGCGTTGCCGCGCCTGATTTCGACTTCATATTCGAGACCGAACCCGCCCCGGCGACGCCCGGCCCCACCCGACCCTTCGTGCAGCGCGTAACGGTGATAGAGGACGGGGAAGGCCTGTTCCATGATCTCCACCGGCGGCGCCTTGGAGATGCCGATGGTCGAGCAGCCGTTCGAGAGGCCGTCATGGTGGGCGTTGCCGCCATAGCCGCCGCCGGAGATCTGATACATGACGTAGTCCCGGCCGCGCTCCGGATCGTTGCCGCCGAGCGCGAAATTGCCGCTTGTGCCGGCGGGCGCCGCGGTTACCCGGTCCGGCAGCGCTTCCGCGAGCGCGGCGAACACCGCCTCGGCGATCCGCTGAGACACCTCGGCGGCGCAGCCCGAGACCGGTCTCGGATAGTGCACGTCCAGGAACGTCCCCTCGGGCCGGATGATGTCGAGGGGCTCGAACGCGCCGGCGCTGATCGGGACTTCCGGATAGATGTGGCGGATGGCGAGATAAACCGAACTGTGCGTCGTCGCCAAGACGGAATTCATCGGACCCAGACAGGGTGGGCTCGACCCGCCGAAATCGAAGGTGAGTTCGTCTCCCGCGACGGTAATCGATAGCCGGATTTCGAGCGGTTCGTCGACGACGCCATCGCTGTCGACGATTGCCGTCGAACGATAGACGCCGTCGGGAATTTCCCCGATATAGGCCCGCATCTGGGTCGACGCGCGAACCCGCAGTTCCTCGATCGCATCGCTTACCGTCTCGTCGCCATAGCGGTCGAGCAGCGCGTTCAGGCGTTCCTCGCCGACCAGCAGCGCGGCTGCCTGCGCCTTCACGTCGCCGATGCGCTGGTCCGCCACCCTGATGTTGGAACAGATGATGCCGTAGATTTCCGCGTCCAGTTCGCCTTGCTTGAAAAGGCGCACCGGCGGGAGCCGCAGCCCTTCCTGCTCGACCGCGGTCGCGGAGGCGGAGAAACCGCCCGGCACCGAACCGCCCGTATCCGGCCAGTGCCCGGTGTTGGAGAGCCAGCAGTAGATTTCTCCGTCCCGGTAAAACGGCCGGGCGAAGCGCACGTCCATCAGGTGGGTGCCGCCGAGATAAGGATCGTTGACGATATAGATGTCGTCGGGCCTGGGTTTGGCCGCCTTTCCGGAGGCGATCATTTCGATCAGGGTGCGCGTCGAATACTGCATGGTGCCGACGAATACCGGCAGGCCGCCCGCGCCTTGCGCGATCAGGGCGCCATCCTTGGCGGCGTAGATCCCGTCCGATCTGTCGTTGGCCTCCGCGATGACGGGCGAGAAGGCCGCGCGGGAGAAACTGAGGTCCATCTCGTCGCAGACCTGCTGAAGGCCGGCCTGTATGACGCTGAGCGTGATGGCGTCGATACTCATGCGAGGCCTCCGATGGTGATGACGATATTGCCGTCCTCGTCGCCGCAGGCGGTGTCGCCGGGTTCGATAACGGTCGTGCAATCCATTTGCTCGATGATGGCCGGCCCCTCGAGAACGAGGTCGGCGGGCAGATGGTCGCGCCAGTAGACCGGCGTCTCCCGCCAGCCGCCGTCGAAATAGACATCCCGTCTTTCGGACTCCGCCAGCGACTGTTTGCGTCCTTCGGGGTCGATCAGGGTCGACAGGTCGAGCTCCGACCGCTTGCCGACAACCGACGTGTTGACGTTGACGAGGCTCGGCCGGATTTCCGCGAGTTCGACCCGGAACCGTTTGAAATAGGCCTCTTCGAACGCCGCTCGCAAGTCCTCCCGGCTCGGCGCCGCGTTCTTCAGATCGACGCGCAGAACATGGGTCTGGCCGACGAACTGCATGTCGACGCTGTAAAGCCGGCTTACGGCGTGGACCTCGATCTTCTCGCCACTGATCAGGTTCTCGCCCTCTTCGGTTTGCCGGGCGAATAGCGAATGCACTTCGTCGATATCGACGGCGTCCAGGGGCTTGTTGATCGTGTTGACGAAATCGTGGCGAAGATCCGCGACCACGCATCCGAGCGCATTGGTGATGCCCGGGCGCGCGGGGATGAGGACCCGCGGCACGCCGAGCTCGCGCGCCAACGCCGTCGCGTGCAGGGGACCCGCGCCGCCGAACGCGAAGAGTGCGAAATCTCTCGGATCGGCGCCGAGCGACAAGGAGACCATGCGAATGGCGCCGGCCATCTTCGTGTTGGCGACGCGCGCCACCGCCGCGGCGGCGCCGACCGCGTCGAGACCGAGCGGTCCGCCGAGCTCCCGTTCGAATATTTCCGCGACGTCCCCGATCGAGACCGACGCCTCCAGCGATTTGAATTTTGCCGGGTTCAGCCGTCCCATCAGCAGGTTCGCGTCCGATATCGTCGGCTGCCTCCCGCCGCGTCCATAGCAGATCGGGCCGGGGTCGGCTCCGGCGCTTTCCGGCCCGACTTCCAGCAGGCCGCCTTCATTGACCCGGGCGATCGACCCGCCGCCCGCGCCCACGGTCCGGACATCGACCATGGGGACATGGATGGGCATGGCGTATTCGATCTCGATCTCGTTGGAAACCGCCGGCTCCGCATCGCGGATCAAGGCGACGTCCGTCGAGGTCCCGCCCATGTCGTAGGACAGAAGATTCTTGAAGCCGGCCCGGCTGCCGGTATAGGCCGCGGCCTTAACGCCGGAAGCGGGACCCGACATAACGGTCTTGGCCGCCTCTCGCGCGACGTGGCGGGAGGACACCATGCCGCCATTGCCGTTCATCACCAGCACTTCCCCGCCATACCCCTTGGCGGCAAGCTCGTCCACGAGTTGGCGGATATAGACTTCGAGTAGCGGCTGGACGGAAGCGTTGACGGCGGCCGTCACGCCGCGTTCGAATTCCCGGCTTTCGGAAAGCAGCGAATGGCCCGTCGTGACATAGTCGTTCGGCCAGATTTTTCGCACGGCCCCGGCGGCGCGAAGCTCGTGCTCCGGATTGGCGTAGGCATGCAGAAAATGGATAACGACGGACTCGCATCCCGCTTCCAGCAATCGGTTCGCCGCGGTCTCGACCTCCGTCTCTTGAAGCGGCGTCACGACCCGGCCGGCGGCATCCATGCGTTCTTCGACCTCGAGACGAAGGTCGCGCGGAATGATGGGTTTGAATTCGCCCCGCATGCCGTAGGCGGCGGGCCGGGTCCGGCGCCCGAGCTCCAGGACATCGCGGAACCCCCGGGTCGTGATCAGGCCGGTAGGACTCACCTTGCGCTCGAGGATGGCGTTCGTCGTCGTCGTCGTGCCGTGCACGATGAGATCGATCGAGGGCAGTTCGGCGGCGGTTTCTTCGAGGGCCGAGAGCGCCCCGAACGCCTGGTTATCGGGCGTACTGGGAACCTTCGAGAGCCGGACCTGGCCGGTGCTTTGATCGAGCAGGATCAAATCGGTGAACGTCCCGCCGACATCGACGCCGACAATCTGCCCCGAACCCCTCTGCGACATCGACGACCGTCCCTTCTCGACCGAATTTCATTCGTATACAAATGAATTCGCCTTTGGGTGTCAATGCCGGCCGCGGCCCGCCGGCAAACCCACTGCCTCTGTTCATTTGGACGGTCCGGTTGGCCGCCGAGGCCGCAACCTGGCCGCCCAGTCCGCCCCCGGTTGCCGCTACGGCCACGCCCCCAAGGTGCTGGGCGGCCCTGGCTGCTAAGGTCGAACGCACCCCCGCCAGCAAACGCCTGTTCGACGGCGGCCTGCCGCACGGCGGCGGCAAGGAATACCGATCTTGGCCATACGCCCGAGGTGCAGACGCAGATCGTCGTCGGTATCATTGCCGTGCTGAATGTCGTACTGCGGCTGGTGACGAAGACGGCGGTCGGGCGGTGAAGGACAACGAGGGCTAATGCCGCTACTGTAAAGCCATCCCCGCCACCGGAGGAATAATGGGACGCTTCCCTTTTAGATCACTTCCGATCTTTGTTCGTCCCCGTGGTCGGTACCCTAGTGCGCGGTCCGTCGACTTCTCCAGTTTCTAAACAATAAGGGTAGCGTCCC
>CAYLTU010000272.1:0-7904 GCA_964386465.1 uncultured Rhodospirillaceae bacterium
GGCGATCGCCGCAAGGCGATGTTGGCGGATATCGCCGTTCTGACCGGTGGACAGGTCGTTTCCGAAGATCTCGGCATCAAGCTCGAGAACGTGACGCTCGATATGCTTGGCACGGCCAAACGGGTCGACATCGATAAGGACAACACGACTGTCGTTGACGGCGCAGGCAAGAAGAAGGACATCAATGCCCGTTGCGAGCAGATCCGCGCGCAGGTCGAGGAAACGACCTCGGACTACGACAAGGAAAAACTACAGGAGCGTTTGGCCAAGCTCGCCGGCGGCGTCGCCGTGATCAAGGTTGGCGGCGCGACCGAGGTTGAGGTTAAAGAGCGCAAGGATCGCGTCGAGGACGCCATGAACGCAACCCGCGCCGCGGTCGAGGAAGGCGTTGTCGCCGGTGGCGGGGTCGCGCTTCTGCGTTCGATTAAAGCCCTCGACAAGGTCAATCCGGATAATGACGACCAGCGCGTTGGCGTCAACATCGTCCGCAAGGCGTTGCAATCGCCGGCCCGCCAAATCGCAGAAAACGCGGGCGAGGACGGTGCGGTTATCGCCGGCAAGATTCTGGAAAGCAAGGACCAGAACTACGGCTTTGACGCGCAGAACGAAAAGTACTGCGACATGGTGAAGAGCGGCATCATCGACCCGGCCAAGGTCGTGCGTGTCGCAGTTCAGGACGCGGCGTCCGTCGCCGGCCTGTTGATCACGACAGAAGCGATGGTCGCAGACGTGCCGGAACCGGCCGGCGGTGGTGGTATGCCGGGCGGTGGCATGCCAGATATGGGCGGTATGGGCGGTATGGGTATGTAACCCGCCCCCTACATTAAGTCTTGAGAGGCCGCATCTTCGGGTGCGGCCTCTTTCGTTGGGAAAGAACAGAAACAAATAGGCGAAAGTTGGACGTAGATCGCCGTCTATTAGCGTCTACGACAGCCCAAGTCTCGAATGGGTCATAAGGCGGCTGTCGCGACGTGCCGCCTGCGATGTCGGCACCTGAGCCATAAGCGGACCATTTCAGCGGAAAAGCAGACGCGGGCCACGGCCGGGCTTAGTCCATTTCAACCCGCTCTGGTGTACTCGACGCTTCCTTCCCCGCTCGCTATCGACGGGAACACCGCTGGCTTTGCAGTTATCGCAGCGATAGCAACGTCCCGATCCTGCTGCTGTGAGATAGAGGTCCGGTCGCCGACGCGGAGACTTTCCCGCTACGCGAGAGCTTAAGGGAAATACTCTTGAGACACACTAAGCGCTAAGGAACTCGTCGTAGGCGAACAGGGCCGGCGTACCGCCGGTGTGCAGGAACACGGCGGTTTCGTCCGGTGCGATATCGCCGCCGCGCACGGCGCCGATCAGCCCGGCCATCGATTTGGCGGTATAGACCGGATCGAGCAGCAATCCTTCGCATTCGGCGGCGAGCGTCATCGCCTCGCGCGCAGGAGCGTTCAATTGCCCGTAGCCGCCGCCGAGATACGCATCCGTTACCTGGACGTCCGATTCCCCGACCGTGGCCGATAGCCCCGCCAACGCCAGCGTCTCGTTCGTCCGCACCAGCACGCGCTCGGCCTGGGCGACCGCGTCGCGGCGCACGCAAATGCCAAGCACCCGAACCTTGCTCCCCAGCGCCAGGAGACCGGCGAGCAGCCCGGCATGGGTCGACGCGCTGCCGGACGGCACGACGAGCGCATCGATTTCGATGCCCGAAGCGGCCGCTTGGACGAGCAGTTCGTCCGCGGCTTCGACATAGCCGAGCGCACCGGTCGGCGGATGACCGGCGCCGAGCGGGATGACGAAGGGCTTGCCGCCCTCCGACGCGATATTGTCGGCAATCCGCCCAAGGTTCCGGTCCGCGCCCGCCTCGTCCTCGCCGTCCGGATATTCGTGGATGCGTGCGCCCAGCAACCGGTCGAGCAGCACGTTGCCCGAGTTCAGGTAGGTATCGCCCTTGCCGGCGACGCGATGCTCCAGTTGAATTTCACAACCCATGCCAAGCCTGCGGGCATAGGCGCAGATCATGCGCGCATGGTTCGATTGAAACGCGCCGGTCGTAACGACCGTATCGGCGCCCGCCGCGACGGCCTTGCCGATGTAGAACTCCGCCTGCCGCGCCTTGTTGCCGCCCATGGCGACGCCGGTACAATCGTCGCGCTTCACATACAGCCTGGGCCCGCAGAGGCGCTTCGACAGATTATCCATCGGCTCCAGCGGCGTCGGCAGATGCGCGAGCCGAACACGAGGATGATTTCCGAGAGCCCGCTCGATCACACCGGCCATTCTACTGCACCGTCTGTTCGCGGGTCTTCAGGAAGCGGATATCGGGCCAGTCTTCCTCAGCACGGCCGAGCGCCCAGGCGTTGCGCGCCAGGAAGACCAGCGCGCCGTCATGATCGTCCGCGACGGTAGCCCGGTTCTTGTCGGCATATTCCTTGAGCTTGCGCGGATCGTCGGCCACGACCCAGCGGGCGGTGTAAAGACCGCTCGGTTCGAACTGGACAGGCACGTTGTATTCGGTGCGGATGCGGTCGGCGAGCACGTCGAACTGCAGCGAGCCAACGACCCCGACGATCCAATCGGAGCCGAGCCGCGTCTTGAAGGCCTGGCCGACACCCTCTTCCGCCAATTGCCGTAGCGCGCGTTCGAGATGCTTGGCGCGCATCGGATCTTCCGGCCGGACCCGCTGAAGCAGTTCCGGCGCGAAGCTGGGAATTCCGGTGAACTGCAGCGCCTCGCCTTCGGTCAGCGAATCGCCGATGCGCAAATTGCCGTGATTGGGCAGACCGATAATGTCACCGGCCCAGGCTTCCTCGGCGAGTTCCCGGTCGCGGGCGAGGAACAGGACAGGATTGTGCATGTTCAGCTGCTTGCCGCTGCGCACATGCAGCAGTTTCATGCCGCGCTTGAAATGACCGGAACATAGCCGCACGAAGGCGATGCGGTCGCGGTGATTGGGGTCCATGTTCGCCTGGATCTTGAAGACGAACCCGCTGACCTTCTCCTCTTCCGGCTCCACAACTCTTTCGACCGCCGGGCGTTCGCACGGCGGCGGCGCGAGCTCGGCCAGCCCGTCGAGCAGTTCCCGGACGCCGAAATTGTTGATCGCACTGCCAAAATAAACTGGCGTCATATTGCCTTCGCGGTAGGCGTCGACATCGAACTCGGCGCAGAGCCCGCGGGCCATGTCGACCTCCTCGCGCAAAGTTTCTACCGCATCCTCAGGCAATCGCTCCTCGAGTCTGGGGTCGTCGAGGCCATTGCAGGCCTCGCCTTCGGCCGGCGTATCCGTCGCCTTGCGGTCGAGCATCAGCAGCCGGTCGCGGCGCAGATCGTAGCAGCCGTGAAAGCTGCGCCCCATGCCGATCGGCCAGCTGGCCGGGCTCACATCGAGCTGCAAATCCTGTTCGATCTGGTCCAGCAGCTCGAAACTGTCGCGCGATTCGCGGTCCAGCTTGTTGATGAAGGTGATGATCGGCACGTCGCGCATGCGGCAGACTTCGAACAGCTTGCGCGTCTGAGCCTCGATCCCCTTCGCCGCGTCGATCACCATGACGGCGGAATCGACGGCGGTCAGCGTACGGTAGGTATCCTCGCTGAAATCCTCGTGCCCCGGCGTGTCGAGCAGATTGAAGGTCAGGTCGCGGTATTCGTAGGTCATCACCGACGAGGCGACGGAGATACCGCGCTCGCGCTCCACCTTCATCCAGTCGGAATGGGCGCGCCGCCGTTCGCCGCGCGCCTTGACCGCGCCGGCCATCTGAATCGCGCCGCCGAACAGCAGCAGCTTTTCGGTCAAGGTGGTCTTGCCGGCATCGGGGTGCGAAATAATCGCGAAGGTCCGCCGTTGCGCGGCGGAATCGTTTGGCGTCGCCATGAATGACTTTTGTGTTTGTGGGGCCGGTGCGCGTTGCACCGCCTTAATATAGGATTGCCCGACGGTTGCTCAAGCTTGCAGAACAAGGTCCATCATGGCGAAAACGATCGCGCTCTATTCCGACTACAAGAGCCCCTACGCCTACCTGGCCGTCGCGGCGGCGGATCGGCTGGCGCGCGATTACGGCACGGAAGTCCTGTGGCGGCCCTACATCCTCGACATCCCGGCCTATCTCGGCGCGGCCAAGGTCGACGATGACGGCAACGTACTGGCCGAAGAACGCAACACGCATCAATGGCGGCGGGTGAAATACAGCTATATGGACGTCCGCCGCTACGCCAACCGCGAGGGCCTGACGATCCGGGGACCGCGCAAGATTTTCGACTCGATGACCGCCGGGGTGGGCATGCTGTACGCCCAGGCGCACGGCGCCTTCCGTCCCTACCACGACCTTGTCTTCGAACGCTTTTTCAAGCGCGAGCTGGACATCGAGGATACCGCCGCCGTCGGCGCGGTCCTGGCGGAAGCCGGAGCCGACACGGCGGGCTGGGACGCATACGCCACCGGCGAGGGCCCCGCGGCGGTCAGACGAATTCAGAGCGCGGCGGAAGAACAGGGCGTCTTCGGCGTCCCGACATTCGTGCTGGACGGCGAAATCTTCTGGGGCCGCGAGCACTTGCCTGTGATCGAGGAAATGCTGGCAGACTGAATATTGGAATTAATCGTCATCGGGCCAGGTATCCTCGGGCCAGTCGCGGGCGCCGTGGATGATATGCAAGACGACCAGTTCGGTATCGCCGAGCGCGTAGGCAATGATGTACGGCAAACCCGTCACGCTTTTCTCGTAGGTACCGCGGACGCGGCCTTGCCGGCCGGTCGGCATATCCGTCAACTGTCGAAGCGTTTTCTCGATACGGGTGGCGACCGATTCGGCGGCCAACGGGTTTTCTTCAGCGATATAGGTAATTATGCGGCGAAATTCGTCACGAGCCCGTAGCGCCCAGACCAGCCGCCTCACTTGGATCCCTGTGTCCGTTTCGCGTCGGCGACGATACCGGCTATTTCCGCCATGACCTCTTGATGCGGCGCGGTGCGCCCGGCACGCATATCCTCGACCCCTCGCTCGATACCCCGAACGATGGCGAGTTCCTTTTCAACGTAGTCCTCTATGGCCTCCGCGGCCAAATACGAACGCGTGCGCTTGGTGTGTTCGGCCAGTTCGCCGAGTTTTTCCTTCACCGTCGCGGGCAATCTCACGGTCATGGTGGTACTGTTCATGCGGCAAACATCCAATTGTAATTCGTTGTACACAATATCACACACGGGTTCAGATTTCCATCGGCTCCGATTAAAGCGTGCGGTTCGCACACGCGATTGCATTGCCGATGCGGTATGACCTACTCTCGTTAATCGAAAATTACTGACCGATTGGACCGTCCCATGCCCGATTCCCTGCCGACCAATTCGAAGATCGTCGCCGCCTATCGCGAGCACACGCCGAAATCGGCGGAACGGGCAACCGAGGCGCGCGAGATATTCCCGAGCGGGCTGGTGCATGATTCCCGCAAGCTCGATCCCTACGCCTTCTATGTCGACCGGGCGCAGGGCAGCCATAAATGGGATATCGACGGCAACGAATATGTCGACTATTTCGGCGGGCACGGCGCGCTGATCCTGGGGCACAATCATCCGACCGTGCAGGCGGCCGCGCACGCGCAGCTCGACAAGGGCACGCATTTCGGCGCCTGCCACGAGCTGGAGGTGCGCTGGGGCACGCTGGTCAAGCAGCTGGTGCCCTGCGCCGAGCGGGTCCGCTTCACCTCCTCCGGCACAGAGGCCAACCTGATGGGGCTGCGGCTGGCGCGCGCCTTCACCGGCAAGGACAAGGTCGTACGCTTCCTCGGCCACTTCCATGGCTGGCACGATCACGCGGCCTTCGGCGTCAGCAACCATTTCGACGGCACCGCCTCGCCGGGCGTGCTCGACGGCATCGCCGAGAACGTCCTGCTGGCCCCGTCGGACGATATCGAGGAAACAAGGCGCATATTCGAGGCGCACGACGATATCGGCGCCTGTATCCTGGAACCGACAGGCGCCAGCTTCGGCCAGGTCCCGGTGACGCAGGAATTCATCGCCGAGCTGCGCCGCATCACCGAAGAGCGCGGCGTGATCCTGATCTTCGACGAGGTGGTGACCGGCTTCCGAGTCGCGCCGGGCGGCGCGCAGGAACATTTCGGCGTGACGCCGGACATGTGCAGCCTGGCGAAGATTCTCGCCGGCGGCCTGCCCGGCGGCGCGATCACCGGGCGCGAGGACATCATGGAACTGCTCGACTTCGAGGTCGCGGAGGCGAAGGGCTTCGAGAAAATCCAGCACCAGGGCACCTACAACGCCAACCCGATGTCGGCGGCGGCCGGCATCGCCGCGCTGGAACTGATCGCCGCGGGCGGCGTGTGCGATGTGGCGAGCGAGAAGACCGCGAAGCTGCGCCGCATGATCAACGAAGGGTTCGAGGCGGAAAACGTTCCCTGGGCCTGCTATGGCGAGCATTCCGGCTTCTATATCTTCACCAATCCGAAGGGGCTCGACATCCAGCCGACGCAATTCGATGCGCTGGCGCAGGACCGCGAGACCATGAAAGGCTCGCGCACCGATACGCTCGTGACCAAACTGCGGCTCGGCATCATCGTCGGCGGCGTCGATACGAACAGCAAGCCGGGCGGCGTGATGTCCTGCGTCCACACCGACGAGGATCTGGAGAAGACGGCGGACGCGGTACGCGGCGCGGTGCGCATGCTGAAAGACGAGGGCGACATCACCGCCTGAACAATCGGTGGAGACGGAACTTGCAGGAAACCCGGCAACTGGCGGAGTGGGTCTGTTCGCTTCGGCTCGAAGACGTTCCGGAGACGGTGCGCGAACATGCCCGCCGGTTCCTGCTGGACAATTTCGGCTGCCAGATCGCCGGCGCGACCGTGCCCTGGAGCCGGACCTATTACGACGTGATCCGCAAGACGCGCAGCGGCAGCCACAGCACGGTCGCCTATTACGGCGACCGGATGGCGCCGGACGACGCGGCCTTCCTCAACGCGACCTTCAACCACGCCAACGAGACTGACGACACGCACCTCAAAAGCCCGACCCATCCGGGCCAGATCGCCGTGCCGGCATCGCTCGCCATGGCGGAATATGCGAAGGCGTCGGGCGAGCGGCTGCTGCTAGCCGTGATCGCGGCCTACGAGGTGCAGATCCGCATTTCCTGGGCTTGCTCGCCGCACCTGATCTATCGCGGCCACCATCCGCCCGTCGGCGTCGGCCCGTTCGGCGGCGCGGCGGCCTCCGCTGTTCTACTCGGCTTCGACCTGGACCGGACGCTCAACGCCTTGGGCATCGCCGGAAGCCATTCCGCCGGGCTGATCGAGTACACCAAGACGGGCGGTTCGGTAAAACGCATCCATGCAGGCATACCGGCCCAGGGCGGCGTGCGGGCGGGCCTGTTCGCCGAAGCCGGCATCACCGGCCCACCGACGATCCTGGAAGGCGAGAAGGGGTTCTGCAACGTCTTCGCCGGCGAGTACGATCTGAGCCGCATCACCGGCGGTCTCGGCAGCCACTACCACATGCTCGACAACGGCCTGAAGCCCTATAGCTGCTGCCACCTGATCCATGCGGCCTTCGACGCGCTCGATATCGCCCGCGACGAACGGAATTTCGACCCGGCGGAGGTGGACGAAATAACCGTCGCGACCAATAGCGAACCAATACTGAGCCATATCGGCTCGATACTGGAACCGAAGGACATCCTCGGCGCTCAGTTCAGCCTGCCGTTCAGCGTCGCGATGCGGCTGCACCATGGCGGTCGGGGCGTCAAAGGGGGCAACGGCTTCTGGGATTATCTCGACGTCGATCTGCAGGATTCGGCGCTCTTGGAAACCGCACGAAAGGTGAAGTGCGCCGTCGCGGCCAACGACAAATGGTCACGGGTCGACGAGGGCGCCGGGCTCGAGGTGCGCTTGAAAGACGGTACGGTACTGAACCA
>CAYLTU010000273.1:0-2267 GCA_964386465.1 uncultured Rhodospirillaceae bacterium
AAGGCCGCGACATCCTGTTTCACAGCGAGAACGGCATCATCGGCATGGGCCCGCGACCGGCGCGCGACGAGGATATCGATCCCGACCTGATGAGCGCAGGCAAGGGGCCGGTCACCCTGATCCCGGGCGGTTCCTTCATTCATCACGCGGATTCCTTCGCCGTCGCGCGCGGCGGCCGGCTAGACGCTGCGGTGCTGGGCGCGTTCCAGGTCGCTGTCAATGGCGACCTGGCAAACTGGAAGCTGCCGACGGCCAAGACCGGCAGCGTCGGCGGGGCGATGGATATCGCGGCGGGCGCCAAGCGGGTCTTCGCGATGATGACCCATACGGCCAAGGACGGTGAACCGAAGATCGTCGAGAAACTGACCTATCCGCTCACCGCCAAGACCTGCGTCACCAAGATATTCACCGACATGGCGGTCGTCGCCGTCACGTCCGACGGCTACGTGCTGGAAGAGGTGGCGCCAGGATTCACCGCAGATGACATTCAGGCGGCGACAGGCGCGCCGCTTGCCGTGCCGGACGACCTCAAAACGATCGCGGCTTAGGTCATGAGTTCATGGCCTAACCCAACCCCATGAGCTTCAGGCGGGTTGCGGTCAGCCGGTTTCCGGGCGTTGTCGATTCGGTCAGGATCGAGAAATGGTTCTGCCCGGGCATTTCGAAATGCTCGACCGGCAGACCCTGTTCGGTAAGTACATCGGCATAGGCCTTCGACTGGCGCCGGAATTCTTCGCTTTCGCTTGTGCCGACCGTTACCGCGACGGGCGGTCTGCTCTGCGCTGTCAGAAATATCGGGCTATTGCGCTGTGCGATGTCGGGTGTCATTTGCACGGCGTCCTGCACCGAAGTCTGCGTGACGGGCGCGACTTCGAAAACACCGCTGATCGGGACGACGCTCTTCAGCGCGTTCGCCGGCAGGCCGTGCGCCGCCCAGTCGGTCGCCAGCAACATCGGATATACATCTCGACCGGCGCCCCGTTCGGGTCGTCCGGCAGGAACAGGTCGAGCTTTCCCCGGTTGCTCGTCCGGCGTGATGTCCTGATCTCGGAAGAAGATGACGCAATGGTCAAGCATCGCCTGGTGGATGCGTTCGAAGGTTACGTCGTCGAGCGGCTCGGAAAGATCCACGCCGTGAATCTGCGCCCCCAGGGCGCCGGCAACCGGTTGCACATCTAGACTGTTGCTGCCCATCGAGAAGGCTCCCTGTCGGTTCAGACAGGGACGGTATGGGTCAATAGGCGCGCTCGATGCAAAAATCGATCAAGCCGCGCAGCGCCCGCTTGATCTCGGAGTCCGGGAACAGACCCAGCGCGTCGCGGGCGATCGCGCCGTAATGACGCGACCGTTCGATCGTGTCGGACAGTGCGTCGTACTTGTTCATCAAGCCGATCGCCTGCTCCAGATCACCGTCGCTTTGCTCCATCGTTTCCAGCGCGCGGCGCCAGAACTGGCGTTCGGTGTCCGTACCGCGCCGCCAGGCCAGTACGACCGGCAGGGTGATCTTGCCTTCGCGGAAGTCGTCGCCGATCGTCTTGCCCAGCTTGGCCTGTTCGGCGGAATAGTCGAGCACGTCGTCGATGAGCTGGAACGCGATGCCGAAATTCATGCCGTAGCTTTCCAGCGCTTTCGCTTCGGTGGCGGGCCGCTCGGCGACCACGGCGCCGATCTCCGTCGCCGCCGCGAACAGTTTCGCGGTCTTGGCGCGGATCACCTCCATATAGGCTTCTTCGCTGGTTTCGGTGTCGTTCGTGGTCATGAGCTGCATGACCTCGCCCTCGGCGATGGTCGCCGACGCGTCCGACAGAATCTTCAGTACGCGCAGCGAGCCGTCCTGCACCATCAGTTGGAAGGCGCGCGAGAACAGGAAATCGCCTACCAGTACCGACGCCTGGTTGCCCCAAACCGCCTTCGCGCTGTCCTGGCCGCGGCGCAGATCGGAATCGTCCACGACATCATCATGCAGCAAAGTCGCCGTGTGAATGAATTCAACGCAAGCGGCGAGGCTGATGTGGCGTTCGCCCTGATAGCCGCACAGCGCCGACGAAGCCAAAGTCATCATCGGCCGCAAGCGCTTGCCGCCGGCCGCGATGATATGTCCCGCGAGTTGCGGGATCAGCGCGACAGGGCTGTCCATCTTGTCGACGATAACCTGGTTTACCTTCACCAGGTCGTCGCCGACCAGGGCGTTGACATAGTCCAGGGCGTGTTTTACGCCGTCCCCGCGCGATCCTTCGAAATTGACTACGACCGCCACGTTCCGCTCC
>CAYLTU010000273.1:2367-4533 GCA_964386465.1 uncultured Rhodospirillaceae bacterium
GTGCGGCTCTCCTGGCTGACGGCGCTGCTTGCCGATCAGCAAATCGAGGCGTTCGTGCTAGATACGCACACCAGCATCCTTGAGGGCTCGGCGGGTGCGATACCGCGGCGGCTGCTGGTTAGTGATCAGGATTTCGACGCCGCGAGCCGGGTGCTCGCTGACGCCGGCGAAATTGAAAAGACGGAGGTCGAGCCGGACAGTCTGCTCGGTGGACGGGTCGAGTTGCGGCAACCGGGTGACGGCTATCGTGCCGCGATCGATCCGGTGCTTCTGGCGGCGGCTACGCCGTCCGTCGCAGGCAAGGTGCTTGACGTTGGGGCGGGAGTCGGTGCCGCGGCGCTATGCTACGCCATGCGGGTTCCAGGTGCTCACCTTGTCGGATTGGAACTGCAGCCGCCGTTGGTGGCGCTTGCGAACGAGAATGCCGCGCTGAACGGTCTTTCGGAGCGCGTGGCGTTCGTCGAGGGCGATCTGTTGCGGCCGCCCCCGTCAGTTGCGGAGACGGATTTCGAGCATGTCATGGCCAATCCGCCCTACCTGCCGCCGGACCGTGGCGGCCCGCCGCCGGAACCTTCGAAAGCCACGGCAATGGTCGAGGGAGAAGCCGACCTTGCTGCCTGGGTCGATTTCTGCATCCGGATGGTGAAGCCGAAGGGCAGCATCACGATGGTGCACCGCGCCGACCGCCTCGATGAATTGATGGCGCTGTTCCGGGAGCGCGCGGGCGGACTCGTCGTCGTCCCACTATGGCCGGGTGGTGGCAGACCGGCGAAACGGGTCATCGTTCGCGCGCGGCGCGATGTGCGTACCCCTCTGCGGTTGACGCCCGGCCTCACATTGCACAGCGAGTTGGGTGGCTATACCGAAGAAGCCCTGGCGGTGCTGCGCGACGGCGAAGCGCTTCCAGTGTAATCGCGTCTTGGAATTTTCAGCATTGGGCCCTACATAACCGCGATGACGGAAAAGAAAACCATACAATGGCTGCGGCGCGTCCCTTGGGCGGGAGAGAAGATAGCGGACCGTGTTGAAGGCGGGCCGCTGGTCAATGTGCTGCGGCTTGACGGCGTGATCGGTCGGACATCCGGCCCGCGTCGCGGCGGCATGACGCTGTCCGATCTTGCGGAATCGATCGAGCGGGCTTTCAAGGGACCGCACGTCGAAGCGGTGGCGTTGGCGATCAACTCGCCGGGCGGTTCACCCGTGCAATCGTCCCTGATCGCAACGCGCATACGTGCGCTGGCAGCGGAAAAGGAAGTGCCGGTCTTCGCCTTCTGCGAAGACGTGGCGGCTTCCGGCGGCTATTGGCTGGCTTGCGCGGCGGACGAAATTTATGCCGATCCCGCGTCTATCGTCGGTTCGATCGGTGTCGTCTATGCCGGATTCGGGTTCCCGGAGATGTTGGCGAAGATCGGTGTCGAGCGCCGCGTTCATACGGCAGGCGAGAAGAAAGCGATCCTGGATCCGTTCCAGGACGAAGACGAGGATGACGTCGAAATCCTGAAAGACCTTCAGGCCGACATTCACGAGCAGTTCAAGGCGCATGTCCGCGATCGGCGCGGCGACAAGCTGCAGGCGGACGATGACGTCCTGTTCACCGGTGAGTTCTGGACCGGCAATCGTGCGCTCGGTTTGGGACTGGTCGACAGCCTCGGCGACCTACGGACCGTGATGCGTGAACGCTATGGCGAGAAAGTCCGGCTCAAGGTGGTCGGCCGCCGACGCGGCTGGCTCGAGAAGCGCTTCGGCATGCGCGCCGATTGGGCGGACGATCTGATCGGTGCCGTCGAGGCGCGGTCGCTTTGGGCGCGTTACGGGCTGTAGAGCAAATCAGGATTTATGGGAATCGCCGTAGGCGATTACCATTGGTCCTGTTTCTTTGCTCTAACTATTCAGAGCGAGCGGATTCACAGAATTGAGGCCCTGCATCAATTCTGATCCGGTCTACCGAATCGCGCGCTTTTTGACCAACGAATCGGTTCCGCGCTACTAATGCGGCATGTTGCAGAAATTACTCCTCCTCGCCGCCTTGATGGCGATCGTCTGGTACGGGTTCAAATTCGTCGGCCGGATTAACCAGCAGCGCCAGCAGAAGATCGCGAAGGACGAAGAAATGGCCCGCAAGGGCGTGGCTGACACGGTTCAGTGCCCGGTCTGCGACGCCTATAT
>CAYLTU010000273.1:4633-7847 GCA_964386465.1 uncultured Rhodospirillaceae bacterium
GGCCATGGTTAGGTTGCGCCGCATCCGCGCGCATTCATTGGCCGGGTCATGGCCCAAGAGAACAACCAAGACAACAGCTTCCAAGCGCTTATCCTGAAACTGCACGCCTACTGGTCGGCGCGCGGCTGCGTGATTCTGCAGCCCTACGACATGGAGGTCGGCGCGGGCACGTTTCATCCGGCGACGACGCTGCGCGCGCTTGGCCCGCAGCCCTGGAAAGCGGCCTATGTGCAGCCCTCGCGACGGCCGACGGATGGCCGCTATGGCGAGAACCCGAACCGGCTGCAGCATTATTACCAATATCAGGTGATTCTGAAACCGTCCCCGGCCGACAGTCAGGAACTCTATCTCGGCAGCCTGCGGGCGCTCGGCATCGATCCGCTGTCGCACGATATCCGCTTCGTCGAGGACGATTGGGAAAGCCCCACATTGGGCGCCTGGGGGCTCGGCTGGGAGGTCTGGTGCGACGGTATGGAGGTCAGCCAGTTCACCTATTTCCAGCAGGTCGGCGGCATCGACTGCGATCCGGTGTCGGTCGAATTGACCTACGGGCTGGAACGGCTGGCCATGTACGTGCAAGGGGTCGAGAACGTCTATGATCTGGCCTTCAACGCCGACGGGATGCGCTATGGCGAGGTGTTCCTGCAGGCCGAGCGCGAATTCTCCGCCTACAATTTCGAGCGCGCCGACGTGGACTTGCTGCGCCGCCACTTCGACGACGCGGAGAAGGAATGCAAGGCGGTGTTGGATGCCGATCTGGCGTTGCCCGCCTACGACCAGTGCCTCAAGGCGAGCCACCTGTTCAACTTGCTGGACGCCCGAGGCGTGATCAGCGTGACCGAGCGGCAGGCCTACATCCTGCGCATCCGCACCCTGGCGCGCGGCGCTGCTGAGAAATGGATCGAGAGTCAGTCTGAGGAGGTTGCTTAATGCCACTTCTTTCTGGTGACTTGCGTTTCACCCCTCACCCTGCCCTCTCCCCAGGGAGAGGGTACGGACACACAGTGGCCTTAACTCCCTCTCCCTGGGGAGAGGGCAGGGGTGAGGGGAAGACTTTCAATGCCCTAACTCCCGCAGGGCGGTGCGTGAGCGGAAGCGGTCATGCCTGAACTCCTGCTCGAAATACTCTCCGAGGAAATCCCGGCGCGCATGCAAAAACGCGCGGCGGAGGATCTGAAGCGCCTCGTGACGGAGGGCCTCAAGAAGGTGCGACTGGACTTCGACAGCGCGGAAGTCTTCGCGACACCGAGGCGTCTTGCGCTCGTCGTCGAGGGGCTGCCGGAACGGCAGCCGGACATGCGCGAGGAGCGCAAGGGCCCCAAGGTCGATGCGCCGGACAAGGCGATCGAAGGGTTTTTGCGCAGCGCCGGCCTGGAATCGCTGAATCAGTGCGAGAAGCGCGATACCGGCAAGGGCGAGGCTTGGTTCGTCGTTATCGAACGGTCGGGAGAGCCGACGGCGCAAGTGCTGCCTGAAATCATCAACGACGTGCTCGTAAAGTTTCCCTGGCCGAAATCGATGCGTTGGGGCACCGAGACCCACCGCTGGGTTCGGCCGGTCGAGAGCATTCTGTGCCTGTTCGGCGGTGAAACCGTCGACGGCGTTGCGTTCAACAACGTCGTATCCGGAGGCACGACAGCTGGCCACCGATTCCTGTCGCCGGAACCTGTCGAGGTTTTCTCGTTCGCCGATTACCGGGATAAGCTCGCCGGTGCGCACGTTATGCTAGATGGGGCGGAGCGGCGCGCGACGGTTGCCGTGTCGCTGCAGAAACTGGCGGAGGGCGAGGGTCTGACCGTCCAGGACGATCCCGGTTTGCTCGACGAGGTATCCGGCCTTATCGAATGGCCCGTCTGCCTGCTCGGCACCATCGACGTGGATTTTATGGACCTTCCAGAGGAGGCGCTGACCTCCTCGATGCGCGCGCATCAGAAATATTTCGCGCTGTCGAATGCAAACGGAAATCTCGCGCCGCGCTTCGGTTTCGTCGCCAACATGACGGCGGCGGATGGCGGGGCGGTGATCGTGGCCGGCAACGAACGCGTGCTGCGGGCACGGCTCGCCGACGCGAAATTTTTCTGGGACCAGGACCGCCGCACGCGCCTCGCCGACCGCGCGCCGGCGCTCGAGGCGATCACCTTCCACGCCAAGTTGGGCACCGTGGCCGAGAAAGTGCAGCGTGTCGCTGCGCTGGCCGCCGACTTGAGCGAAAACATCCCCGGTGCTGACAAGGACGCGGCGCGCAGCGCGGCGCTGCTGTGCAAGGCGGATCTGGCGACTGGGATGGTCGGCGAATTCCCCGACTTGCAGGGGATCATGGGGCGCTACTACGCGCGGCATGACGGCGAAAGCGAGGCCGTCGCCGAGGCGATCGCCGATCATTATTCGCCTTTGGGCCCGAACGACCGCTGCCCGACCGCGCCGGTCTCGGTCGCCGTTGCCTTGGCCGACAAGATCGATACGTTGGTGGGTTTCTGGCTGATCGACGAAAAACCGACCGGATCCAAGGATCCCTATGCGTTGCGCCGCGCGGCGCTCGGTATCATTCGGCTGATCCTGGAAAACAGGCTGCGGATCAATCTGCTGAGCGTGTTCGCCGTCGCGATGCGGCTTCATAAAGAAAAAAACGTCGATTCAGAAGGTGCGCCGGGCGCGACCGGAAGCGAATTGCTCGGATTTTTTGCCGATCGACTCAAGGTGCATTTGCGTGAATCGGGTATCCGTCACGATTTGATTGCCGCCGTATTCGCACTCGGCGGCGAGGACGATCTCGTCCGGTTGATGGCGAAGGTTGATGCGCTCGGCGGCTTCCTGTCGAACGAGGATGGCGAAAATCTTCTGGTCGCTTACCGACGCGCGGCAAACATCGTGCGGATCGAGTCGAAGAAGGACAAAACCGGTTATGACGGGGACGTAAAGTCCGACCTATTGGCGCAAGATGAAGAGCGAGCGCTTTTCGAGAATTTCGCCGTCGCGCGGTCCGGGGCCGAAGATGCGATCTCGTCAGAGCGTTTTGACGGCGCAATGGAGTCTATGGCGAAACTCCGCCAGCCGGTCGACGCATTCTTCGACCAGGTTACAGTGAACGCAGACGATCCGGTTCTGCGCGAGAACAGATTGCGGTTGCTTTCGCAATTTGCAACGACACTGAATCAAATCGCGGATTTCAGTCTGATCGAGGGTTAGTGGATTGACGTTGGTGTTTCGCCCCCCC
>CAYLTU010000274.1:0-7782 GCA_964386465.1 uncultured Rhodospirillaceae bacterium
GCTGAAGCTGTCCGTCTGAAGACGGAGGATCTAACCCTCAACATGGATATTAGAGGCTCTTGATAGGGTCATGTTTCTCCGTCCGCCGGTATCGCTGGATACGCCGGAATTACGGTGACCGAATTAACTTCGGGGTCGGTATTTCGGGGTAAGCCTGATCCCCAATGTGCCGGGGGAATGAGGGAAAACGGCCGGTTCGGTACGGCGGAACTTCATACCGAGGGCTACGCCTACGAACAAGTTTGGAACAACATGGTCAAGCAGGAACGCGATAGCGATCCCGGTAAAAAATGGCTTGCCGTTCTAATCCGCGTCGAGCGTTCGGAAGATCTCCGTGGCCAATCTTTACCGGAAGACCTGACGCTCCCAAAAGACTGAATTCGTTTCCCAGCCAGACTTCGGCGCTGGAATTTCGGGTTCACCATCGGGTATAGAAGGAATCAGATGGTAGACCCCTAACGTGTAAAATCTCATTAATTCGCTCTTGCCAATGCAATAGGTGCCGCTAAATCAAGGCCCCAGTAGTTCAGAACTTGCCGAACACTGTCCCTTGGATAATAAGGGCCCGCTTTTTCCACGTCGCTTTGGATCCTGTTCCATCGCCTTTCGGCACTCTCTCGAATCTTAGAGTTGAATGGCATTGTTCCCATAGGCGCGGAAGCGCCTGGGACTCGCGGCCAGCTCGGCGGATAATCTTTCCAATTATCCCAAGCATCAAGCTCTGCGTTAACGCCAGCTAACTCCTCGTGATTACACTGCCATCTGAACAAATTGCGTGCACAAATGCGGAGCATGGTCCTCACTTCAGGCACTATATCTGTGAAGGCCTTCAATGGCGTTGGCAACAAAACCATGTTCGCGACGCACGAGAAAAAGCGCGGATCTTGGACCACGAGGTTAGCCAGCTGATAGGTTTGGTCGTCGATCCCCCAGATATGACAGCATGACCATCCCCTCCGTCCGTCTAATCTCAACCCCAGGGCTAAAGTCAAAGCCTTGTTAGCGTGGATATTGGCCTCAGATTTATGGATGCTAATGCCGGTTTGCCGGTTCGTGTTCATCTGTGGCTCCGACCAATTCGCTTTGTAAAATAGAGCCCGTCGAGCGTGTTCCGGATACCACACTGGAAGGAATTTGAACGTTTCGGCGTCTACCCATTTTGCCGTGCGCTCAATCAACCGCATAACTTCGCCGAAACTTAATTCTTCCATTAAGGCATCAGTGCCTTCGGGTAGAGAATTAATCGGTGTCAAAATTTTCTCGTTTGCTTACGGTGCTGCAAAATTCAAGACCTAATCCTAACCTTCGGTTTAAGGAGGCGTACATTAATTTCGGGGTTAGCTCCTGTCCTGTATCGAGAATTGTCGACGACGCCGTTACGCGGCCTCCAGAAGCGCTCCGTCCGGCCGTACCCCGGCCTCGTCCAGCGCGCGGCGGATCCGCTCGATCTCCGCGTCGCCTACCTTGACCAGCGGCGGCCGCACGGCGGCGTTGGGAATGCGGCCCAGAACGACCAGCGCCGCCTTCATCCGGTTGTGCATGTCGGCGAAGGGGTCGGCGTAAAACGCTTCCGCCGTCGGGTAGATGCGGTCGTTCAGCCGCCGCGCCCGCGGAAGATCTCCGGCCTGGATCGCCCGCCAGAGAGCCACCTGAAGGTCGGCGATCACGCTGCCGGAGCCCGAAAGCAGGCCGTTGCAGCCAAGCGCCAGCGAACTCATCAGCCAGGCGCTATGGGTCGACAGCACGTTGACCGGGCGGGTCAGGTTCTGGAGTACCCGGATGTGGCGCTCATGCAGCCGCACATTGTCGCTCCAATCCTTGATCGCCCTGACCGTCGGAACCTCCTCCGCCAACCGCACCAGGATGTCGAGCGGGTAGCCCTGGCCGCCGCCCAGCGGGTACTGGAAGCAGATGATCGGCAGGTCGGTCGCATCGGCGATGGTCTTGAAGTGGGTCAGCGCCATCTCGGGCCGGCTGTGCGCGCCCAGCGAGAAGGGATTGGGCGGAAATACCAGCAGACCCGAAGCACCGCCCCGTTCGGCCATGCGCGCGAGCCGGGCCGCCTCCTGGCTGCCATCGGCATAGATGCCGTTGACCACGGGAATCTCGTCGCCAACCTCGTTCATCGTCAGGTCGAGGACCCGCCGCTGCTCTTCGAACGTGCAGGATGCGACCTCGGACGCGTGGGCGTTCGTGGTGATCGCCGACAGACCGTCGACGGCGGCGACATCGCGCAAATGCTTGCGGTAGGCCGCCTCGTCGATGTTCAGATCGTCGTCGAATGGCAACAGGCAGGCGGGGATCACCCCCTCCGGCACATACGTCTTGAACCTTGGCATCGTAATTCTCCTTATCAGAGAGTCCGGCGCTAAGTCCCGCGACACTCGAGGCGCCGTTACCGTATCATGCGCCGCGCCGCCACGACTGTCGACGGCGACAAGGACGATTTCCCGCGCCGCCAAACCGTCTATCCCGGCGGCAGAATAGCCAGCCCCTTTTAACACGTCGCGCGTGTCGGCGTCGGATTCCCGACGTGCATTGACTTGGACGATGGTGCCGATGCGGCCGGCGGCGATCAAGGGCGATGCCGCATTTTCCGGCCAAACGCGACTGCATGGCCCGGCCCTTGCGGACCGAACTTCCCGGCCCGGTATCGCCCGGCTGCACGGAGAACGGCCGCATGGCATGACTCGACCAAAATTCTCCTCCAGGCAGCGTTGGGAACAACTTGATATTCCTTGCAATTGGGAAACAAATGCAGAACAATCGGCGCATGGATATCACCCTGACACCCGAACAGGAAAAGGCTGCCGAAGCTCTGGTGAAGGCTGGCCGTTTCGAATCCAAAGCTGCAGCCATTGCCTATTACAGCCCAGCGGGACTGAAAGATGACGCGGATAAGCTCGCAGCGCTCAAAACGGCAATTGCCGTGGGTGTCGAACAGGCGGATCGTGGCGAGACCCATACGCTCGACGCCGACGAGACGATAGCGCGGCTTCGCAAGAGGATCGCAGAAAGAAGCGCCGATAAGCTTGAATGAAACGGGCCGTCATCACCCTAGATTCAAAAAGTTAGTGTGCTGATTCACGCGAAATTGAATCCTTTGAATTTCACGATCAGGACACCAGGCGCAAGCCGACCTGGACGACATTGCCGATTATATCGCTGAAAACAACCCGAACCGTGCGGAAACCTTCATCCACGAAATCGTCGGGCACTGCCACAGGCTTTGCAATATGCCGCATGTCGGCCGCGCGCGGCTGGAGCTCGGCCACGATATCCGCAGCATTCCGCACGGCGGGTATGTAATTTTCTATCGAGTCGCGGTTTCCGAGGTTGAAATCGTGCGCGTGCTGCATGGCGCACGCGACATCCAACGGCTGTTTTGAGCGCCTCTTTCGTCGATCTTGTTTCTCAGGAAATCGCCCAAGATCAGGTCCTTCGAATTTACGGTGACGGTGCACTTTACTGAGCACTGACTACGGCCGTGGCGCGCCGCCGGGACCGCAGGCGGCCCCGGCGAACGTCTTCGCCCGTTCCATCTCGCGCGAATAGCTCATGATGACCCGATAGATGCTGATCTCGTCCAGCATCGCGTCCCGCGCGCAGCGGCACTGCGTTTCGGCCGCCGGCCGGTCCTTGACGCAGGCGTCGTACAGCCCTTCGAAGTCTTGCTTCGCATACCAGTAGGCGCCGAAATAGACGATTGCGGCGATGAGGGCGAGCCACGTGGACGGCTTGTTCATTCGAATGGGATCGTTCGCGATGGAAGCGGCAGCGTACCACGTTTCGC
The DNA here is from genome assembly GCA_964386465.1 of uncultured Rhodospirillaceae bacterium. Classification (GTDB taxonomy): domain Bacteria; phylum Pseudomonadota; class Alphaproteobacteria; order UBA8366. Next base: position 3,794 of record CAYLTU010000274.1, read on the forward strand.
GGCGGCCCCTAAACGGCGTCTCAGCCGGCCCGCTCCAACAGCGCGATCAGCCGTTCCTTGTCGAGTTCCTCCCGGTTGCCGTCGCCGTAGATCAGCTTGCCGTTCCGGTCGAAGACGAAGTTCGCCGGCACGTAGACCAGCGGCGCGAAGGCGTCGTTGATCCGCGGCGTCTCGCGGATCACCCTGATATCGGGATGGAATTTGCCGACCATCCGTTGCAGGCGGGCCTCCGACGCGTGGCCGTAGCGGCCCTCGGTCCAGCTTATGGCGACGATTCCGACCTTGCCCTTCCAGCCCTCGTCCAGCAATTCGCGGAGTTGCACGAACTCCCGCCGGCAGGCGGCTCACCAGCTGGCGAAGAAGACCACCAGGACCGGTTTGCCGTCGAACAATTCGCGGTCGACACCGGGCCCGCTCACGGGCTGCGCCGCGATCAGGCCGTCCCGCACCCGTTCGTCGAGGGCGATCGCCGGGCCGGCGTCGAGCCGGGGCGGCAGGGCCAGGATAAGGCCGGCCGCCAGGAGGAGTATTCTGGAGAGCGGTTTCATGCGATTCGTCCGGTTCAAGTCTCGCGGTATCAGAATGCCCGACCGCCGCGGATCCCGCCAACCCCGCCTCACGGGCTTGTGACATTTGCAAATCGAGAGAGGCGATGGCGCGGCGTTACCACCGATACCGCAAATCCGTGTGTCCCGCTCAGGCGCCGAAACCGTAGAGCCGACGGGCGTTGTCGTAGACGATCTTGCGTTTGTCCGCCTCGCCGACGCCGGCGAATGTCCGGGCGATGACGTCCTGGCTGTGCGGGAAGGTGCCCTCGTCGTGCGGATAGTCGCTGCCCCACAGCAGCGTCTCCGCGCCGATCAGGTCGAGGCACCGTAGTGCTACCGGATCGTCGCTGAAGGTGATCGAGCCCTGCCGCCGGAAGAACTCGCTCGGCTTCATCTCGAGGCGCGGGCGGATCCACATATGCTTCTTGTCGGCCTGCTCGTCCAGTACGTGCAGCAGCCAGGCGAGCCAGCCGGCACCGCACTCGACGACGACGAACTTCATGCCGGGATGGCGCTGCAGCGCGCCCGACGCGATCAGTTCCGCCACGGGGTACTGGCCGCGCGCCATGCTCATCGCCATGAAGATGAGCGCGCCGCCGACGCCCTCTTCCTCGCCCCAGTCTTGCGGATAATAGTCCTCGGCCTCGGCGAAGGCGTGCAGGCTCAACACCAGGCCGGTTTCCTCGACGGCCGACCAGAGCGGCTCGTAGTCCGGCAGATTGTAGGGACGGTTGGCGACGGTGAGCGGAACCTTGATGGCGCGATAGCCCAGCGCCGCCACCCGTTGCACCTCGGCCACGGTCGCCGGGATATCGATGACCGGGACGATCGCGACCGGCGCGAAGCGATCCTTGTGAGCGCTGAAGTTCCCGATCAGCCAATCGTTGTAGGCGCGCGCGACCGCGTACTGGTAGCCTGCGTCGCGCGACAGGTAGAGCGCGAGCGAGCTGTTGGGGTAGATCACCTCGCCGGCCACGCCGTCGCGCGCCATGTCGCCGAGGCGGCGGTCGACGTCGCGGCCGCCGGTCGGATCGTTGCGGAATTCCCTGTCCTGATCGTCTTCGTCGGCGCGTTCGTCGGCGAGGTCGATCCGGCGCGGCTTCTTGCCGTCGACGATCACATAGGTCTTGCCGTCGCGGGTCTCGCGCCGGGGAACGCGGTCGCGAAACCTGGCGTCCAGCCATTCGCTGTAGAGTTCCGGCGGCTCCTGAACGTGGCTGTCGGCCGAAATGACGGGCAGCTCGGTCATGGCGGTTCTTGTCCCTCGAAACATCTCGCGCGCGCGTCCAGCATAGGGAGCGGCGCGATGCGCGGGCAAGCGGTGAAAATCCGGAACGGCCGGCGCCTTCATGAAACGAAGGACAGCCCCTCGGGACAGGAGATGGCCAACCCCCGAAGTCGGCGCTAGCGGTTATCTCTCTATGATTCCACACGTCGCCACGGCTACACTCCCACCATGTCGGAGGGAAACCAACGTAGGTTAGCGGCCATCGTGTCCGTTGATGTTGTCGGCTATTCGCGCCTTATAGGGGTGGACGAAACCGGCACTCTTGCAGCATTGAACGCACACCGTTCTGAACTAATCGATCCGCTTGTCATCAAGCATGGTGGACGCATCGTCAAAACAATGGGCGACGGCCTTCTACTGGAGTTCCCATCCGTCGTCGCAGCCGTTGAATGCGTAATAGCGGCACAGGAAGGGATGGCGGAGCGCAATGCCGGTATGGATGCGGATAGGGCCATCCAATTCCGGGTCGGTGTCCACCTGGGCGATGTAATCGTTGAAGGCGACGATATCTTCGGCGACGGTGTGAACGTCGCAGCGCGCTTAGAAGGATTGTCTGAAACCAATGGGGTGGCGTTATCGGACGACGCCTATCGACAGGTCCGTGATCGTATGGATGCCGACTGGGAGGATTCCGGCGAGCACAGCGTCAAGAACATCAGCCGTCCTATCCAAGTTTGGCGTTGGACGACAGCTGAACCAAAAGGTATCGATCACTCTGCAGACGATCGCGAAGCACTGAAGCTGCCCGATAAACCGTCGATTGCCATCTTACCGTTCGAAAATATGTCGGGTGACCCAGAACAGGAATATTTCGCGGACGGGATCACGGAAGATATCATTACGGCCTTGTCCAAGTTTCGCTGGTTCTTCGTCACCGCGCGCAATTCATCCTTCTCCTATAGGGGAACCGCGACCGACGTAAAACAGATCGGTAAAGAACTCGGTGTCAGGTACGTACTGGAAGGCAGCGTACGAAAATCGGGGAATCGTGTCCGAATTACAGCACAGCTGATTGAAGCGGAAAACGGCAACCACATCTGGGCCGAACGCTACGACCGTGAATTAGCCGACATCTTCGAACTACAGGACGAAATAACCTTGACCATCGCCGCAGCGGTTGAACCCGAGCTTGCGGGTTCGGAACGTAGCCGCGCTTTGTACAAACCGACCAATGATCTAAAGGCATGGGACTTCTACCAGCGCGGTTTGGCGAAACTCTGGCAACTGGACAAGGAAAATACGGCAGAAGGTGCCGGGTTCATGCGCGAAGCCGTGTCGATGGATCCGCGGTTCGGTCAGGCCTACGCTTATCTCGCTTTCGTCGATTTTTGGGATGTTGTTTTGGGCTGGACGGAGGATCGCGAAAGAACTCTTCGGCAAGGAATAGCTAATGCTCAGAAAGCGATATCAATTGATCAACGAGACTATATCGCCCATTGGGCTTTAGGCAGGTTGCACAACGCAAATGGCAATCAACAATCGGCGATCAGCGAATTGGAGACTTCGATTAGCATTAATCCGAATTTCGTCCACGCCTATCACGGGCTATGCACAGTTCATACGCATTTAGGCCATCCTGAGAAAGCAATCGAGTATGCTGACATGGCTATTAGGTTAAGTCCGAATGACCCGCTCATGTGGACGTTCGTTGCCTATAAGGGCATGGCGTACGCCATCCTCGGAAAGTTCGAAAAGGCGATCGAGCTTTTGGAGCACGCGTGTCGCTACCCGACGGTTCAGTGCCTTCCTCCAGCGTTGCTCGCCGCATACTATGCCCTTGTCGGCCGCAAAGAAGATGCCGCCGCTTCACTCGCGCATGCGCGTAGTCTCGAACCGACCCTCTCGTTAAAAGTCATGCAGGATTTCTTAGTGGCGTCCGACGATACGGTGTTTGAAAAATGCTATGAAGGCTTTCGGATAGCCGGGCTTATGTAATGTCTGCAACGGGTCTAATAAAGCTTGTCGGACACCTGCCGAACGATCTCGTGGCTGACCCCAACGCACGGCAGGTGTCCGACAACCCTTCAAAATCCCCGAAGTCGGCGCTAGCGGTTATCTCTCTATGATTCCGCACGTCGCCACGGCTACACTGCCACCATGTCGGAGGGGACCCAACGCAGGCTCGCGGCCATCGTATCCGCTGACGTTGTCGG
>CAYLTU010000275.1:0-7682 GCA_964386465.1 uncultured Rhodospirillaceae bacterium
CACTTTCCGCTTCTCCGCGGTTAATCATATTGCCTGTTGAAATTGCAAGCCCTTTGCCGCTGCGCTGGCTGGATCGTTTGAATTCGTTAATAAATGCGTCGAGATTCTTTCAGGATCGCCACGTGGCGGATACCGGGTACCGGCGCCAAATCGTCGATAAAGCGCGCATGGCCCGACAGCAGCGCCGCGTCTTCCAAACGCGGCACCGCCTGCCCCACCCAACGATCACTCGGCCCATCCATGCGGCCAGTTCATGCGACATTCGCCGCGAAAGCGCAAAGCGGTGCTGCACCGGAAATTCGCGCCGGGACATTCTCAATCCAAGCGCGCCAGACCGATATCGTCGAGCACGGCATAAGCGGCGGGAACCAACAGCAAGACAAGAACGGTCGAGGCCAAAAGTCCGAATGCGAGGCTTGCTACGAGCGGGATCAGAACCTGTGCCTGCAAACTGGTTTCGAACAGCATCGGCAACAGGCCGACGATAGTGGTCAGCGATGTAAGGAGAATGGCGCGAAACCGGGCCTGACTCGCCAACGGAGCGGCCGCGGCGACCGATTTGGTTTCGCCATGATAATGTTTGGTAAAATTCACCAGCAGGATCGAGTCGTTCACCACGACACCGGCCAACGCGACGAACCCGAGGACGCTCGGCATCGTGAAATCGATCCCAAGCAGGAGGTGCCCCGCGACGACACCGATGAAGGCGAAAGGTATGACCGCCATCACGACGATCGGTTCAGCGTAGCTGCGGAATTGCAAACTCAACAACAGATAGACCCCGATGAGACCCAGCACGAAACCGCGTATCATCGACGCTTGCGTGGTTTTGCCTTCCTTTTCCGAACCCTCGACAGAAATGCCGATGGACGGGTAACGCTTCCGCAGGTCGGGAAAGAACTCTGCGGCCGTCGCGGCGAGCACCTCGTTCGCGTTCGCATACCGCACGTCGACATCGCCTTGAATCGTGACGGTGCGGCGTCGGTCAATCCGATTTATCCGTGCAAAGCCGCGGTCTTCCGACAGATCGGCCACGGCGATCAGGGGTACTAATTGACCGTCCGCCATGGCGATGGAGAAATCGTCCAGGTCGGCCCGGCTATCGCGGTCGCGCAAATCCAGACGCACGTCAATTTCAAAGGCCTCGCCCGCCCGTTGTATTTCGCGAACCGTAACGCCCTGGAAAGCCGAACGAAGCTGGTCTGCAATCATTCGGCCATCGATCCCAAGGGTTGATGCGCCGTCCTTGAGCCGGACCCTAACTTCGGGCTTACCGGCACGCAGATCGTCGGTCACGTTGATCACGCCAACATAACGGTTTAGCCAATTCTGCAAGTCGAGAGAGGCCCGTTTTAGGCCTCTGAAATCCAACCCATCGAAGCGGATTTCTATGGCCAAACCGCCGGGTCCGGCGGCGGGCTCCGTAAACTTGATAAAGATAACGTCCGCGATTTCGCCGATCTCGGTTCTCCAAGCCGCGATGACGTCGTCGATCCGCACCGTACGCGTTTCGGAATCGAGTATATCCACCGTAACGGTCGCCACATGCGACCCGCTTTCGTAGGCGTCGACATTTTCGTTGTAAGCGACGGCGACATTGCGGACGAGGTCCTGACCGCCCGGCTGGTCCTTGGCCATACGTTCGTTAACGCGGCCGAGCGCCGCTCCAACACGTGCCACGACCTTCTCGGTCTTGGCCAACGGTGTCCCTTGCGCGAGCAGGATACGGGCTTCGAGAACATTTCCGTCCAATTCCGGGAACGCCGCGAATTTCAGGAAGCCACCGGCGACAATGGCGACTGTCAGCAGCAACAGACCGACCGCGCATCCGAGCGTGAGGTATCGCCACTCGACGGCCAATGTCGCGAGCGGCGCGACGACCCTGTCCCGAATCCAACCGATGGCGTCATCGACCTTTGACTGGATACGGCCCTGCTCCGCGCCATCGTGCGCCAACACGTGCATCAGATGGTTCGGCAGAATCCAGAATGCTTCGACCAGGGAAACGATCAGCACGAGCAGCATCACGACCGGCACAACCCGCAATACCGCGCCGATGTCTCCCTCAAGAAACGCCAGGGACCCGAAGATGCAGGTCGTCGTCGCGAACGATGCGAACACGCTGGGCAGCACCTGACGGGCGCCGTCCACCGCCGCGTCCTCGGGGGATTTTCCCTGCCCCCGCTGCGTTGCGACGTTCTCGGCGATAACGATGGCATCGTCCATCAGCAGACCGATCACGATCAGCAATCCCGCCATGGTCAGCATGTTGATGGAATACCCCACCATGCTCATGACCGCGATCGCCCCGAGGAACGACACCGGCAGGCCCATAGCCACCCAGAAGGAATAGCGCGCGCCGAAAAACAGCCACAGGGTCACGAAAACCAGGAGCAGGCCTTGTCCACCGTTGCTCACCAGCAAAGCGAGCCGGTCGCGAACGATCGACGACGCGTCGTTCGTTACGACGAGAGACACGCCCGGCGGAACGATCTTCCGCTCGCGCTCGAGGAAGGCGTTTACCGCATCGATGACGTCCAGCGTGTCCTCGTTCTCAGTCTTGGTGACATCCAATATGGCTGCTGGTTTACCGTTGAACGTGATCTTTTCTTCATCCAGCTCAAACCGGTCGGTAATCGTCGCGATATCGCCGAGCCGGATTTGCCCGCCACTGGCGGCGGAGACAACGACCAAATCCCGAAATGCGTCGACCGTCTTCCTTTCGTCGGCGTAGCGAACCAAAATCTGCCGGTTCGTCGCCAACAGGCTGCCGGCGGGCAGATCAAGGCTCTGCCGCTCGATGGCGCCGGCGATATCGGCGACGCTGAGGCCGAATTGGCGCAGCGCGGCGTCCCGCAACTCGACACGGATCTGGTGGTCGGAAAACCCGATGACATCGACTTTCGGTATACCACCCCATCGAAGCAGTTTTTCCTTGAGGGCTTCCGCATAGGCTTTCAGGTCGGGCTTCTTCGTCGGACCGGTCACGGCGATGGACGCGACGAAATCGGTTCGACCGAGTTGACGAATGGTTGGCGTTTCGCTCTCCTCCGGAAAATCGTCAACAGCCTCGATCTCCGTTTTGACGTCCGCGGTAAACCTGTCGAAATTTTCCCCTTCGCGCATTTCGATCACGGCACGGCCCAGGCCTTCCGTCGCATCGCACGATATTTCGAAGACGTTCGTGACCCCGTCGACCGCATCCTCGATGCGTTGGCATATCGCCTCTTCGATGTCCTCAGGCCGCGCGCCGGGATAGGCGACGCGCACCTCGACTCGACGTGGTTCGATGCGCGGAAACGTTTCCCGCTGCAGCATCGGCCAGGCAAATAGGCCCGCCACGATGAAGGCGATCATCAGCAGGTTGCCTGCCGTCGTATGCGACGCGAAGTAGCGGATCATCGCGTATCGCGACCGCTCGCCATTGTCCGCCGAATGACGGTCATCAACGCGTCGTCCCGGACGACATTCAGCAACATTCCGGCAATCGCGGGACTAAGGTCGGAAACGATCACACGTTCTCCGACCTTCAGGCCTTCCCTGATGACTACGATCTCGTCCTGCCGAAGAGCTGGGGATACAGGCCGGATCTCGAGACGGTTCTCCGCGTTTGCAATGTAGAGCGCGCCGTCACGCGGGGCACTCCGCGGAACCGCGATCTGGGCTGCGACTTCCTTGGTCCGCAATTCCATTTCAACGAACAGACCTTTGCTGAGCGGCGGTCGCCTCCCGGGCACCGCCTTGGCATACGGCCCTTCGACGGTGGCGATGATCCCGACCGTCCTCGTTTTGGGATCGATCGTATCGCTGATCCGCGCAAACCGCGCCGGCCAGCGGGCCACGCGGTCGCCAAGGTCGAGAATGATCGTCGCTTCGAAACCGACGCGCGCAGCAAACTCTTTGAGCGAGTTCGGCGTGACCTGCAGCGGCTTCGCCTGAACAACCGCATTGATCATCGCGCCGAGCCGCGTCATGGGAATTTGCGCTTCGATTTCAGCGACACCGATACCGTCGGCGCTGGCCAGGGTTTGGCCGGTTTGCGCGTATTGCCGAACTTCCGCATCGACGGACGCGACGCGCGCATCGAACGGCAGGCGGATGCTCGTCCGGGCCAGGTCGAGTCTGGCTGCCTTCAGGGTCGCCTCGTGCACCGCCTTCTGCTCGATCTCGACGGCGCGCTGCGTTGGGATCAAGCTTAGACTGTTTTCCAGATCCTGGATCTTCGTTCGCTGTGCCAGCGTATCCTGCGTTTCCTGATCGAAAGAGGATTGCGAAACGGTACCGCGCTTCAAAAGGTCCCGCTTCCGCTCGAGCTCGCGCGTTTGAACGTCCAGCGTCCGACGCTCGATCTGCAGTAGCTTCCGGGTATTCGACACGGTGATCGCGAGTTCCGCGATTTTCGCTTCCGACGCCCGGATGTTGGCCGCCGCTTGGGCAATCGCAAGTTCGAAATCGACCGGAGATATTCGGACGATCTCGGTTCCGGCCGCAAGGATCGCGCCCTTCTTCAAGTCTTCATGAACGAATTCTATTTCGCCGCTCACTTGGCTCGACGCAACCCATTCGCGCCCCGGCGAGACGGCGCCGAACCCAGCTACCCTGGGGACCAAATCATGCGCCTCGACGGTTATTGTCCTCACCGTAACCGCTATTTCCTGCAGCGGTTTGATCTCGGGCGCCGGTTTTTGGGTCGCGAAATAAGCCAGAACGGCAGCACCGATCAAGACAGGTGGTAGAAACAGGAGTTTTTTCAGCAAGGGGCGATCCCGGATCGATTGTTTGAATCTGGTTATCTACCCCGGATGTCACGAATACAAGCGCTTGCGATCGATCACGCCGCCCATAACAGCGTCGGAATCCTTTACGATTCGCCCAGTTCTTCCGTTAACCATATTACCGGTTGAATCGACGGCCTTTATCCATCTTTCAACGGTAGAACTGAGAGTTTCGTTAACGATACCGACGGAATTCTTTACAATCGAGGCCAGGTGACTTAACCGCGCCTTCTTCTAGTGTGTTGAATTTTAATAATAAATTTCGAAACGCTACTCAATTGAACAGGTGGCATGGATCTTGCGCGAAACGGACCGAATTCCGCACTGGAGACCGCATTTCGCGGCGCGGTATTCGGGAGGAGATACGTCATGCGTCCAGCTCGGCGCGCCGTCCTATTCGCAGCAGCCCTCGCGCTCGCACAACAGACACCGGCCTTCGCATCACCGGACCGGATCGCCTTACAACGGGAGTATCGCGGCGTACGATTGATCGCTTTGGCGGAAACGCCGGGTACGCGTTTCGACGCTTCTTTGCTGCCCGCAGAGGATGGGCTGCGCAATATTGCCGGCGCGCTTGACCACCTGATACGAAATTCACCGTTCAGCGCCAAAGAGTTTGTTCGGCTAAAAAAGAGTGGCCAGGTCACGCTCGTTTACAAGCCCGGCGACCTGAAGAATGCGCATGGCGGCGAGAACGTCGCTACTTTCATGCCGGACTACGCTTTGGAAGCCGGGAAACCAAAAAGGGAAAAGGACTTTCTCGTCATCGTCGGCCGGCACGGCGTCAAGTGGCCGGCGCATGAACTGGCGGCGACATTGGCCCATGAGTTGGTCGGCCACGCCGCCCAACAGCGCCGCGACAGGCTGGCATCGATCCGGCACGTCGACGCGGAATGCGAGGCCAGCATGTTCGAGGAAATCGCCAACCAGGATCTTGGGCTGAAAAAGCACAGCCGTAAGATGGTCGTCTTCCGAAAGACCCTGGAGTATCGCTGGTGCGCTGACTTCAAGGCCTATATGGCGGCGCACGTTCCCGGCCAGATGGTGCAGTGGGACACCCTGAATCCCGACATGCCGAAACTGCTCGCCGTCTTCGAAGACTACCTCGCCTATTCGGCGCGTATCGGCGTGACGGCGAAATCGATAAACGCCCTGAAACGGCAAACGCGCGAACAGCACCGCAGTATGATGGCTGGCGCATCGCCGGAGAAAATTTTTCGCACGGCGCTAAAACTACGCAACGGCGCAATCGGCGTAAGACCCGACCCAGCGGAAGCGGCCCGGTATCTCAGGCTTGCCGCGGAGAACGGGCTCGGCAGCGCGTGGCTCGACGTCGCCCCTATCCACGAAACACGCACCGGTAGATAATTCGTTCGCTTTCCAATCATGGTCTCTTGACGTCTGGGTAGTTTAATATTAAACTATTTAGTACAACATTAAACTAACTGATGGGGTTTCCGTCATGCCGACCACACGACGCTCATTTCTGAAAGCAGCGGGCGCCACCGCCATCGTACTGACCGCCGGCGGCGGCGCGTTCGTCCTGACCCGCGAACCGACCGCCGCGACCGAGCCGTGGCGCACTGTGAGCGATAATTACGAAGACCCGCGTTTGCGCGCGCTTTCCTATGCCATCCTCGCGCCGAACCCGCATAACCGGCAGCCTTGGCTGATCGATTTGCGACGCGATAACGAAATGCTCCTGTATTGCGACACCGAACGTCTCCTCCCGGCCACCGATCCTTTCAATCGCCAGATCGTCATCGGTCTCGGTTGCTTCCTGGAACTGCTGTCCCTGGCGGCGGCGAAAGACGGATACGCGACGGAAACCGAACCCTTCCCGGAAGGCGCTTCGACGGAGCGGCTCGACGATAGACCGATTGCAAAGGTACGCTTTCGCCGCGACGACGGCGTAGGACCGGATCCATTGTTCCGCCATGTTTTGGAACGCCGCTCGAACAAGGAACCCTACGACACGGCAAGGCCGGTTTCCGATAGCACCCTCGCAGCATTGCAAGAAGCGGCAGGCGGCGGCGTCACCGCCAAAACAACGAATGCCTTCGACCGTGTCGCGGCCCTGCGCACGCTCACCTGGAAGGCGATGGAAACGGAGATGAGGACCAAGGACGCCTATATGGAGAGCGTCCACTTGATGCGTATCGGCAAGGCGGAAATCGAAGCCAATCCGGACGGCATCGATCTCGGCGGTCCCTTTCTGGAGGCGCTCAACCGGTTCGGCGTATTGACGCGGGAGACGCTCGCGGATGTGAACAGTACGGCCTTTCAGCAGGGTCTGGATATGTTCCGCGAAACGACCGGTTCAGCCATGGCGCATCTCTGGCTCAAGACGAAAGGCAACGCGCGCGAGGACCAGCTTGCCGCGGGCCGCGCATGGCTGCGCATCAACCTGAAGGCAACCGAGCTTGGCCTTGGGATACATCCGATGAGCCAATCCTTGCAGGAATTCGAGGAAATGCGACCGCACTTCGACACCGCGCGCGACCTGCTGGAAGCCGCTCCCGGCGAACGCATCCAGATGCTGGGCCGGCTGGGTTACGGTCCGAAGGTGGGTGCGAGTCCGCGCTGGCCGTTGAAAACACGGTTGAGGAAGATTTGAATGGCGGCGCCCCACGATGACCCCGTCGTCTTCTCGTTCTTCAACGAAATCGGCATCATCGATCAATTGGCGCAGAACGCCCTGGAACGCGCCCTGCCGGGCGGGCTGAAGATGTCGCACTTCGTCGTCCTCAATCACTTCGCCCGTCTCGGCGGCACGAGCAGCCCGCAGGACCTCGCCCGCGCCATTCAAGTAACCAAAGGCGCGATGACGAACACGCTGAAACGTCTCGAGTCGCGCGGGCTCGTCGACGTCCGGCCCGATCCAGACGACGGCCGCGCCAAGCGCGT
>CAYLTU010000276.1:0-7618 GCA_964386465.1 uncultured Rhodospirillaceae bacterium
TGTAAAGCCGGTCGAGCGGCGTATCCCAATCGACGGAGTAGACGTCGCCAACGGTTGTTTCCTCCGCCGGCAATTCCTCCCCCTCGGGCCGGCGCACCGAAACGTCCGACGTCGAGAACAGGGTAATCTTGCTCTCCGCCAACGGCTTTTTCAGGGGCGTGAACGGCACCTCGTCGAAATTCGCCCAGCGGTACGGCTTCTCGTACCCCTGCGCGATATAGTAGTCGCGTATGCGGTCCATGTACCGGACATGAGTCATTCGGCACTCCTCTCGATACTGATGATTACCGCCATTAAAGACCATTGTCTGATGTTTGGCCATGATCGGGACCTTGCAGCGATAGAAGTCGACCCCGGACTCGGCTTAAACTGGCAAGACCCGCTGATCCAATAGGGAGACCCGCATGGCGGCGAATCTGCGAAGCTGGTGGGCGGCGATCAAGGATCGGGATGCGATGCTACGGACGCGGCCGGAATTCAGTGCGGCGGGATAGGGATCGGAGAATGCTACGTATTGCGAACGGGTTGACGATTGCAGCGCTGCTCTTTCTCGGCGCTCCGGCCGCGGCGAAAGACACGCTGGTCATCGGCATCAGCCAGTTTCCGCGAAATTTCAACCCGAATATCGAATCGATGCTGGCCAAGTCCTACATCCTGGCGATGGCCCGGCGACCGTTCGTCGTTTACGACGCGGACTGGAAGCTGCGCTGCATGCTGTGCACCGAGCTGCCGGACCTGAAGAAAGGCACGGCCAAAATCGAGACGACGGCTGACGGCAAGAAAGGCCTCGCCGTCACCTACACGATCCGGCCTGACGCCACATGGGGCGACGGCGTTCCGGTTACAACCAAGGACGTGCTTTTCACGTGGAAGGTCGGGCGCGACAAGCGGTCCGGGTTCAGCAATATCGAACCCTACGAGCGGGTCACCAGCATCGACGTGCATGACGACAAGAAATTCACCGTTCATGTCAGCAAGTTCACCTGCGACTACCGGACCCGTTACAGCCTCGGCGTGCTGCCGGCGCATATCGAGGCCAAGAGCTTCGCCGACCCGGCGCAGTACCGCATCAAGAGCGCCTACGAGACCGATACGACCAATCCCGGCCTGTGGTACGGTCCCTACCGCGTGACCGAGGTCGCCAGCGGCTCGCATGTCGTGCTCGAACAGAACCCGACCTGGTGGGGCAAGAAACCGGCCTTTAAGAAAGTCATCGTCAAGGCAATCGAGAAGACCAGCGCGCTGTCCGCCAACCTGCTGGCGGGCGACATCGACTATATCGCCGGCGAACTGGGTCTGACGGTCGACGAAGCGCTGGCCTTCGCGCCACGTGCGAAGCGCAAGTTCGATACGGTCTACAAATCCGGCCTGATCTACGAGCATATCGACCTGAACCTGGACAATCCGATCCTCAAGGACCGGCGGGTGCGGCGCGCGCTGCTCTACGCGATCGACCGCGAGGCGATCAGCCAGCAACTCTTCCAGGGACATCAGCCGGTGGCGCACGGCCAGACCAACCCGCTCGATACGGTCTACGACCCGAATGCGCCGAAATATCCCTACGACCTCAAAAAGGCGCGAACACTGCTGATCGAGGCGGGATGGACGGACATTCGCGGCGGCATCCGCCACAACGCCAAGGGCGAGCGGTTGCAGCTCGACCTGATGACGACGGCGGGCAACAAGTCGCGCGAGCTGATCCAGCAGGTGCTGCAGAGCCAATGGCGGCAGGCTGGAATCGACATCCGCATCCGCAACGAGCCGGCCCGCGTCTTCTTCGGCGAGACGGTGAGCCGCCGCAAGTTCCGGCACATGGCGATGTATGCCTGGATCTCCGCGCCAGAGGGTGTCCCGCGCTCGACCTTGCACTCCACCATGATTCCGGGGCCGGACAATGGCTGGTCCGGACAGAACTACCCCGGCCTCGCCAACAAGGCGATGGACAAGGCGCTCGACGATGCGGAAACCGTTTGCGAGGACAAGCCGAACCGCGCGATTTGGAGCGATCTGCAGCGTATCTATGCGGAGGAGCTGCCGGCATTGCCGCTCTATTTCCGCGCCAACCCCTTCATCCTGCCGAAATGGCTGAAGGGCGTGAAGCCGACGGGCCACCAGTTCTCCACTTCCCTGTGGATCGAAGACTGGCGCGTCGCGAAGTAACGCCCCGCCGCACCGATGTTCCGATACACCGCAGAGCGCATTTTTCAGAGTCTTGTCGTTCTGCTCGTCCTGTCTTTCGCGGTTTACGGCCTGATTGGCCTGATGCCGGGCGATCCGATCGACCTGATGATCCAGAGCGATCCGAATTTGAGCCAGGCGGATGCACAGCGGCTAAAGGCGATCCACGGGCTCGACAGGCCGCTTTTCGAAAGATACGGCGCCTGGCTCGGTAACGCCGTGCAAGGCGACTTCGGCTATTCGCGCAACCATAGCCAGCCCGCGATCGACGTCATCGGTAGCCGCATCGGCAGTACGGGGCTGCTACTGGGGCTCAGCCTGATCCTGGCGCTGGCGATCGCCGTTCCCGTCGGCGTCTACGCTGCGCTGCATCCCTACTCCAAGACCGATTACGCGGTGAACCTGGCCTGTTTCGCCGGAATTTCGGTCCCGCCATTCTGGCTGGCCCTGCTCTTCATCATCCTGTTCGCCGTCGTTCTGGGATGGCTGCCAGCGGGCGGCATGGAGACGGTCGGCGATGGCGGCTTGCTCGACCGGATCCAGCATCTGATCCTGCCCGTCGTCACGCTTACCATCGCGTCTGTCGGCGACTTCACCCGCTTCATGCGGGCCAGCATGCTGCAGACCCTGCGGCAGGACTTCATCCGCACCGCGCGCGCCAAGGGGTTGTCGATGACGCGCGTCGTTACCGGACACGCCCTGCGTAACGCCCTGTTGCCCATGGTCACCATCGTTGCTTTGAGTTTCGGGCGCTTGTTCTCCGGCGCGCTGATCACCGAGACCATGTTCGCCTGGCACGGCATGGGCAAGATGATCTACGACGCGATCCTGGGCAACGACTACAATCTGGCCCTGATCGGGCTGATGTTCGCTACGGCGCTCACGCTGATCGGCAACTTCCTCGCCGATATCGGCTATGTCTGGCTCGATCCGCGGGTCAGTCTCTCCGACCGAGGACGCGGCGCATGAGCCGGCCGCAGAGCATCGCCTACCGGATGACGCGGCGCTTCCTGCAGCACCGGCTCGCGGTCGGCAGCCTGCTGACTTTGCTGCTGCTCGGCCTGCTGTCGATCGGCGCGCCCCTCGTGGAAGCGGTGCTGGGTCTCGACGGCGAAGCGACCAACCTGTTCCAGCGCAATAAGCCGCCGTCGCTCGAGCATCCCTTGGGCACCGACGAGATCGGCCGCGATCTGCTCGCCCGGTTGCTGCAGGGCGGCCGGGTGTCGCTGGCGGTGGCGATGGTGGCGGCGCTCGCCTCGGCGGTGATCGGCACGGCGATCGGCGTCGTTGCCGGCTATCGCGGCGGCCGTTTCGACGCCCTGTTGATGCGGGTCACCGACGGGGTTATTTCGCTTCCGCTGTTGCCGTTGCTGATCGTGCTCGCAGCCATCGATTTGTCGAAGGTCGGTCTGCCGGACAGCGTCACGCAGTCCGAGGACGTCAGCCTGTACCGGATCATCCTGATCATCTCCCTGGTCGGCTGGACCACGGTGGCGCGGCTGGTTCGGGCGGAGACCCTGACCCTCAAACAGCGCGAATTCGTCCGCGCCGCCGTGGCGCAAGGCGCGACCGGCGCGCGTATCATGCGGGTCCACATCCTGCCCAATGCGATCTCGCCGATCATCGTCGCCACGACCCTGTCGGTCGGCAACATCATCCTGTTCGAGTCGGTGCTGAGTTTCCTCGGTCTCGGCATTCAGCCGCCGGTCGCCAGCTGGGGCAACATGCTGACCAACGCGCAGGAGCTGATCTGGTCCGCGCCACAACTTGCGGTCTGGCCGGGCCTGCTGATCTTCGTCACCGTGATCGCGTTCAACTTCCTGGGCGACGGCTTGCAGGACGCGCTCGATCCCCGCGCCGTCGATTAGGCAAGCGGCAGGGCGCTCCGCAATCGCGCCAACCCTTCCTCGATAAGCGCCATCGACGTCGCGAAGGAAAGGCGCAGATAGTGCTCGCAGGACGGTCCATAGTAGCTGCCCGGCGTCACGATCACGCCCGCTTCGGTGAGCAGACGGTCGGCGACGGTTGCGCTACCCCCCCAGCTTTCCGGGATCTGCGCCAGGGCGTAGAAGGTCCCCTCCGGCACCGGGCAGCGGACGCCTTCAATCTGGTTCAGTCCGCGCGATACCGCGCGGCCGCGCTCTGCATATTCCTCGCGCATCCTATCAACGTAGGGCAGACCATCGTCGAAGGCGGCCAGCGCGGCATGCTGCACGATGCTCGTCGGACAGCGCGTCAGAGTCTGGTTGATCTTCGTCACCACCGGCACCAGCTCCGGCGGCGCGATGCAGTAGCCCAACCGCCAGCCGGTCATTGCGAAGGATTTCGAGAGGCTGGTGGCGACGACGGAGCGCGCCGCCGACCCGGCGTCCAGCGCGGCTATCGACAAATGCCGGGCGCCGTCGAAGACGAGTTCGCTATAAACCTCGTCGGCGACGACCCAGAGATCGTGCCGCGCGGCGATCTCTACGATCGCCGTCAACTCCTCCCGCGACAGGACGCGGCCGGTCGGGTTCCACGGCGTGTTGACGACGATGGCCTTGGTGCGGGCGGTTACCGCCGCTTCGATGAGGTCTCCGTCGACAGTGAAACGTCCCTCGGGCGAAGGCATCGGCACGCCGACGGGAACGCCGCCGCACAAGACAACCATCTGGCGGTACGGGCTCCAGCACGGTTCGATCACGACGACTTCGTCACCGGGATCGAGAAGCGCGCGAAACGTAATCGACAGCGCCCCGTAAGACCCGTTGGTGACCACGATGTTTTCTGGATTTACCGCGCTGCCATGGCGGTCCCGTTCGAACCCTGCGATCGCCTCACGCAGCGCCGGAAGTCCCGCGGGATCGACATATTTGCCATGACCTTCGCGGATCGCCTCGATGGCGGCGTCCGCGACGGGCGGCGGCACGCCGAAGTCCGGTTCGCCGATACCGAAATCGACGATTCGAACGCCCTTGGCTTCGAGGGCGTCCGCCTTGCGGCGCATCGCAACGACGGTGGAACCGCCTATCGATCGGGCAAATGCCGAAATTGCGGGAGACATGCGGGTCGCTCACTCCTGATTATCGAAGCCGGACTATACAGGTCCACGGAGCGGCGGCGAATAAGGCCGTTCCTTCGCTGTGCCATCCTTGGGATTGGACCGCAATATAGCCATAATCGCGCGCGCATTATGTGCCGGGAAATCGAGAAAGGGACTGGAATGAAGACAATCGGCCTCGCCGCCGCAATGGCGATCGTTTTCACCGCGGCTACGTCGGCATTGGCCCTCGATATCAACCCGCTATCGCTGCTCAAAGGCGCGGTAGAGGCGGTCGTGGAGGACCGAAGCGCAGCCGATATCGGTAAAGACGCCGAGATCAAAACCAAGATTACCGCGAACGTGATCGACAAAATGGCGAGCGACGTGATTTCGATCAACGCGGACGTCTATGAACAGGACGTCATGCTGACCGGGAGCGTCGAGACGATCAAACAACGCATCCAGGCGGGCGAACTCGCCCGGTCCGTCGAAGATGTGAAACGCGTCTACAACGACATTCTCGTGCAGCGGGATATCGACAAGCAGAAAGGGGCGGTCGAAAACTTCGTCGACGACACGGTTATCGAAGGCAAGGCGAACGCCCTACTGCTCGATGCCAACGGCGTGAATGTGACGAACTTCCGGTGGCGGTCCGTGGGCGGTCACGTCTTCCTGTTCGGCCGCGCACTATCGCCGGCTGAACTGAACAAGGCCGTCAAAGTGGTGCGCGGCATAAAAGGCGTCTCGCGGATTACGAACCGGGTGAAAATTCGCCCTAAATCCTGATCGATCCGGCCGGACTACGCCCTCGCGCCGGAAAGCCGCGCGCTAAAGGGTTTTGACGAGCCTGTTCACTTTCTGCGTTTGACCCCACAAGCGATTTTCGAATCAGGTGCAGCTCGAAAAACCTAGCGATGACCGCGCGATAGCGCCTGATGCCGCCATTCGCTATAGTTTCTTGGGACAGAAATCGACGAATACATGCAATAGGATGCAAGCGTGTCTGAAACGATCCGCGCCTTTTTCCACGAACCGACCTGCACCGCCACCTACGTCGTCGCGTCGGGAAGACATGCCGCGATAATCGATTCGGCACTCGACTACGACCCGGCGTCGGGCAAAACGGAAACCACGGCCGCGGACGAGATTATCGATTACGTACGACAAGCAGGACTGACCGTCGATTGGATATTGGAGACGCATGTTCATGCCGACCATCTAACCGCGGCGCCTTACCTGCGCAAGTCCCTGGGCGGCAAGGTCGGGATCGGCGAGAACGTTTGCACGGTGCAGAAAACCTTTCAGGAAATATTTAACCTGCATGACGGTTTCACACCGGACGGCTCGCAATTCGACCATTTATTCGCCGACAATGAGACATTCGAGCTCGGCGGCATTACCGGCTCGGTAATGCACACGCCGGGGCATACGCCCGTCTGCATCAGCTATTGCATCGGTGATGCTGTATTCGTCGGCGATACGATCTTCATGCCGGATTTCGGTACCGCCCGATGCGACTTTCCCGGCGGCGACTCCGGTACGCTCTACCGCTCGATCCGGCGCATCCTCGACCTGCCGCCGGAAACCCGGGTGTTTGTCGGACACGATTACGCGCCAGGCGACCGCAGCTTCGAATGGGAAACCACGGTGGCGCAGCAGCGCGCGGAAAACAAACATGCCCGCGACGGTGTCGACGAAGCGGAGTTTGTCAAAATGCGCAGCGTCCGCGATGCGGAACTTGCGCTGCCGAGACTTATTTTGCCATCGGTCCAGGTGAACATTCGCGGCGGTTCGCTGCCGCCGGCCGAAAGCAACGGCCTGTCCTACCTGAAAATACCGCTGAACGCATTTTAGCGACTATTCAGCCCAGCAGGCGGTCCGGCGCGACATCGGATACCGATAGATCGTAACCACCGAAACCGTCCGGCAATTTTCCATCGACGATAAGGCCAGCGGCGGCGGCCGACATCGCGGGCGAGGTTTCGATCCCGTAGCCGCCCTGACCGGCAAGCCAGAAGAACCCCTCCGCGTCCGGTGCGAACCCGACGACCGGCGTCTTGTCTTTGGCGAAGGTGCGCAAGCCGGACCAGCGGTGGCTGATACGGCCGACTTTCAGTGCGGACGCCGTTTCGATCCTGTCGACCGCAATCGCGATATCGAGCTCCTCGGGTTGCACGTCGCAGGGTTCGATCGGTGTCTCGTCCGCCGGTGAGCCCAGCAGTTTACCGGCGTCCGGCTTGAAATACCATTGCTCGTCCATATCGATGACCAAGGGCCATTTTTCGATATCCTGCCCGGACGGCGGATCGAACAGCATCGCGGTACGGCGCTTCGGGACCAGCCCGACCGGCCGAACGCCGGCGATTTCCGCGACGACGTCCGCCCAGGCGCCGGCGGCATTGACCACGACGGGCGCCT
>CAYLTU010000277.1:0-7598 GCA_964386465.1 uncultured Rhodospirillaceae bacterium
CGGCTGGTCAAATCCCGCCGCTTCCGTGGACTAGTTTGTCACCGCCCGATACAGTGCGCGAAGCGAATAACTTCCTGCTCGCGCTCGCGTACACAGTACTGATCGAGTGCTGGAAGTGAGCTTAGCTACTGTTTCGTGGCACGCTGAATCATCGGAGAATTAGTTATCCATCGATCAGGTGATAGATCGACTGATGACAAATACCCTTAGCAAAGCTAACCTTTTTCCATGCGCTACTCGCTAATTCTTGCTTGTCTCGCTCTATCGGCGTGCGCCACTCCCGCCGTCGATACCGCTGCGCCAAATTTCAGCGAAACAAGATACGCCGCCGACCTTGACGAATGCCGGGGCGGTACGGCGCTTACCGCGGTCGTCAGGGGGCTCGGAAAGGCCACGGTTGGATCATTCGTCGGCGCTGCCGAAGGTGCGTATCTCGGGGCCATAAACGGCGATAGTAAAGAGGGCGTGATTATCGGTGCGGCTGTCGGCAGCGTGGTCGGGTTTGCGGTTGGGACATACACACCTATCGAGCAGCAGGATGCCGAAATAGGACAGTGCCTGAGCGGTAAGGGCTATTCGCTGCGGCTGTAGCGGTTTGGGTACAAGGGCGCTGGCGTAACCTACCGCTCCCGTGCGGCCACCCGTGATATAGACGAGAACATCACCGCGCCTATCGAGAAGGTCGCGGGCGTCCGTGATTGTTCTTGCGGTGCTGGCTTGGACCTCGGCAACTTGTATTTCAACTATAAAATGTATGTTGTGAAGTTGTCATTCTCGTATCGAGGATTAAGGTACGCGTACGCGGCAGCCACGCTTGCGTTCATTCCCTTTCCGTTCATTCACGCGACTTTCAAATGTTGTCATTATGAACACAAATATAGTCCAATTTTTAGTTAATTTAGCTCCTGGCCTTCCTGACTGCGAGTCGCCCGCGCGTTTCCTGTTAGGGTATCGCGCCGCGCTCCTAGCTGGTCTTGGGTTGGGGAGCCAATAGTTGAGACGGACATTCAGCATGGCCATGATGAAGACCAATGGCTTAATCGTGATCTTGCCCATGTTCGGCGACGCCGCAGCGCCGGAAATCGCCATTGCCGTGCCGAGGTTAAGGTGCGGATCGACCTCTTCGATCATCTTCGACGGGCAATAGCCGGTCATCTCGCCACCGACGAATCGCTTGGCAAAGAAAAAGAAATCGGCATGCCGCCCCTTGCGGTAGATTTCTTCCTGGTGCCGTACGTTGAGCGCGGCATTGATCAGATGATACGGCGCTTCGCCTTTGCCCAAGTTCGACAGGCGAAGGGCGTCGCAATGTTCCAATTTGCATTGCGTTTCGTCGTAACGGATGAGAAAGGCCTTGCTCAACCGGTCGCGGTAATAGGCGTGCAGCGTCGTTTCATTGACGTCGACGAAACAAAAACCGTAAACGATCAAGGCCAATGCGATGACCGCATAGGTCGATAGCAGATCCAGTTCTTCGGCAGCGACAGCCGTCGGCGCCAAGGACGCCAGGATATCGTTGAACCAGGAAACCGAAACGGCTACGACCCAATCCGGCGGGCTGTCGAAAATTATCCACCTGCAGAAATCGAGATAGATTAGCCAAAATGCGAAAAATCCAAGCGCGCCAACCAGGAACAACCCTGTCTTTCCCATAAGGCTTGACACGGATTTTGCCAACTTGACCGATACGAAAGACATTAGGAATGAAATCAATGCCGCCGCCGATGGGATCAGATCCGGCGAAAGCTCAAATTTTTCCTTGTAGGCGGCCAGGGCGTTGCCGAATTTCGCGACGGCCAGGGGTTGCGCCTCGACGAACGCGATGACGGCGATTGCGACGGCGCTGAAACCTAAAAACTGACCCCACCGATCTCGCATAGCCCATTTCGTCCGTTTCTCGCGGCTGAACGTGACGATAAGCCGCCGTGCCAAGGGAAACAGGAACAGGATGATGAGCACCATGCTGAACAGGAGCTTGGTCCAGACGAAATGCCGTCCCAGGAGGTCTTCGCTATTCGTCGGTACGATGCCATCATTGTCCGATCCGCCGGCAACGATCTGCCGCACGGCGTTTATCGCCTCGTCCAGAAGTCCCAAAATCCATGCCGGCTGTTCCAGCGTTGAAGCTTCGGGCCAGATCAATCCGGTCACGATCGCCGCTATCAGGAGCCAGGGCAGGACGATCGCGGCGTTGATCAAGATGCCGCGAAGAAACAGCGCGGGGACACGGAAAAGATCTTGAATTCCGGCAGGCGACAGGTAGTTCGCGAAATTCCGCAGATGGCGGAAGGGAAGCGGCTCCGGCTCGCCTTGGATGTGTTCGTAGGGAAATTTATGCTGCGAGGTGTAAAGGGCGCTGATCGAAGCGCCGATGTAGCCGCCGCCGGAAACGGTCGACATGTAGTCTATGCTGTCGAACACGCGCAGCCGTCTCAGCCCCTGGATTATGCCGAGGTTGAAGGTTGCGGAACGGACTCCGCCGCCGGAAAGGGCAAGCCCCGTCAGATTCTCGCGGCGCGCCAGACGGGCGCGCAGCTTATCGGCTTCGATCAACGGACGGAGGATGCCGTCGCCAGCGGCCGGTTCCTGGTCGTGTTCCGATCGGACAGGGACCTTGATTTCAGTGCCGCCGGTGCGGCCGATGGCGATCAGAAAGCGGCGCGGCGATTTGTTCGGATTCGGGTTTCGGTTTTGGTAGGTCACTAGAGAGATGATCTCGACGAACTGGTCGACCGTCTTGGGGGAGGTCTCTTGCGATTGATCGTTGGGGTCGGCTTCTTGTGCGGACAGCTCCATTAATCCGCCGGGGAGGATTTTCGCTTGGAAACCCTGCTCCGCCAATGCCGCCCTACCGACACGGATCGACTCAAGCGCACCGTCCGGAGCGGCAGGGTTCTCTGAGGGCTCAAGCCATCGAATAACCGCGCGTTCGGCTTTCCAGGTCAGAACGTCCCATGCTTTCGATTCCCGCTCCAACACTTTGATGACATCCTGAAAACCGTCGGCGAGCTGATCGTGCGGTGTAAACGGCAGCAGCCTCCGCCGGTTGCTGTCAATGGGGCCGAGAGGCTTTTCCTCGGGCTCGGACTCGTCCGAGGCGGCGCGGTCGCGGCGATTGTCGATATGTTGCTTGCGACGTTTGCGGACTTCATTCAGCTCGGTCGACAGGACTTCCTGGAACTCGAACGGCGTTGGGTTCAAGCTGGCGTGATCGCCTTGCAACCGTACGAATTCGTCCGCAGGCAGGTCGGCCTTGCGGTTCCAAAACATCCAGGATTTGGTTTCCATCGTTGACGGTTCCTTGGAACGCCACGTTTGATCTACTCTACAGTGTGATCGGAACTATTCGCAATTTTGGCGAAGCTGCCATTTCGGCGGTCAACTCAGACTTCCCGGATAGTCCTTCCATATGCTGGCTTCCAGCTTTAGGGCGGTTTCCTGCGGGTATGTCTCCTGCCAATACTGCGCGGCTTCGCCCGCCGTCGGGTTCCACACGCCGGGCCGTTCGCTGATCCGCGCGAGGAAGTCTTCGAGCAGTTTCAGCCGGTTGCACCAGCCGACGGCGTAGGGGTGGAGCGTCATGTTGAAGTAACGGCCGCGCCGGTACTGCGCGTCGAACTCCGCGTTCCAGTTGGCGAACAGCGCGTCGGCATGTTCCAGCCCGGTGCCCTTCTTGGGGAACATCAGGAAGAACTGGTCGTCGAAATGATAGAAGTAGGGCAGGGTCAGGATCGCGCGTTTGGCGTCGAAGTCGGTGACCCAGTAATGCGGGATGTCGTCCGACAACCCGTTGCCCATGTAGGTGTAGCCGGCCTCGATCAGCAGATCGTGCGTATTCGGACTGACCGTGCCGACGGCGAACGGATCGTTCGGCCGGGGCAGGGAGAACCAGCCCGCCGGCCGCTGCCCGGTGAGCTTTTCCAGGATTTCCGTCGTCATGGCGAGCCGCGCTGCTTCCTCCTCGCGGCTCAGTTGGCTGACGTCTTCATGCTTCAACCCTTGGGCAGCGATCTCGTGCCCGTCGTCGCGCAGGCCTAGGATCGCGTCCGGCATGATGTTGGCCATCGCCGCGGGCACCGTGACCGTCGCCTTGATGGCGAAGCGGTTCAGGACGTCGCGCACCTGGGCCAGTCCCTCGTTCATGCCGAAGGCGGCGGGGGAGTGCTGCAGATCGGCTGCCGTCAACCCCTGCGGCCCGCTCGCCAGGCTGAGATCGAGCATCACCGTCATGCAGAGCCGCTTGCCGTCGGGCCAGCGAACCTCGTCGTCGAACAGCGTTATCTCGTCGGAAATCGTGTAGCCGTCTTTCCAGGGCATGGCTCATCGCTCCTTCGCGGGAAAGGCTTCCAGGCAATAGCGCGCAACGTCCTCGCAGCTCGGGAACCAGACCCCCGGCAGCGATTTCATCCGCGCGATCAGCCGGCCCAGCATTTCGATGCGCATCGCCCGGCCCGACACGAAGGGGTGCAGGCAGATATTGAGGTAACCCCCCTGCCGGTACTGCTGCTCGAAGGCCGCCCACCACAGATCCAGGACCCGGTTCGGGTCGGTGATGCGCTGCGCCGCGTTCTCGCTGCTCAGCCAGGCGAAATTGAAGAACATCGCGTCGTCGATCGCGTAGTGGAAGGGCAGGTTGATCAGGCAGTTCTCGCCGTCCGCGTCGCGCTCGTAATAGGGCAGGTGCGAGGCCGAACCATGCGAGTTGTAGACGTAGCCTTCCTCGAGCAGCAACGAATTGGTGTGCCGGCTGCGCGTGCCGACCGGGCGTTTGCCGACGGTCTTCTCCAGCGCCGCGGTCGATTTGCGGATGTGGTCGTGCTCGAGCTGCATGTCCTTGGGCACGTGGTGTTCCCACATATGGTCGGCGATCTCGAAGCCGGCCTTATGCGCCGCGACCAGCGATTGCGGGTACAGCTCGCAGATACGCCCCGGCGTGAAGATCGTCGCCGTCACGTCGTGCGAACTGAACAGCTCGATCAGCCGCCAGATGCCGACCCGCCCGCCGAACTCGCCCTGCGCCAGCTGCATCGGCGTTTCCTCCAGGTAGCGCCGGAACAGCATCGTGTCGAAATCGCAGGTGAAGTTGACGGCGATCTGCGTGCCGTCCGGCCAGGCGAAATCTTCGATGAACTCGTGCTGCGCGTCGTAGGATTTCGCGGCCGTTTCGAGCTCGGCGATCTCTCGCGTCAATTGGTCGGTGTCTGGCATGAAAGTCCCCCGGTACTGGCTGTCGGTATTGGCGCGAAAGATTGCTTTCCGTTACATCAGAAAGACGCCCTTTCCCGTCGTCTGGGTGTCGAACAGTTTGTAGGCTTCTTCGGCCTGCTCGAGTTTGAATTCATGGGTAAAGAGCCCATCTACGTCGATTTTGCGTTCGGCGACGAACGCGGCGCATTCCGCCTGGCCATTCTTGCTGAAGGTCCAGGAGCCGACGATGCTGACCTGGCGGCGCAACATGTCGTTCGAGACGTCGATCGTGACGTCGCCGCCTTCGCCCACGAAACAGGCCGTACCCCATGTCCGCACGCATTGTACCGCGGCCCGGCGGGCCTCGGGGCTGGAGCTGCAATCGAGTGATTTTTGGGCGCCCCGTCCCTGGGTCAAATCGCGGATTGCCGATACCACGTCGTTCGAACGCGGGTCGATGACCTCGTCGGCGCCGAATGTTTTCGCCAGTTCGAGTCTCTCGTCGCCTATGTCGAGGGCGATGACCCGCGCGCCCATAGCCTTCGCGAGTTGTGTCGCGCTCAGCCCGACTGGTCCCTGTCCGAAAATGGCGATGGTTTCATCGCCGGTGAGATCGAGCCGTTTTAGAGCGCCATAGGCCGTTCCGGTACCGCAGGAAATCGCCGCGCCGGTTTTGAACGACAGCGAATCCGGCAGTTTCACCAATGTGTGCGCCGGCACTTTCATGTATTTCGCGTGCGCGCCATGACCGTTGGCGCCGTAGACCGTCGCCCCTTCGACGCAAAGCTGCGACCAGCCTTCTATGCAATGAGGGCAGACGCCGCAGCCGGCATAGTGATGGTCCATCACGCGGTCGCCGACCTTCGCCATGGTTTCGGAAACGCCTTCGCCCACCGCGGCCACGATCCCGCACGGCTCGTGGCCGGCAATGATGGGGCTGCCGTCTCCCGCCATGCCCAGCGCCGCGGCGCCGCCCTTGACGCGGTACGTCTTCAGATCGCTGCCGCACATGCCCGACGCCTTGATCTCGATTACGGCTTCGCCGGGACCCGGTGTCGGATCCGGAAATTCCATGAATTCGAGTTTCCGGTCGCCGAGAAACACCACTGCTTTCATCGTTCGCCCTTTGTGCAGATGAACCTTGGAGAGCGGACAGTTTAGCCGTCCGCCCAAACAATTTGATAGGGGTATTTGGTGGGCCGAACGCTCGACATCGGAGCCGTCTGTATGAGCGGCCGTTTCATTCGGATAATATCTTTCGAGGCTCGTACCTTTACCGGAGACGATCATGCAGTTCGGCGTCAGCGCACCCTTCCGCGGCCCCCTGGCCAAGCCCGCGTCCCTCCGCCGGATCGCGGAGAAGGCGGAGGCGTTGGGCTTCGGCTACCTCACCGTCTCCGACCATATCGTCATTCCCCGGCAGGTCGAACCGAACTACCCCTACAGTGACACGGGCCGCTTCACCTGGCTCGATATCGGCGGCAAGGACTGCATGGAGCAGTTCACCCTGATGGCCTGGCTCGCCGCAGCGACGACCAGGATACGCATCCTGAGCTCGGTCATCGTCATTCCGCATCGCAGCCCGCTGTTCATGGCCAAGTCGCTGGCGACGATGGATGTGCTGTCCGGCGGCCGGATTACCGTCGGTGTCGGCGCGGGCTGGATGCGCGAGGAGTTCGAGGCGCTGGGGGCGCCCGACTTCGATGCGCGCGGCCGGGTCACCAACGAATTTATCGACGCGATGAAGGCGGCCTGGACGCAGGAGTCGCCGGGTTACGCGGGTGAATTCGTCGACTTCAGCAACATCGACACCGACCCCAGGCCGATCCAACACCCGCATCCCCCGATCTGGATCGGCGGCGAAAGCCTGCCCGCCCTGCGCCGCGTCGTATCGCACGGCGACGGATGGTACCCCTTCGGCAGCAACCCGAAGTTCCGCATGGACACGGTCGAGGATTTCGTTGCCCGCCGTGACCGTCTGTTCGCCCTGGCGGAGGAAGCGGGCCGCGACCCGGCCTCGATCGTGTTGACCTACAACTGCGCCTTCCACAACGAGGCGGCGCAGACGCGCCCGGACGGCAGCCGCCTCAGCTTCACCGGCACGCCGGAGCAACGCGCAGCCGACATCGCGGCGTTCGCCGACGCAGGCGTCAGCGCTATGGTTCTGAACCTGACGGCGAACGAGGAGGCCGAAATGCTCGACCGCATGGAGGCGTTCTCGAAAGAGGTGATGCCGCTGTTGGGTTAGCCTTTTAGAGGCCGCGACGCTCCTGAGGTCGTCCCCTCACCCCGACCCTCTCCCCAGGGAGAGGGTTCAAATGGGACGCGTTTTCTCCCTCTCCCTGGGGAGAGGGTCGGGGTGGTCCGAACCGGCGACATAGGTAACAGAGTAGACCGGAGACATGGGTAAC
>CAYLTU010000278.1:0-7588 GCA_964386465.1 uncultured Rhodospirillaceae bacterium
GTCGGCTGGCAGGAGTCGGAGTTCGAGGCGCTGGGAGAAGACTTCGCCGATCGGGGCAAGCGGACCGATGAAGCGATCGAATTGCTGCGAGCCTGCTGGCACGACGAACGGATCGATTTCGACGGGGCGCACTTCAAATCCGTCGCCATGGCCATGGTACCGAAATCGCCGCAGGGCAAAGGGCTGCCGATCTGGGTCGGCGGCAACACGACACCGGCGTTTCGCCGCTGCGGGAAGTATGGCGACGGTTGGCTGGCGAGCCAGGTAACAGGCGCTGACTTCGCCAAGCGGTCGATGGACGCGATCCGGGAATTCGCCGTCAAGGCGGGTCGCGACCCGGACGCGATTGGCTGGCAAAGCCAGATCGCGCCGCCACCGCGCCCCGGAGACGAGGCGGGTAAGTCTTTCTACGCCGAACCGGACCGTGTCGTGGCCCGCGCCGCCGATCTCAAGGAAATGGGGTTCGAGTATATCACCTTGAATGCGACATCGGTTTTCCAGTCCGGCGCGCGCGGTGTCGAGCCGATGCTGGAGACATTGCATGCGTTACATGACAGGCTCCGCGCCGAGGTAGGGTGATCGGAGCGCGCGTGCTCGTCATATTGTACTTCCGCGGGCTCATGGGATTATGGACCCGGCTTTTGGTTGGTATAATGAGGTGAGGCCATCCCTTCGGGCCGTACCTTTGAGACAAAAATTAGCGAAGTAAGTGCATGACTTCGTCGGATGATCCTACGCAGCTTCTGTCGACCGCCGGTTACATCGCGTTACACGCTGGAAACCGACCGAATGCGGTTGCGGTTATTGATGGGGAACGCCAATTCACCTTTGCCAAATTCGACGACGCTCTGCGTCGCATGACGCGTGCGTTGCAAGGCTTTGGGTTGGAACCGGGCAGTTTCGTCGCGGTCGAGTGGACGACGCTTTATTCCCACTGGCTGATACTACTGGCGTTTGAGAACCTGGGTATCGCGACGATAACCTACTTGCGGGGCGACGGCCGCAAGCAGCCATATTTCGACCGAATGGATTTTGTTTTGACCACACAGGATTGGGGTCCGGAGTCCGAAATCGCACACTGTCAACTGACACGGGATTGGTTCGAGGCCGCGCTCTCGCATGATCCCGTGGAGGTTATCTCCGGGCCGGCTATCGGTCCCGAGATGCCGCACCAAATCGTCCATACCTCCGGTACGACCGGAACGAGCAAGCTCATGGTCAGGACCGGCGCAAATCATGAGTTTTTGACGGCCGGTTTTGCCGTGGATTGCGGTCTCACGCAGCAGTCGCGTTATTTGGTGACGATGGGTTGGGCATAGCGTCGGTCTATCGATATGCGACCGTCTGCGTCCGCCTTGGTGGAACCTGTATCTGGGACCCGGCGCGCGGCGTTGCCGAAGCGGTGACAACGCACGGTGCGACGGATGTTACGCTGCTTCCGGTCGCCCTGACGGCCTTGCTGGATAATTTGCCACGGGATTACGAGAAAAACTCTGGAATGACGGTCACCATGATCGGCGCCCCGGTTCCCAAGGCAGTTCGGGAACAAGCTCTTGAACGGTTCGCGGATAAACTGATCGAAGGGTACTCGACGAACGAATCCGGACGGGTCTGCACGATGAATGACGAGGGCGTCGGCGAGGTCTGGCCCGGCGTTTCCGTTGAAGTCGTCGATGAAAACGATCAGCCTTTGGATGGCGGAGAAGGATACGTGCGCATAAGGAGTGCCGGTTGCGTATCGGAGTATCTCAACGACCCGGCGGCGACCCAGGAAATGTTTCGCAACGGTTGGTTCTATCCGGGCGACCTGGGGGTCATGCTTGGACCGCGAACATTGAAAATTTTGGGCCGGGCGGACGATGTTCTCAATATTAGCGGCGTAAAGATCCTCCCCTATAGCATCGAAAGAAAAATGATCGCCGCGCTCGGGCTAAAGGACGTCTGCGTTTCGACAGCGACCGACGTACGTGGGACCGCGCATATCTGTATCGCGTTAGTGCTAGGGGAGACGCAGGATATGGGGCAACTGGCCGAGCAGTTAAAAAAATTCATTCCACCCGAGTTTGGGCATTTTCACGTTGTGCCGATGCGCGAGATACCGCGGACGTCTACGGCGAAAATTCGGCGAAAAGCATTGAGCGCCGGTCTTGCGGACTATCTTAAGCGGAAAGGCGTTCGAGGGTTCTAGCGGCGAACATTCATTTTCACCGTTGCCGTTTCTGGGCAATATCGATGTCGTGCGCTAGCATCGTGCACGGGAATGAGAGGCGGGAGATAAGCAAGTGGAGGCAGTCCCTCTAGGCCACGCCCTGGGTGCGGAAATCCGCGGTATCGATATTGCGGGTCCGCTTACGGATAATGATATCGCCGAAATCCGGGATATATGGCAACGGCATCACGCCGTTGTTTTCCGTGAGATCGACTGGTCACCCGATCAGCATCTCGAATTTTCGCGGCGTTTCGGCGCGCTCGACGATCATGCCGCGACGCCGCACGATCGACTGGAAGGCTATCCCGAACTGCTTGAGATTACAAACAGGCTGAAGGACGGACAACCGTCGCAGACCCGCAATGCGGGGCGGAATTGGCACGCCGACTATTCATATACCGGCCGGCCGGCGGCCACGTCGATGTTGTATTGCACCGAAAAACCGACCGTGGGCGGCGATACGATGTTCTGCAATATGGCCGCGCCTATGACCAGCTGTCCGAAAAGATGAAAAGCATCGTCGACGGTCTGCAGTCGGTTTACGACTTCAATCTGGTATCCGGTGCCAAGGTGCGCGACCCGGATAAGATCGCGGAACTGCTTAAACTGAACCCGCCGATCGCGCATCCCTGCGTGAATGTTCATAACGAGAGTGGCGCGAAGGCGCTCTATGTCAGCGAGAGGACCTCCCATTTCGACGGGATGACTAGGGCGGAAAGCCTGCCGCTCATCCGGTTCCTATGCGAACACGCGACAAAGCCGCAGAATGTCTATCGCCATCAATGGCGCGTTGGCGATTTGGTGTGCTGGGACAACCGCACGACGATGCATCTGGCGCTGGGCGATTTCGACTCAAGCGAATTTCGCCATATGCTTTGAACCACGCTTCAGGGGCAACAATTCGGGTATGTGGTCGAGTCGGCGCTGGAATAACCGGCCTCGAAGGCGTGTTTGGATCGCTTAAGCGGAACCCTCAAATCGGGTCATCCACATCCTCGAACAATTTTTTTACTTCTTCGTTTCGCGATTTGCTTATGCCGCGCCGGCGGCACTCCTTGGCGCAGGTCTCCCAATCGCCATGGCGCGCGGCGTTGGTAAAGGTTGGAAACTTTGTCACTAATCCGAGGTTGCCCAAATTGAACGCCATATCGATCAGCCCCAGGCGGGCGCGGTCCGGATAATCGTCGTAACCGGAAAAATCGTCTCTTAGCCCAGCCTCAAACCCGGCGATGCGTCTGTCGAGCAGCGCGTCGATTTCGGAATCGGGCAGATCGAGCGTCGTATGATCCTTGAACGATCCGGCGGCGTAGGCTTGGCCGTAGGGCCGCACGCGCACCGCATCAAAGTTCTCCGCGATATCTTCATCGGATGCAGCGGTCCCGTTGTCCCTCCGAACGAACGGGAGCGCCTGTGCTTCGGTTGCGGTTTTCATCATGTTGCCGACACCGACCGTTACGAATCCCCGCGTATCCAGGTACATATGCGAGATCGAGCCTTCGCCTTGCTTGATCATGTGGCGGCAGGCTTCTTCAAAGCTCACGCTAGTTTCTCCAGTACTTTCGGCTCATGGGCAGTCTAGATGGTTGGGCTTTATGTTACGGTAGCGAAAATTCGGCGTCGGATAAATGCCAGGTTTTGGATCAATCCGGGTCCCAATTTGGCTGCCGTTTCTCCAGAAATGCCGAAACGCCTTCTTCGAAATTGGCGTGCCCAGCTAGTGTTTCGGCTTGTTGGCGTTCGATTTCCAGTCCGGACGCAAAGGTTTCACCGCCCCCATCGACGAGACATCGCCTGATCGCTGCCAGCGTATTTGCCGGCTTTTCCACCAGCATATCGGCATAGGCCTGGACATCCTGCGCCAGCTGTGCGGCGGGGGAAACGAAATCGACCAGTCCCATTTGAAGGGCTTCCGCCGCCGAAACGAGTTCGCCGTCATACAGGATCCGGAAGGCGTTGCTGCGCCCGATCAGGCGTACCAGACCCTGCGTTCCAGCGACCGGAGGGATGAAGGCGATATTGATTTCGGGCTGACCTAGTCGTGCGCCTTCCGCGGCAAAGCGCAGATCCGCGTGCAATGCCATCTCCAGGCCACCACCGACCGCGATCCCATTGATCGCCGCCAGTACAGGTTTTGCCGCGGCTCTAACGGCGCGCGCCAGGGAATGCGTTTTCAGCACCCAGTCGCGCATGCCGATGCTGCCGACATCCTTGAAGATGGCGACGTCCGCATCGGCGTTGAAGTAACGGTCCAGCGCGCTCGCGATTACGATGACCCTGACGCTCCGGTTGGCTGCCAAGTCGCCGAATGCCGCGATCATCTCGTCCAGCATTTCGGCGTGAACCGCATTGACCGGGGGACGGTTGAACCGGAACCAACCGACAGCGCCTTTCAACTCCAAATCGATGAATTTGTATGTCATTCTTTGTTATCCTCCGGTGGATAGGGTTCGAATGCTGCGCCCGAGGGACGTGCAGGTTAAGCGAATTCTCAATCCGCGCGGTGTACTTGTCCAGGATGGGACTTTGCGGAAAAGAACCGGCACCCTATATAACGACATGGTGCAACATGGAGAGTAATGATGAGCGATGAGTGGCAGTTCCAAGTTCGGATCAATCTCAACGATGCGCGGTCGGCGACCGCACGCCGCGATCCGAATGATCCCTCGCTGTCTCCCTTGGGGGAGCTTCTGGCGAAGCACAACGCGACCCTGAATTGCCAGTATGACGCGTTCGCCGGCTATGTCGCCACGGCGGAAACGGAAGGGGTTGAGAATTATCCGCTATACGCCTGGACCAAGGACACGATCGAAGATCCCGTGAAGAAAGCGAAATACCTGAAAGGATTTACGCTCTACGTCGACGGCGATGAGGTCTATGACAAAGCCAAGGCGGACTCGCTCGAAGCGGATTTGAAACCGCTGCTGGAAAGCGAATTGATCGAGGATATCTCGAAGTACGATTCGAATCCGGCCAACAATCCGCAGCCGCCGGAGAAATACCGTCAGTAGCGAACATTCCGTTCTTTCGAACCGAAGCGCTTCGGCGCTTCCTTGATAGGTATGCGGTGGCGCAGACCAGATGAACGAAACTGTCCGATTCGAACGCACCCACGATATCGTTATCGACGCCCGGGCGGAGGACATCCTCGATTATGTCACCAATCCGAATTCCTGGCCGGAGTGGATCGCGGCGTCGCACCACATCGAAAGTCCCGACAGGCCGTTGGGTGAGGGCGATACGTTCCACGAGCGCTGGCATACCCGGACGGGTGAAGCCGAACTTCATTGGGTTGTCACGGCACGGGATCATCCCCGGTCCTGGACGGCCGAAACCGGTACCAATTTCATCGGCAAGATCGTCGTGCGCTACGACATCGAAACGGCGGCGGGTGGTCATCGCTTTACCCGGACGGTCATTAATCCGGTGCGGCCGAAACCGCCCACCGACGACATGGTCCGCCGTATCGATGAAGAAGCCGAAATCAGCCTGGGTAATATAAAGGCGAATGTTGAGAAACGGCGCGGGTAGCGACGTGGCATCTAAAACGGTCGGTCGCCGCGCATGACACGGCGGTTGTCCCAGATGACGGTATCCTCGGCGCGCCACTTGTGGCGATAGATGAATTCGGGCAGTCCGGGCGTCAGGGTTTTTTCCGGTGTCGATGGTTTGCGTCCCGGAACCGATTCCTTCGTTTCAACCGGTGTTTTGCGCTATTGAATTACTAAAGATGAGTCGGTGTTCATAAAGACTCTCGCCATACGGGAGGCATATCCGTCGACGAGCGCATTTTCGGTAATATTAATTAATTTTTTTTCGAGATTCACCGAGTCGTTAACCTTTGACTCATGACTCCCGTCCAATCTTGCGATCAACGGTCGGACGGTGTTAGCGAAAAAGAAGAAACGCTCCAAGTCGCTGTCACCAAGACCAGACACGTAGAACATTGGATAGGGAAGAGCAGCAATGAACACGTTAACCAGTTTACAAATCAACCTTCTCATTCGCCTCGTCGAACGGAAGATTCTATGCATGATGGATGACGAGATTTTTGAAAAAGGCGAGATTCAAAGACTGAAAGATTGCCGCGAGCATCTCGTGAATAAATCGACACTGTCGGCAAAGCATCTTGAGCACGTGATCGATCTCGTCGAAATTCGTATCCTTTGCGCCGCGGCGGATGGTGACGCCGACGCCCGGGAGTTCGCCCAGCTAAAAGCCTGCCGCGCGACCCTGCTCGATATCGCGGCCGAACGCCGCGACGTGACGGTGGTTCCGTTCCCATCGCTTTATCTGTTGGAAGATTTCGACCAAACCGTTCATTGATCCGGACGAAGCCGGCTAGAACCGATCTTCTTACGAAGCAGCCGCGACGTCGCGGCTGCCTCAAACCCAAGCCGTTAATAAAAGGCGTGCGCGCCCGAGCGGTCGATTGCATTTTTCGTACAAGAGTAATATCGCCGATCGTACTTCTCCTCGGTCCGCGACGATGCGTAAACCGGATCCGTCTCGGCCATATTCGAACCGGCGATGGTCGACTGGCCGTATTGCCTAATCGCCGTTGCCGAAAGTGGGGTCTCGCTTTTCGATGAAGGCGCGCATGCCCTCACGGGCGTTATCCGACAGGAATAACTTCCGCTGGGCGCGGTACTCGTAGGCCAGTCCGTCGGCGAGCGACTCGCGAGCGCCCAAATAAAAACCTTCCTTTATACGCGCCAGCGTTTCCGGTGGCCCGGCCGCCAGACGCCGCGCGAATGCGGCGACCTCGTCGTTGAACGCATCGCGCGGGTAGACGTGATTAAGGAGACCGAGTCGCTGCGCTTCAGCGGCGTCGATACGGTCGCCCAGCATCATCAATTCCATCGCCTTGGCCGTTCCGACGAGTTGCGGCAGCAGAGAGAAGCCGCCCCAATCCGGGATCAGTCCAATCTTGACGAAGCTTTCCGCGAATATGGCCCGTTCGCTGGCCAGGCGGATATCGCAGGCGAGCGCCAGGTTCATGCCGCCGCCAGCCGCCGCGCCGTTGATTGCGGCAATAACCGGTTGTCGTAAAGCCTTTATCGTCTGAATGACGCGGGCGGCCAAGGTCATCCGCTCTTCGACGACAGTCGTGTCGTTATTGTCCTGGAGCGCCGCCATGCTAACGATGTCGCCGCCGGCGCAGAACGCCTTGCCGGCACCGGTAATGACGATGCAGCGCACGGTGTTGTCCGTCCCGTAGGTTTCGAGCCGCTCCAGCAATGTTTCGCGCATGCCGTCCTCGAAGGCGTTCATCGCCTCGGGACGGTTAAGGGTTATCGTCGCGACACCCTCGTCGACATCGGTCAAAATCCGTTGCTCGTTCATGTTTTGCTTCCTTGCGCGAAACTTGGCATGCTTTCC
>CAYLTU010000279.1:0-7549 GCA_964386465.1 uncultured Rhodospirillaceae bacterium
GACGGCAAAATCGTCGTCGTGACGGTCTGTGGCCCCTCCATCACCGAACCTTCGAAGACGAGATCGCGCTCCATTCGCGAACCGTTCGCGGCCGCTCGCATCTGTCCGATCATGAAATTGGTCGGGAATTTTGTTCCGGCTGGCAAGTTGATCATTTGGGCTTTAGGCCTGGAGAACTCTACGGTGCCGCCTGCGCCTTGCGCCTTGAGCCGCGCGTCGCCACGCAAATCTTCTACAAGGGCCCCGTTCCGGCCACGCTTGATGATGAAGCGATAGCGCAACCCGTCCTTCGCCTCCCATGTCACATTGCTGGTGCTGATATCGGTACGGGATCCATCGCTATTCGATATCTGCAGCAAATAGTGCTGGTCGAGCGCCCACCCGTCGCAGGCATCGGCCCACTCGAACGTCATCCCGCCGGTAACGTTCGCAACCCCCCCACCCGGATCGCTCGATACCATCTCGAAGAGATAAGCGGCTTTGTGCGGTACGATTTCTATCGGCGTCAGCGCTTGGACAGGCGCAATCGCTACAAAGAGCGCAGCGGCTGTCACCATCGCATAAGCACAGCGAAACCGGCGCTTCCAGCAACCGAAGGCTTGGCTTCGTCTGCCGCTTTGTAGATCATGGCGCCCTTCGCAAAACGCCCCTGCGATAGTGGAGGATAACCCCATGACTGACCGTCCCATTCTTCTTGTCACCCGCAGGTTGCCCGAAGCCGTCGAGGCGCGCGCGTCGCGCGACTACGACACTCTGCTCAACGCCGACGATTCACAATATGACGCCAACGCCCTGATAGCCAGTAGCGCAAACGCGGACGCCATACTGACCTGCTCGACGGAAAATTTTTCGGCGGATGTCATCGCGCAACTGGATTCCCGCGTGCGCGCGATCGCAACATTTTCCGTTGGTTATGATCACATCGACGTCGAAGCCGCTAAGGCCCGCGGCATCATCGTCACCAACACACCGGACGTGTTGACCAATGCGACGGCGGACGTGGCCTTGCTGTGCCTTCTGGGCGCTGCGCGACGGCAATGTGAATCGACCGCGGTGCTGCGCGGGAAGCGTTGGGGCCGATGGGATGCGACGAGCCTTCTGGGTGTGCACATGACCGGCAAGCGGCTCGGCATCCTCGGCATGGGGCGTATCGGCAGGGCGGTCGCGAAACGAGCACGCGCCTTCGACATGGAAATCCACTACAGCAACCGGTCGCAGCTTGCGCCGGAATTGGAAGAGGGCGCGATATTCCACCACAACCCGGAAGACATGTTGCCGCTGTCGCAATTTCTTTCGATCAATTGTCCGTCGACTTTGGAAACCCGCCATTATTTGAATGCCGCACGTATCGCCCTGCTGCCCAACGGCGCAGTTGTCGTGAACACCGCGCGCGGCGACATCGTCGACGACGACGCGCTTATCGAAGCGGCCAAGTCCGGAAAAGTTTCCGGTGTCGGACTTGACGTCTATGAAGGCGAACCGACATTCAATCAAGGCTACCTGGATTTGCCAAACGCGTTTCTGCTGCCCCATATCGGCAGCGCCACCGTCGATACACGCGACGCGATGGGTTTCCGTGCCCTAGACAATCTAGATGCCGTATTCGCCGGCGGAGAACCGAAAGATAAGCTGACGTAATCCGATCCAGGGGTAGAAGATTCCCAGCCCCTTCGGCAGAAGATTCCGCATCCCACGACCTTAACCCATTGTTAACCATAAAATTTGATTGGATTCAGCGGCGTAATGGCTGGCATACCACTTGCGACTCCTGGTGCAGAAACGAAAGAAAGTACCGGTATTAATTCACGGGAGTCTGGCAATGAACATGCCGATTGCAACACAAGGCAGCGCCAACAGCAATCTGCCGACGAAGCGGATCGCGATGACCGGGAAACAGATCCCGCTCGACCTGGATCTGGGCAGGGAATATTACAGCACGCTCCGGCGCATGCTGGAGCACGCCTTGTTGACGGCGCGAAACGCCGAACGGCTGGCGGCGAAGCAGAAATCCGAAATTGTGCGGCTCCGTACACTCTCCATTACCGATGAGAATACCGGCCTGATGAACCGAAGAGGGTTCACAGAGGCTCTAGATCGGGCCATTGCGCGCGGTCAGCGTTACAACGAACCGGCAGTTCTGCTGCTGATCGATCTCGATGGTTTCAAGGCAACAAACGACACATACGGTCACGCAGCCGGTGATTTGGTCCTGTCGTCGGTCGCAGATGTCTTGAAGAAATCCATACGCAAGGTCGACGACGTTGCGCGGCTTGGCGGCGACGAGTTTGCCGTTGTCCTAAACAAGCTTCCCGATGAACTCGCGGACAAACAGGCTAGCGCAATTGAGGCCCAGCTCAATACCCTTGTCGTTCCTTGGCGCGGCAGCGAAATTACTGTTCATGCAAGCGTCGGCAGACAGGCTTTCGGCTGCGGAGACGGACAAAACGCGCAAAAAATTTATGAAGCCGCAGACAACGATATGTACTTGCGAAAGCGGCTCAATCACCAATCATTCGGGGCCGGTACACCGGCGGCGCGCGCGAATTAAGGCAGAGCTGCCTGCTGCACCGGTGGCCTGCAGGGCGGTATCGCCAAACTGCCGCGGCATAGCCGGACTGCCCAGCTGTTGCGAATACCCGCCTTCGCCAGGTCGACTTGAACGCCTTTCAGTGCCTTCCTGTCGATGGGTCCCGCAAGCAGCCTGTACATAGCGCGGCCATCGCTGACCATTCGCGACACCATCGTCTCGAACCGAGCATGCTCGGCGGCGAGACGCTCGGCATTATCTTTGTTCCGGAAGCTGCCCATAACGAGATAGATGGCTGGTTTGGTAACGGCCTTATCGTCCAACGACGCCGTCCGCTTCACGACGATATCTTCGCTTTTCTCAACGCGCACCAACCCATCGAGATTCAGGCCCCGCGACGCGAAAGCGTTAGACTGCCAAGGTGATTTCCGACGCGGACCGACTGCCCACTCCGGTACAATCAGGCCACCGAAATCAATGCCCCGAACCGGCTTTTTGAGAGCAGGCGCAGTCGATTGCGCCAAGACGGTGCTGACCGGCGTGGCGCTATCTTCGGGAGTCACAGCCACTTGCACTAATACAGGCTTTGCCAACAGCGCATTCACCGGTTCCTCTGGGCTGGCAGCCGTTAATATCTGGTCCGGTTTGGCATCGGATTCCGGCAGATTCCAGGTCGACGCCATGGCCGCCCAGGAATTCTCAAAATCGCCGCCATAATCAACGCAAATTTCTTTCCCCTGGAGTACCCGCCAGGTCGCGCAATCCTGGTTCAATGCCAGCGACAGGGCGTGGTCGCCAACACTCTTCCCGGAGAGCATGTAACTGACCCCCGTCGCGGTCCAGGATGCAATCTGATAAGCCGGCAGGAAGCACCCGCCGACCAATAGGCCGAGCGAAACGACCAGCCCCTCCCTCAAAGGCATCATTTCTTTCCCTGCATGTGGGCGGCATTTTTCGCCGCAATTTTTTATAGCTAAGACGATCCCGCGAGGCTTGGCAAGGACGCCCCATAACTATTTGATAATTAGTCTTTTTTCGGCGGCAAATTTAGCCGGATATGGAGCTCTTTCAAATGGCGTTCATCGGGAGCAGCCGGTGCGCCCATCATGAGATCTTCGGCCTGCTGGTTCATCGGGAAAGCCACGACTTCGCGGATGTTCGGCTCGTCCGCCAAAAGCATGACGATACGGTCGATCCCCGGCGCGGAGCCGCCATGCGGCGGCGCGCCATATTTCAACGCGTTCAGCATGCCGCCAAACTGTGTCTCGACGGCTTCCCGATCGTATCCGGCAAGCGCGAAAGCCTTGAACATAATATCGGGGCGATGATTTCGGATCGCCCCGGAAGACAGTTCCACGCCATTGCAGACGATGTCGTACTGATAGGCCTTGATCGTTAGAGGATCGTCGTTTTCGAGCGACTCCAGTCCGCCCTGCGGCATCGAGAATGGGTTGTGGCTGAATTCGAGCTTCCCGGTCTCGGTATCCATTTCGTACATCGGATAGTCGACGACCCAGCAGAACCGGAAGGTATTCTCTTCAACGAGCCCCAAATCGTCGCCGAACTTGGCGCGTGCTTTCCCTGCAAGATCGGCCGCGTCCATCG
The DNA here is from genome assembly GCA_964386465.1 of uncultured Rhodospirillaceae bacterium. Classification (GTDB taxonomy): domain Bacteria; phylum Pseudomonadota; class Alphaproteobacteria; order UBA8366. The sequence continues at coordinate 4,133 of CAYLTU010000279.1, forward strand.
GCGAACCCGCGGCAAAAAAAACGGCGTCTCCGTCGGACAACCCTGTCTCATCACGTATCGCCACGACACGGTCTTCATCGAGGTTTCGCGCGATGGGTCCTTTCCCGCCGCCATCCTCGAAGACGATATAGCCGAGACCCGGCGCGCCTTCCTTGCGCGCCCAGTCGTTCATGTTGTCGAACCAACTGCGCGGCTTCGCGCCGCCGCCGGGCGCCGGGATGGCCCGCACGACTGACCCTTTTTCAATGGCTTGCGCGAAGATTTTGAAGCCCGAGCCGCGGAACGCCCCGGTAACATCGACGATCTCGATCGGGATGCGGAGGTCCGGTTTGTCGGAGCCGTATTTCAACATCGCCTCGTCGAACGGGATACGGGGGAATGGCGGTTTGGTCACCGCCCGGCCCTCGGCGAATTCTTCGAAAACACCCGCAAGCACCGGCTCCAGTGCGTCGAAAACATCTTCCTGCGTCACGAACGACATCTCGACGTCGAGCTGATAGAACTCGCCCGGCGAGCGGTCGGCGCGCGCATCCTCGTCGCGGAAGCAAGGTGCAATCTGGAAGTAACGGTCGAATCCGGCGACCATGAATAGCTGCTTGAACTGCTGCGGCGCCTGGGGCAACGCATAGAACTTTCCAGGATGCATGCGGCTTGGAACCAAAAAGTCGCGCGCACCCTCCGGCGAGGTCGCCGTTAAAATCGGCGTCTGAAATTCGATGAATCCAGAATCCACCATACGCCTGCGTATCGAAGCAATGACGTTCGAGCGCAACAGGATATTGCGGTGCATCTCCTCACGGCGCAAATCGAGGAAGCGGTAGCGCAGACGGATATCTTCCGGGTACCCCGCATCCTGATTGACCGGCATCGGCAACGGCTCGGCGGTCGATTGCACGTCGAAGTTCTGGATTTGCAGCTCGACTTCGCCGGTCGGGAGGCCTGGATTTATCGTTTCGTCGCTACGCCGCACAACCGGTCCTGTCGCCGTGATAACGGATTCCAGCGGCAGGGCCTCGATTTCAGGAAACAACGGGCTGCTGACATCGACAACGACCTGGGTAATACCGTCATTGTCGCGAAGATCGATAAACAGCAGATTGCCGTGATCGCGTTTTCGATCGATCCAGCCAGAAAGGCGCGCATCGGTACCGGCCTGTTCGGCGCGCAATTGGCCGCAAGTGTGAGTGCGATAAGTATGCATATTTTTCATGTCGATAAGGCGTGAATTCCGGCGCGCAAAGGGCACGCATTGCGCCACATTGTCAAGACGGCTCGTCCCCGAACGGCGATACAAGCACGTCTTCGTCCTTTTTAGGCCAGACGACTCGGTGTATTTTCCCTAGCTATGGAAATCGAACCCATTTCGAAGTCGGACGAACTTGCCAAATTCTGCGAAGAACAAGGAAGCGCCGACTATATCACCGTTGATACCGAGTTCCTGCGCGACCGAACCTATTGGCCTCAGCTGTGCCTGGTTCAGATCGCTGGACGGGATGACGCCGTCGCCATCGACACGTTGGCGTCGGATATCGACCTGACTCCTTTATACCAGTTGATGTCCAACCGGGAGGTGCTGAAAGTCTTCCATGCCGGGCGACAGGACGTGGAGATTTTTTTCCATCGCACCGGATCGATTCCCGAGCCGCTTTTCGACACGCAAGTGGCCGCGATGGTCTGCGGGTTCGGCGATCAGGTCGGTTATGAAGCGCTAATCTCGAAGCTTGTCGGCGCGCGCATCGACAAATCTTCGCGCTTCACGGACTGGTCGAACCGGCCGCTTTCGCAAAAACAGCTAAAATACGCCTTGGGCGACGTCACGCATTTGCGCCCCGCTTATGAATATTTGGCCGACAATCTCGAAGAAACCGGACGAACCCGTTGGCTCGATCAGGAGATGGGTATCCTGATGAATCCGGAAACCTACCGACTGGACCCGGAAATAGCTTGGCGCCGGATAAAGAGCCGCAACAAGAACCGCCGGTTTCACGCGATCTTGCGCGAACTTGCCGCATGGCGTGAACGGGAAGCGCAGACCCGCGACATTCCACGCAACCGGGTCCTGCGCGATGACGCCATACTTGAAATCACGGCCCAGGCACCGAATTCCAATGACGATTTGAAGCGCATGCGCGCGATTCCGAAAAGCTACGTAAACGGCGAAAAGGCGGCGGACATCCTGGCAGCGGTTTCACGCGGTAAAGAGATCCCGGAATCGGATCTCCCGCGTCTCGAAAAGTCAGCACCGCGACCCTCGAAGATCGGACCCGTCAGCGATTTGCTGAAGGTGTTGTTAAAACATGTGACGGAGACCCATGACGTCGCGCCGAGACTGATCGCAAGCGCGGACGATCTCGACAGAATCGCCGCCGACGACAAAGCGGACGTACCCGCTCTAAAAGGATGGCGCCGCGAGCTCTTTGGCGAACACGCCTTGGCATTAAAGGCGGGACGCGTCGCCCTGACGGCAAAAGGCAGCCAAACCAAGGTCATATCAATAGACAATCCTGCGGAGGACAGCGGCTAGTGCGCTCATTGTGCGGCGTGTGGTTGGGCGTTCTTGTCTCGTTATCCGCGTCCGCAGCAGCGGCGGCGGCGCCGCGCCTCGGAATACCGATCGATTGCCAAATCGGCCCGGATTGTTTCATCCAGAACTATGTCGATCATCGCGCTGGAAAAGGCTATCAGGACTACCATTGCGGATTCCTGACAAATAATGGCCATACAGGAACCGACTTTCGCTTGCGCAATCATGCGGCGATCGACGATGCCGTCGCCGTTGTCGCCGCCGCGGAGGGAACCGTGAGCCACATCCGCGACGGCATGCCCGATGTGGACGTCCGGGTAGTGGGGAACGATGCGGTGACGGATAGGGGCCTCGGCAACGCAGTCGTCATCGATCATGGCGCTGGCTGGCGCACGATTTACGGTCACATGCGTCGCGGCAGCGTTGCCGTCGCCGCGGGCCAGCATGTCGGCGCCGGCCAGAAACTCGGCCTGATCGGACTGTCAGGCCTCACAGAATTTCCACATGTTCATTTCGAAGTCCGGTTCGGCAAACGCCTCATCGACCCGTTCGTCGGATTGGAAACCCATACCGGTTGTAGCGCCGGCAAAAAGGCGATGTGGCGGCCGGAGGCGCTCGCCCGCCTCGACTATCGTCCGACCATTTTGTTGGGTGCCGGATTTTCGGTACGCCCCATGAAAAGAGCGGCGATGCAATATGACCTCTACGAACGCGGCACCTTGTCCGGCAAACGCGGCAGCCTGCATTTCGGCGTATTTGTGGCCGGTCTCTATGCGGGCGACCGCCTTATCATGAAACTCACGGATAGCGCCGGAAAACAGCTACGCGAAGGGAGCAGCAAAATTAGTCGGTCGTGAAGAATACGGATTTTCAGGCCAATTGCGCGAATTTCG
>CAYLTU010000280.1:0-7518 GCA_964386465.1 uncultured Rhodospirillaceae bacterium
CAGAGCCCGCACCACCCGCTTAGCAACGGCAGGCGTCCGACAACCCTTAACATCTATTACCTAAACGCGGTATCGCTCGCGATGTCCGAGCTTGAAGGCGACGCAGACCTAGATCGTCGGTAAGCAGACATTGCCTCGCCGTCGATGTTACCCAATCCCCTAATCGGTAACATTTGAGGGCTGATTCTGGTTGGAATTGACGGGGTTCGGCCTTGAATTGCGGTTTTTCATGTTACCGACCCCTTAGTGATCTGTCGCATACTCTTAAGTTATTTTGAAACCAGAGTTTTACCGAACTATATCCCGTCATCTCCCCTTAAAGGGAACGCTACCCTTATCCCTCACTCAGTTCACAGGAAAGATTCCTTCAGGTTCTTGCGGCCATGGTGACTAAAAATTATGTAGGCTTGGAGTAAATAATATGTCCCTTTTGTTCCGGAGCCGCCATGAAACGCGGATTTGCCGATACCCGGGAAGGCCAGATCTATTATACGGAAGCGGGCGCCGGCCCCGCGCTGGTCCTGCTCCATCCCTCACCGCAATCGAGCCGCGTCTTCTGGCGGCTGATGCCGAAGCTGGCCGGTCGATACCGGGTCGTGGCGATCGACACGCTCGGCTTTGGCCGCTCCGATCCGCTGCCCGACGGCATTACGATGCCGCGGCTCGGGACCAGTGTCGCCGACGCGATGGCGGCGCTGGGAATCAGCCAAGCGCATCTCTTCGGCTTCCACACCGGCAACAAGATTGCCGCCGCGCTCGCCGCCGACATGCCGGAACGGCTCGGCCGGCTGGTTCTCTGTGGTCAGACCCACAGCCTGATCGCCGATCAGGCGGCGCGGATCGCCGCCTTCGGGCCGATCACCGACCGCTATTTCGACTCGAAAACGGCCGAGGCGGACGCCGACAGCGCCGCTCTCGCGCACATGCAATGGGCGACCGAGATGTTCGCCGACATCTCGCGTCTCTGGTGGGATAAACGGTCGATTTCGGAGTTTGGATACACGCCTGAGCTAAGGCAATACCTTGCCGCCCGGATCGCGGACCTGCTCGAAGCGAAACCCAGCGCCACGGCGATCTATGCCGCCAACTTCGGCTTCGATTTCGAAGCGGCGCTCCGCCGGGTCGCGGCGCCGGCCTTGGTCGTCGAGGTCGCCTCCCGGGCGGAAGCGCATTTGGGGCCGCAGGCGGCGCGACTTGCCGCGTTAATGCCGGATGCCCGCGCCGCGACCCTCGAAGAGGGCGACCGCGAGGTTCTGGAATATCGGACGGACGAAGTGGCGCGCCTGATCCTCGATTTCCTACCGGATTAGGCGAACGCGGTGCGACTCGATATCGTTGTGGACGCGCACGGCCGCGGAACGTGAGGGAGACGGCAGGACATGGCGCAAGCGCTGGAAATCGAACCGGGGCAGGTTTTCACCAGCCCTTCCAAAACCCTTACCGACGCCCATTTTCTGTTTTTCTCCGGGCTTACCGGTGACAACCACCCGATTCACTATGACGTCGAGTATGCGAAGACGACTCGCTTCGACGCACCACTTGCGCATGGGCTCTTGCTCGCCGCGATGACCGCGTTGGGCGCGACGGATGCCAGTTTTCGAATAGACGGCTTCGTCTTCATCGAACAAGGCAGCCGCTTTCTCAAACCCGTGCTGGTCGGCGATACGATCCGACCGCAACTCACCGTCGAGAAGATCTGGGAGGAAGGCAAGCGGCGCTTCGTCCGGTTCGCCACCGCGATGCGCAATCAACGCGACGAAGTCGTGCTCGAAGGCTTCCACATCTATCAGGTCGTTCCACGCAAGAAAGAGGAACCGGAGCATGACTGAACCGAATGCCGTCGCCGTTTCGAGGCATTGAGCGCCATGTCGATGTACTGGGAAGAATTCGAGGCCGGCAAGCGCTACGGCACCTACGGTCGCACGGTGACCGAAGGAGACCTCTCACTTTTCTGCGCCTTCGTCGGTTACCACGTGCCATTGTTCATCGACGAGGAATACGCAAAACGTACGCAGTATGGCGGCAGAATCGCGCCGAGCGCCTTCACCATGTCGGTGTCGACCGCAATGACCGAAAGCCTGTTCCGCGATACCGTCATTTCGCTGCTGTCGGTGGAACGCGGGAGATTCCTGGCCCCCGTGCGCGCGGGCGACACGATCCGGACCGAGGTCGAAGTTCTGTCCAAGCGGGAAACGCGCAATCCGGAGAAGGGGATCGTGACATTCCGCGATCACGTCCTCAATCAGCATGGCGAAACGGTCTTCGAGATCGACAAGATCGTGATGCTCAAGCGACGAGGCGGCAGTGATGGTTGAGGGTTTCCGCAATGCCGCGGCGCGCGCAAGGTCCGGAAAGGTTTCGAGACAACTCCCGAGGTAGTCCCATGAATCTACGTACGCCGATCTGCGACATGCTTGGAATCGAGTACCCGATTTTCGCGGCCGGCATGGGCGGCGTGACGATGGCGCCGCTGACGGCGGCGGTTTCCGCGGCCGGCGGCTGCGGCGTACTGGGCGCAACCTTTTGCACGCCAGAGGAACTCCGTGAGGAGATCCGCGCGGTGCGAAAGATCACCGACCGGCCTTTCGGCGTCGACCTGTTGGTTCCGGGCGATATTCCGGAGGATTTGAGCGCACGCGAGGTTCCGCCGTTCCCGGACTTTCTCAGCGACATGCTGCCAAAGGTCGAAGGGCTCAAGGGCAAACCGCCGCCGCCGCTGACCATCGAGCTCGCGCGGGCACAGCTGGCGGTGACGCTCGAGGAGAAGGTTCCGCTGATGGTCTCGGCGTTGGGCACGCCGCGTTGGCTGATCGACGAATGCCATCGTGCGGGGACCAAGGTCATGTCCATGGTCGGATCGGTGCGCCATGCCCGCAAGCTCGAGGAAGCAGGTGTCGACGCCATCGTCGCTCAGGGCATGGAAGCGGGCGGCCATGTCGGCACCGTCACGACCATGGTTCTGGTGCCTGGCGTGGTCGATGCCGTGAAAATCCCCGTGCTGGCCGCCGGGGGGATCGTCGATGGCCGCGGGATTGCCGCCGGAATGATGCTCGGCGCCCAGGGCGCCTGGATCGGGACCCGGTTCATCGCCACAGAGGAAGCGACCACGCACGAGAACCACAAGCAAGGCATCCTGCAGGCGGACGAGCACGGAACGATTGTCTCGTACTGCTATACCGGCAAACCCAGCCGGGTGTTGCAAAACGAGTTCACGATGCGCTGGAAAGGGCGCGAAAAAGAGCTTTTGCCGATGCCATGGCAACGGATCCGGGTCGAATCGCTGGTGGCGCCGGCCCGCGCCGCGGGTTTGATGGATATCGCCAATTTCCCGACCGGACAGGGTGCCGGCGCCATCAGCGACATTCCGGCGGCGGCGGATCTTTTCCGCAGATTGGTGGACGAGACCGAAGGAGCGCTCCGCCGATGACGGACTTGCTGCGCAAGCCGCTTGCCGAAATCCGCAAGGTACAAGACGCCCTCGTCGCACGGCAGATCGAACTCTGCTCCCGCGGGCATGAGTACTATCGCCGGCGCTGGGCGGAACACGGCGTCGATCCCGCGACCATACGCACGATCGACGATTTGGAGCGGCTGCCGCTTACCCCCAAGCAGGATTTGATGGCCGACCCGGAGGCGTTCCGGCTGCACTGCCCCGACCTGCCCCTGCACGAGCGGGCGCTTTGGGAGGTGAACTACACGACGGGCACCACCAACGAGCCGACGCCCCTCTATGTCACCACGCACGACTATCTTTCCTATCTGGTGCAAGCGCGGCGCGTGGCGGAAATCTCGGGCATCACCGAAAACGACGTGCTGGCGAATCTGTTTCCACTGACCCCGGCCCCGATGGGGGCATTCATGCGTTCTGCGACCAATGCCTATGCGGCGGGAACAGCGATCGCCGGTGCGCTCACCGGCGCCCAGTTCGGCGATTTCGACGTCCATCGCTCACTGGATGAAGCCGTGCGGATGGTCGAACGCCACCGCGCCACCGTGCTCTGGGGCGTCACGAGTTTCGTGCGGCGGGTGATCATGCGCGCGAGCGACCTAAGTGTGGATTTCAGCAGCGTACGCATGTGCGGGGTGACCGGCGAGGCCAGTTCGCCGGAAATGCGCGAGGATATACGCCAGCGGCTGCGCGATATGGGTGTCGCCAGTCCCATAATTTTCGACCGCTACGGCTCGACCGAGGCGGGCGGGCTGGCCCAGTGCCGCGAAGACGGCGACTGGCACAATCCGGCCCCGGACGCCATTTTTCACGAGGTAGTCGACCCGGACACCGGCCGCCGGCTTCCCGACGGCGAGCGCGGCGCCCTTGCGGTCACGCACGTCAACCGGCGGGGAACCACGTTGATCCGCTACCTGGTGGGTGACATCGTGAGTCTTTCCCACGAAGCCTGTCCGCACTGCGGGCGCACCGGCGATCGCGTCATCCCGCCGATCGTGCGCACGAAGGACCTGCTGAAGGTGAAAGGCATGCTGATCAACCCGACCGCGTTGCTGGAGTCGCTCGGCGCGGTACCGGGGATCGACGAGTTTCAAGTGGTTCTGACCCGTCAGGACTTAAACGATCCGTTTTCGATGGACGAAATGATCGTTCGTGTCGCCAGTCCGCGCACCGACCGCGATGACCTCACGTCCGCGGTGACCGACGCCGCACAACGGGCCGCCAAGATCCGGCCGCAGGTCGAGTTCGCTACTGCAAGCGACATCTACGACCCCGCCAAAGAGGCCAAGGCGTCCCGGCTGGTGGACCGGCGATGAAATTCCGTTTCAATGACGAGCAGGAAATATTCCGGCGCACCGTGCGCGCGTTCGCCGACCGCGAACTGACCCCGGATTACCTGCGCGAACTCGACGCCGAGGCGCGCGCGCCGCACTGGGAGCTGCTGCCCAAGATGGCCGAGCTAGGGTTCACCGCGTTGCCGGTGCCCGCCGAATACGGCGGCATGGGCGGGAGCGTCGTCGATACCACGATCCTGCTCGAGGAGCTTGGCCGGTCGTCGCTGTCGGTGGCGTCGATGTTGAACTTCGCCATCGGCTTCGGGTGCGAGACGGTCAAGCGATTTGGCTCCGAGGAACAGAAACAAGACTTGCTGCCGAGAGTGGTCAGCGGCGAAATGTGCTTCGCCTTTTCCCTTACCGAGCCGGACGCCGGATCCGATGCCGCCGCACTTCGCACGCGGGCAGTGGCCGATGGCGACGATTTCGTCATCGACGGCACCAAGATATTTACCACCGGTGCAACGGAAGCGCGCTGCCTGGTCGTTGCCACGAGAACCGATCCCGACGCCGACCGGCATCGCGGAATCAGCCTGTTCCTCGTCGACCCCAAAAGCGAGGGTGTTACCTGCCGCAGCATCGAAAAGCTCGGCATGCGGGGGGCCGGCGGCCTCTACGAAGTGCACTACAATCAGGTTCGGGTGCCCAAGAGCGCGTTGCTGGGGCCACTAAATGGCGGTTGGGACGCGGTCAAGGCGACCCTTGAGCGCGTTCGCCTGTCGCAGGCGGCCTACTGCATCGGCTGCGCGCAGCAAGTCATCGATGAGGCGGTTCGCTACGCGGGCGAGCGAGAGCAGTTCGGCCAGCCGATCGGTAAGTTTCAGGCGATCGCACATCTGTTGGCCGACCTGCAGGTCGAAACCGACGGCGCGCGCTGGCTGCTCTACCGGGCGGCGTGGATCGTGGACGCGGGCAATCGCTGTATCAGGGAAGCTTCGATGGCGAATCTCGCCTGTACCGAAGCGCTGTTGCGGGTGACTGAGGAATGCATGCGCATCTATGGAGGGTACGGTCTCACCATGGAGTTCGATATTCAGCGTCACTTCCGCGATGCCCGGCTGTTCGTGATCGGCGACGGGTCGAGCCAGATCCAGCGCAACCTGATTGCACGCGAGATGAGCCTGTGAGCATGGGCAGCGATTCGACATTGGATTTCGGGTTCACGGCCGAGCAGGAACAGATCCGCGATACCGCCCGCGGATTTACGCAGCGGGTCCTGACACGCGAGTTTCTGCGCGAGATCGATGTAAACGGACGCGCTCCCCACGAGTTGCTGCCTGAGATGGCGAAGCTTGGCTTCACGGGACTACCCGTCCCTACCGAGTATGGCGGCAGCGGCGGAAGCGCCACGGATGTGACCGTCCTATTGGAGGCGTTTGGCCGCCGTTCGCTGTCGGTGGCTTCGCTGTTGAACCGGGCGCTGGGTTGGGGAGCGGATGCCATTCAGCGCTTCGGCACGGACGCGCAGAAGACGTATTATTTGCCCCGTGTCGCGTCGGGCGAGATGATTTTCGCGTTCTCGCATACCGAGCCGAATGCCGGCTCGGACGCGGCGGCGATTATCACCAGGGCCGTCCCGGACGGTGACGGTTTCGTCATTTCGGGCAGCAAGATATTCACGACCGGCGCCTCCGAATGCCCTTGCCTGATCGTATCGACCAGAACCGACGCGACCGTCGGGAAGCACAAGGGGATCAGTGTGTTCCTGGTCGATGCGGCGACGCCCGGCATCACCTGCCGCCGTATCGAGAAGCTCGGCATGCGCGGGGCGGGCACCCTGTGCGAAGTGCAATATGACGACGTGCGCGTCCCCCGCTCCGCTTTGCTCGGCGACCTGCATGGCGGCTGGCGCGTGATCGGCGGCACCTTCGAACGTGCCCGTATCGCGCAAGCCTCGTACTGTGTTGGCGCCGCGCAGCAAGTCATCGATGACGCGGTTCGCTACGCGGGCGAGCGAGAGCAGTTCGGCCGGCCGATCGGCAAGTTTCAGGCAATCGCACATCTGCTGGTCGACTTGCAGGTGCGAACCGACGCTGCCCGGCTTTTACTTTATCGTGCGGCATCCATGATCGACGAGGGCTTGCCCTGCGTCCGCGAGGCGTCGATGGCCAACCTCCACGCGACCGAGACCCTGGTTCGCGTAACGTCCGATGCGATGCGCGTATGGGGCGGCTACGGGTTTACGCGCGAGTTCGACATCGAACGTGTGCTGCGAGACGCAAGGCTGTTCATCATCGGCGATGGTTCCAGCCAGATTCAGCGCAATCTGATCGCGAGACAGATGGGCCTGTGACGTTCCCCCATTGCCTTAGACCGCCCGCCATTCCGCGTTAAACTGGCGCCATGCCCTCCCCTGACCCCACGCCGCCAGGCGCCATCCTGACCGACACCGTCGTGCCGCCGGGCGAACCCTGGTCGGCGGTCGTGCCGAAGGGGCAGCACCTCCGTATCGTCGACCTGGAAGGGACGCAGGCGGTCGATTTCCTTTGCTACAACGCCGCCGATCCGGCGGAGCGCTACTGCGCCGCGGACACGATGAAGATCGCCGGCTCGATCTATCTGGAAACCGGCGTGACGCTTTATTCCAACCTGGCAAATCCGCTCTTCACCATCGCCGAGGACACCTGCGGGCGGCACGATACGATCGGCGGCTGCTGCAGTCTGGAGAGCAACCGGGTGCGTTACGGCGTCGAGGGGCAGCCGAACTGCCGCGACAACTTCCTTCGCGGCCTCGAA
>CAYLTU010000281.1:0-7445 GCA_964386465.1 uncultured Rhodospirillaceae bacterium
TACCCTCATCGCACGGGGTCTTGAAGATCATAATGTCTAAAACATATTATAAGTCAAATCTGTATAAATTATAGATTTCATAGGTTTCATCTATGTACTATTCGAAGCTTCGCGCCTTCCATGCCGTCGCCACGCAAGGCGGATTTTCGAAGGCGGCAAATCATCTGTGCCTAACCCAACCGACTATTTCCGACCAGGTTGGTAAATTGGAACAGGATTTCGATATCCTTCTGTTCAACCGCACGAGCCGGCTCGTCACCCTGACCGAGGCCGGGAAGCATCTGCTTTCGATCACGTCGCGCATGTTTGAATGCGAAACCGAAGCGTTGGAGTTTTTGAACGAGACCCGTGATCTTGTAACGGGCACGCTGACCATATCCGCCGATGCCCCCTTTCATATTCTAAAAGTAGTTAAAGAATTTCGCGATCGTTTCCCGGGCGTGGAAATTAATATTAGGAGCGGCAATTCCGAGGAAATATTGCACCAGCTACTTGAATTCGAAGCGGATATCGGTGTCATGTCGCGCGTGCCGGAAGATAACCGTTTGAAATCCTTGTGTCTGCGTGATGATCCCCTGGTGGCGGTGATTTCCAAGGAACATCCGTGGGCGAAAAAGCGGGCCATTCGATTTTCAGATCTTGACGGGCAACCATTGGTTCTTCGTGAAAGGGGATCGACGACGCGTTTGCTGATGGAGCAGGAATTCGCTCGCCAAGGCGTCAGGCCAGGCGCGGTCATGGAAATCGAAGGTCGCGAGAACCTGCGTGAAGCGGTGGCCATGGGGAACGGCGTGGGGTTCGTTTCAGAACCGGAATTTGGCTATGACAACCGATTAAAGATGCTGGCGTTGGAAGACTGCGAACTTCCCATGCACGAGTACATGGTCTGTATCGAAAACCGCTCTCGCATGCGTCTTGTTACCGCATTCTGGAACATGGCCGTTTAAGTTTTGACCTAACCCGGGTATCTCACCGTCCTTGGGGTCGCCACGGGGTATATCACGCGACAGGTCAGGAGAACCGCGCCGCGCGATGCGGGGACATCGGGCAAGCGGTTCGACGCAGCCTGTCGCGCGATATACCCCGCCCGAAGGGTCCTGGTGTGCGGACCGCCCGCGTCGTCGAAGGCCTCGACCGTAATCACCGCTACGCTTTTCGGCCTTCTCCTAGCGGATCGGGTCCGCACACCACGATGGCGGCCCCAAGGACGGTGAGATACCCGGGCTAGTCGCGGAGGCGTCCGGCACCCGAACGACACGCGCCTTGCGCTGCTCTATCTCTCTTTCGGGCCGAACGTTACGCCATGGGATTGCCCCCTGAGCCGCGGGTCCAGCGAATTCACCTGCACGGGTTTTCCTTCCAGCGCCTCGAAACACCGCTGCAGCGTTTCGCGCTGCAGACGGTCCATGGCCTCGTTCGTAAAGAATGTCAGGTGCGGCAGCAGAATGACGTTATCCATGCCGTAAAGCGGGCTGAGCGGGTGTCCGTCGAGAGACAGCGGCTCGCTGCCGAATACATCGAGGCCCGCTCCCGCGATTCGTTCGCGCCGCAGGGCGTCCACAAGGGCCATCTCATCGACAATCGCGCCACGCGCGGCGTTGATAAGAAACGCCGTCGGCTTCATGGCCGCAATCTCGGCCGCGCCAATGAGATGGCGCGTCTCTTCGTTCAGGACACAGTGCACCGAAACGAAATCGCTTTCAGCCATCAACCGCCTTAGGTCTTCCACGGGGGTGATGCCGGCGTCTTGCATTTCCTGCCTTGGCGTGTGGGGCGAATAGCCGATCACCCTGGCCCCAAAGCCGGCCCCCGCCATTTGGGCCATGGCCGTTGCAATACGTCCCGCGCCAACGAGGCCTAAGGTCTTTCCCGCGATATCGCTGCCCCGCCATTCCGCGGTCGGCCAAAGCCAGCCCTCCGACCGCATGGCCCGGTCCATGGCAGGCAGGCGCTTGGCCAGGGCGATCATCATTGCAAACGCGCCTTCGGCCACCGTACGTTCCGCGTATTCCGGGATATTCACGACCGGAATACGCCGCGCCTTGGCCGCTTCGATATCGATGGCGTCTATGCCAACGCCGTACTTGATGATGGCCTTGAGAACATCAGCCGCCTCGATCACCCGCGCGGTGATCGGCGTATAACACATCAACAGGAGATCGGCGTCGCGAACTTCTTCCGCGAGCACGTCTTCGCCGACGCCGTCGGGCAGTAAAACAAGCTCGTGGCCGTTATCGCGAAAGGCTGCGTCTATGACAGGGCATTCCAACTCTCTATCGGTTCGGACGACCTTGGCCATGGGCGGTGCTCCAGATGGATGGGTCAGGCCAACCCATGCGTGCGCGCGGCTTCCCCGATCGCTCCGTCAATGACGCCAAGGGCAAAATCCATTTGCTCGCGGGTTAAAATCAGCGGCGGGGTCAGCGTCAGATTATTTCCCATGGTGACCTTGAACGATAGCCCTGCATCGAGGCATCGGTAGTAGACGTCTTCCGCCAAATCGTATGCCGCCTCTTTCTCATCCTTGTTCTTTACCAGTTCAATCCCCATCAGGAACCCGCGGCCTCTCGTTTCTCCGATCACGCCGTGGCGGTGTTCCATCTCCCGTAGCCTGTCCAATGCTTCGCTTCCCAGAACGGCGGCGTTCTCAACCAAACCCTCGTCTTCGATAATTTCGATGGTGGTCAATGCGGCACGGGTCGCCACTGGACTTTTCTCGTGCGTGTAATGGCCGATGGCGAAATCGCCGGCGACATCCAGTACCGGGCGCGCAAGGGTCGCGCCGATCGGCATTATGCCGCCGCCAAGTCCTTTACCCATGACAAGAATGTCCGGGGTGACGTCATCATGCTCGCAGGCGAACATGCGCCCAGTCTTACCCAGGCCGGTCGGTATTTCATCGAAGATCAATAAGGCGCCCGTATCGTTGCAGGCCTTTCGCACCGCCGCCCAGTACCCGGGAGGAGGGATATAGGGCACCGCCCGCGCCGGCTCGGCGATCACCGCGGCGACATCGCCTTCCTTTTCCAGGACATAGCGCACGAAATTGGCACAGGTGATCTTGCACATTTCATAATGCGGCTGTTCTCTAAGGTCGGGATAACCGTAGGGACACCGATAACAGGTGAAAGGCGCAACGTGCTCCGTCCCCGATAAAAGCGGGCCGATATGGTGTGAGCGGAACATCTGCTCGCCTCCGACCGACGCCGCGCCAAATCCGGCGCCATGAAAGGCGTCCCAGAACGACACCGTTTTGTGCCGTCCGGTCGCAACCCGCGCAATTTTTAACGCGACCTCAATAGCGTCGGACCCGCCGGTGGTGAACAACACCTTGGATAAATCGCCGGGCGCCAGGTCCGTCAGCTTTGCGGCAAGGGCGGTCGCCGGTTCGTTGGCGAAGCGTCGCGGCGCAAACGGCAGTCGATCCATTTGATCGGCGATCGCTTTCTTCAAACGCGGATGCCCATATCCGATGTGATGGACGTTATTGCCGTGAAAATCGAGATAGCGCCGCCCGTCGGAATCTTCGATCCAGGGGCCTTCCGCCTTTGCGATCGCGGTTAGACTAGGACTTGAGACGGATTGATGCAGAAAAAGGCCGGCGTCCTTGGCCAGCATTTTGCGCGTGGCTTCGCTCGGGATCGTATCCGTCCACTTCCGGCGGCGAACGGAAGTATTGCGCTCGCCCTCGGATTGCATCACTGCCGGAACACCCAATTTATTCATTCTGCCTCACCGGAATGCGTCAGATTCCATCGCAACCGTCGCGGGCCATTACGCGTTCTCGTTCAAGAAATGACGTCTCGCGTATTTCGCCGTAACGGCCACGGCAACGCCCGGTTAGTCCTGGCAGGTGTTTAAATATCGGTCAAATCGTTAAAACAGATAAGCTAAATAGATTTGACCAATACACTTTGCCGTTTCGAATCTTCCGCATTCCCGCGTCATGATCGTTCGAACCCGCGTTGGACTTCCCAATCGGTCACGCGGCGGTCGTATTCGTATTGTTCCCAGCGCGCGGCGTGTACGTAATGGTCGACGACATCGTCATCGAACGCCGCGCGCAGCATGTCCGATTCATCGAGCGCCATCGTCGCTTCTCGCAAGGTCGATGGAATTTCCCGCGCCGCACCGCCTCGATACGCGTCGCCGACGAAAGCCGGCTCGAGTTCGAATTTTTTCTCGATTCCGTCGATACCCGCCGCGATCAGCGCGGCCATCGCCAGATAAGGATTCAAGTCGGCGCCGCCGACGCGGCATTCCACGCGCACGGCGTCGGTATCGCCGCCGCAGATACGATATCCGGCAGTGCGATTGTCGATCGACCAGACGGCCTTTGTCGGGGCGAACGTACCCGCCATGAAACGCTTGTAGGAATTGATGTTGGGTGCGAGGAAAAAAGTGATGTCCTCGGCGTGCCGCAAAAGCCCGGCCAGGTAGGAACGCATGAGAGCGGACATGCCGTGTTCCTCATCGGGGTCGAAAAACAGGGCCTTGCCGTCGAGGGTCCACAGCGATTGGTGAATGTGGGAAGAGTTGCCGGCATGGTCGTAGTGCCACTTCGCCATGAAGCTGATCGACCGTCCCTTGCTCCAGGCAATTTCCTTGCAGCCGTTTTTGATGATCGCATGCCGGTCGGCCATGGTGAGCGCGTCGGCGTAGCGGACATTGATTTCTTCTTGGCCGGCGCAGGCTTCGCCCTTGGAGTTTTCAACCGGGATATCCGCGCCGTTCAACCCGTTGCGGATGGCGCGCATAACGTCTTCTTCCTTGGTTGTCTGGAAGATGTGGTAGTCCTCGTTGTAGGCGCTGATCGGGGTGAGGTTGCGGTGCCCCAATTCCTGCGCTTCCTCATAGCTTTCGCGGAACAGGAAGAACTCCAGCTCGGAGGCGGTGAAGGCTTGCATACCCATGGTCTCTAGGCGCGCCACCTGCCGCTTCAATATCGCGCGTGGCGAATGTGGAACCTCTTCATGCGTATGATGATCGAGCACGTCGCACATCACCAGTGCCGTGCCTTCCAGCCAGGGAATTCGGCGTAATGTTTCGAGATCCGGCCGCATCGTGTAATCGCCGTACCCCGATTGCCAGCTCGTCGACTTGTACCCCTCGACGGTAACCATCTCCATGTCCGTGGCTTGAAGGTAGTTGCAGCTATGCGTTTCCTTCCAGGCGCTATCGATGAAAAAGTCGGCCTGCATGCGTTTGCCCATCAGGCGGCCCTGCATATCGACCTGAACGACCAGAACCGTGTCGATCGCGCCTTCCAAAACGGCGCCTTTCAGCTCTTCGAATGTCAATTTTCCCGCCATCTCGACCTCAACCTCTTTCCCGTATTACAGCGCCGGCAGATTTGTTGTGTCCGAAGATCCGCCAAATCCTTCACGCACCCTTAAGTTTTGCGATCGCGGCGTTCAAGTAGCCCGTCAATCGTTTGGCCATTGCCGTTATTTGGACGGTGTCCGCGATCAGATCGTTTCTGATTTCGAGCATCACGTTCAACAACTCTCGGGGAATGGCGTGCTCTTTCAGCGTATGGGTCACACCGTCATCCGGGCCGTATGGTTCGTTCCGGCGCGCGCTAATTTGCGCGTCGGCATCGGCGAGAAACAAAATTTCGTCCGCCAAACGCGCGTCGGAATCGTGCAGGACGCCTAGATCGAGATCGCGCCGCGCGCCGGAATAGAGGGGCGTAAAGGAATGAATGGTGACGATTGCCGGGTCGCGGCCCGCCGACAGCGCGCGCGTTATCGAGGCTTCCAAGTCGGCGCGGTAAGGCCGGTAGAATCTCTCGACGCGCGCGTTTCGCGCCGCCACGCTTAATCCCCTGTTGCCGGGAACGGGGCTGTTCTCGCTCTTCTCCGGCATTGCGTCCACGGCCGTTGCCGGGCGATTGCAGTCATAGAGCAAACGTGACGCGTCCGGCGCGATCAGCGGTGCATCGAAACTCGCGGACAATTGTCGCGCAACGGAAAGAGCGCCGGGGTCCCAGGCGATATGGCTCTCCAGAGCATTCCGGTCGAGCCCAAGATTCCTGAATTCCGGCGGCATGGCGTTGGACGCATGCTCGCACACAAGGATGATCGGTCCTTTCCCGTCAGGATTCATTCGCATCGAAGCCGCTCCGGGCGATCGTCGATAGGATTTCCGCGTGCAGGTCCGGAGTCGCGGAGGCGACAACCCGCCCCGCCGAGTTGACATCAAGCGGCGCGCCATCCCAATCGGTAATGACGCCGCCGGCGCCTTCGACAATCGGAATCAGGGCCAGGTAGTCGTAAGGCTGCAACGACACCTCCATCACCGCATCGATAAATCCCGAAGCCAGCAAGCCGTAACTGTAGCAGTCGCCGCCGAAACGGCGCATCGCGGCTGCCGCGCTGACGGTGTCGAAGGCGCGCCCTTCGCCGACGCCGAACATGTCGACGGATGTCGCATAGAGGTTCGCCTGATTGAGAGACCGGCAATCGCGCGTCTTGCATGGGGTTCCGTTCATCGTCGTCACCGAACCCGAGACGCCGAGCCAGCGCTCGCCCATCGCCGGCATGTCGATCACGCCAATCGTAGGCAGTCCCCGGTCGAGAAAGACAATGAGGGTACCGAATGTCGGCATTCCGGTAATGAAGCTTTTCGTTCCGTCGATCGGGTCGAGCACCCAGACCGCCGGGCGTTCGATATTCTCCTGCCCGTGCTCCTCGCCAAGCAAGCCGTGATCGGGATAGCGGCCGGCGATCAACTTTCGCATGGCGGCTTCCGCCTCGCGGTCCGCAACCGTCACCGGCGACATGTCCGCCTTGTATTCGATCTTTACCCGGTTGCGGAAATAGCGCAGCGCGGTCAGTCGCGCGGCGTCGGCGAGTTCTTCGGCGAATGCCGTCAGTTCGGGCGTTGCGGTGCGACTGAACCGGCGCGACGGCAATTCGTCATGCGGATCATCATTCATAGGGTCGGGTGTCCATTGGCGTCCGCGTCGCGTTCGATCCAGGCAACAGCTCGAATAGGCTCTTTAAACACGACATTTGCCAATATTCCATAAAAACCCACAATGTCGGATCCTTGGCGGGCGGCCCAACTTTTGTTTCTGAGAGGCGCTCGCGGCCCACTGCCGCGGTCTTGGCATCACAATGATAGCTTCTCGAATGACTGTGCCGTAGCCGTGGTACTTGTCCATGCGAGGATAATGGTGCGTCTGCGCCAACCCGCACAGAAAACGACGAGTAATGATGGATGGGGTCAGACATCAAAAACTACGATGACGCCATCTGAGAGGTGGGGAGAATTGATAAAAAACCCCCTCACACAGACTTGGGAGGAGGGTTGATGATTTTAGGACAGGTATCACAACCCAAACATAAATCAGATTTAATAAAACGATTTAACCAATTAAAGAATGTTGATTTCAAAATGTGGGAAGATGTTGATCGTTCTGAGTTATCTAAGATAACCGC
>CAYLTU010000282.1:0-7438 GCA_964386465.1 uncultured Rhodospirillaceae bacterium
ATTTCCGCGACGACGTCCGCCCAGGCGCCGGCGGCATTGACCACGACGGGCGCCTGATAGGCCGTATCGCCGCGCGTTTCGACGACCCAGGCGTTCCCCTTGCGCATTAGCGCCGTCACCTCCGCGTTCGTGACGACGCGACCACCGCGCGACCGTAACCCGCGCAGATAACCGCCGTGCAGTGCATGGACGTCCATGTCGGTCGATTCCGGCTCGTGCAACCCGTAATCGAAGGCATCGGCCCGCATCACGGGGACCAGATCGCGCACGTCGTTTCGGCTCAGTTCGTGAACCGGAACGGATTCACTGGCAGCGAATTTAGCAAACGCCTCCATCTGCGGCCGTTGCGCCTCCGTCACGATGAAAAGCGCGCCGCGCGGGCTCAGTATGTTGGCATCGGTAAATCCGACAGGCGGCTTCTCAAGGAACGGCTTGCTGATCCGTGCCAACGACCGAATGACGTAATTCCCGTAGAGCTCGGTAAATTGCGCCGCGGAGCGGCCCGTCGAGTGATAGCCCGGCTGATCCTCCCGCTCGAGTACGATGGTTTTGCCGTGTTCGGCCAAGGCATATCCTGCGGACGCACCGGCAATGCCTCCGCCAATAATGAGGAAATCGCAGGTTTCCGTCATTCCGCGGGCCGGGGTGCGGTTTCGCTGTCGAGTGCCGGGGCGCCGCGGTGTTTTTCCAGCACACCGACAAACAGGCCGAGCAGGGGCGGTACGATCGCTAGCGTCAGGAGGGCCGACAAGGACAGGCCGCCGATGACGACCGACCCGAGCCCCCGGTAGATTTCCGAGCCGGCGCCGGGAAACAGGACGAGCGGCAGCATGCCGATCACGCTCGTCAAGGTGGACATGAAGATCGGCCGGATCCGGTTTCGTGTCGCCTCGACGATCGCCTCGTCATGCGCCATCCCCTCCTCGCGAATATGGAACAGGGTCTGATGCACCAGCAGGATGGCGTTGTTGACGACGATACCGATCAGGATGACGAAGCCGAGGACGGTCAGCATATCGAGCGGCTGGAAGTAGAACAGGTTCAATACGACCAGCCCCGCCACGCCGCCACCGGTCGCCAAAGGCACCGAGAGCATGATGATGAACGGATAGAAAAAGCTCTCGAACAGAACCGCCATCACGAGGAAGACGATCACTAGGGCCATCAGCAGATCGATGCGCATCTCGTCCCACGTCTCGACCATCTTGTCGGCCGCGCCGGAGAACCGCAGGCGTACGCCCGGCGGCAACCCTTCTTCGTTAAGCTTGTCGACGACCTCTCTTTGAAGGATCTCGAGCGCTTCACCCAAGGCAAACGTCTCGGTCGGTTTCAATTCGAGTGTCACTGTTCGCTCGCGCTCGACATGCCGGATCGACGTCGGGCCGGAAGTCACGATGACATCGGCCAGCGACCGCAGCGGTATGATCGCGCCCGATTGCGTCACGATCGGCAGGCTTCCAATCCCCTGGGTCTCGCTGACGATCCCATCCGGACCGGCCAGCATTAAATCCATCCGGTCCGAGCCGTAGGTGAATTCCAGGACTCGGAGCCCGTCATTGAACGCGTCCACGGTATCGCCGAGATCGCGTGCCGTCACGCCATTATCCGCCAACCGGACCGGATCCGGGATAATGCGCACTTCAGGCGCGCCAAGCTCCAACCCAGGACGTGGTCTAAGCTGATTGCCTTGCGACCGCGGTAGTGCCTGGCTGATAAGGCCGACCGCACGTTGCGCCACATCGATAACCGACTGCAAATCGGGCCCGGATATATCAAGATCGATCGAACGCGCGCCGCGCACGCCGCGGCCAAAAATCGACCGTTGCGACATGCTCCCAAAGGTGCCGGGCTCTCGGAATACCGGCTTAGAAAGGACCGGAATCAGTTCGCCGACCCGCCGGCCGTCTATGGCACGCGCGCCGACGATTGTGAGCTCGCGAAAGGTTACGAAGAAAAAATGCTCCATTTTCGGCGGTTCGCCGGGTTTCGATTCCGGCCCCGTTTCCGACGCCCAATGCGGGCGAACCGCATTCTCCAGATCCTGCGCGATATCGGAGGTCGTCTTCAGATTGTATCCCGGCGGCGGCACGATATAGCCGATGATCAGGTTCCGGTTGCCTCTAGGCAGATATTCCAATTTCGGCAGGAACTGCCAGGTCGCCAATCCGGTAATCGCGGTCAACGTCACGACGATCGAAACAGCGAGCACCTTGTTCCGAACCACGGCGCGCGACAAACCGGTCGCCATCGAGACGAACCAGCGCCCGAATTCATCGATGACCGGCAGATATAGGCCTGCTCCTCGCGCCTGAACGCCATGGCCCAACAAGCGCTGCGACAGCGCCGGTATGACGGTGACCGACACGATGAGCGACAGCAAAACGGCGACTGAAATCGCGACGGCGATATCGCGGAACAGCTGTCCGACATCGAGCTGCATGATGAGGATCGGGATGAACACCATCACCGTGGTCAAGGCCGAGACCAGGATCGCACCCCAGACCTGTTGCGTCCCGCGATAGGCAGCCTCCTTGACCGGAACGCCCTGCTCGCGCAGCCGATAGATGTTTTCGAGCACGACGATCGCGGCATCGACCACCATGCCGACCGCGAATGCTATCCCGGCCAGCGACACGACGTTCAGCGATCGGCCGAGACCGGCCATCGCGACGAAGGAGGCGATGACGGAAACCGGTATCGCCAACGCGATGACGAGTGTCGCCCGGCTCGAGCGCAGAAAGGTCAACAGGATAAGGACCGCCAGCGTGCCCCCGACCCAGATATTCTGAATGACCAGATCGATCGAAGAATTGATGTATATGGTTTCGTCGTAGAGCTGTTCGATTTCCAACCCCGCGCGCGGCAGAACGTTCTGCGACAATTCCGCGACCGCGTCACGCAGCCCCTGCATCGTCTCGATGACGTTCGCGCCGGTCTCACGCTTGACGCTCAAGGCAATCGCCTCGACACCGAGAGTCCGGATGCGCGCAATCGGATCCTTGTTGTCAAAGCGAACCGTAGCGATATCGCCCACCGTCACGCGGCCGATCCTGCCGCTGCCGCCGTCACCGCCTACGATACTGGAGCGCAACAGCACGGCCTTGACCTGGTCGGGCGTCTTGAACTCGTTGTCGGTGCGGACGGTATACCGCCGCTTGCCCTCTTCCACATCGCCGCCGGTGATCGACGCGTTCGCGGCGCGCAATCGGTCAACGACTTGCGGTACGGTCAAGCCATAGCGCGCCATCTTGGCAGGGTTGACGATCACGCGCATCTCGCGCTCGCCGCCGCCATAGACATCGACCCGGCCTACGCCGGCGACTCGCTCCATCCGTTCCTTTATGACATCGCTGGCGAAATCACCGAATGTATGGATCGGTTTGGCGCCTTCGGCGGTCCTCGTCAGCCGGAACCAGGCGATGGAGTTGTCGTCGGCGCCCGAGGTCCGCAATGTCGGTTCATCCGCTTCCGCTGGGTATCCGTTGACGCGGTCAAGGCGGTTGGCTACCAGAAGGAGGGCCTTGTCCATATTCTGGGTAACTTCGAACTCGAGCGTTATCTCGCCATTGTTGTCCCGCGCGCGGGCAACCATGCGTTTCAGCCCTTCGAGTCCCTTCAGCGCGTCCTCCTGGCGGTTGATGATTTCCCGCTCGATTTCCGCCGGCGCGGCGCCGCCCCAATTGGTCGATACCTGAATAACCGGGCGTCGCAGATCGGGGGTCAGCTGAATCGGTATCGTATTGAGCGCGACCAGACCGAACAGAACCGCAAGTATCACCGCCGCCATCACGGCAACCGGTCGGTCGATGGCTAACTTGATCAGATTCATCGTCAGCTCTGCTTGCCCGACGGCTCAACCGGTTTACCGCCACCTTCCTTGATCATGCCCTTGTAGGTAATCGCTTGGCCGGGCCGGAGTCTTTCGTTGCCCCGCACAACGACCAGGTCGCCCTCGCGCAAGCCCTGGACGACTTCGAAACGATTGCCGATCGCGCTGCCGAGCCGGATGGCGCGGATCTCCGCTTTGCCTTCCTTTGCGACGAAGACGATGTTCTTGCCGCCGCGCGGGATGACCGCATCCTTGTGCACGGAAACGATATCGCGCGGCCGGCCGATCGGCACCAGAACCGTCACGCTTTGGTTCATGGCCAATCTCAGCGGGCTCGATCCGCCATCATCGAAAACTGGAGTAAACCGGACCGGCCGGGTACGCGTCAGTGCATTCTCATCCGGTACCAAGGCCCGAACGATCGCCTGCAATTTCGAACCGTTGTCCATCCGCACGCCAATCGTGCGGCCGTTTTCCAACCCCGCGACGCGTTCAGATGGGACGTCCGCTTCAATTTCCAGGTCGGTGTCATTGATCAGGGTCACGACCGCGTCGCCGACACTCACATAGGCGCCCGCGACGGTGTGTTTTTGCGAAACAACGCCACCGTAGGGCGCCCGAATCTCACTGTTGTGAAGGTCGATATCGGCGAGACGCAGTTCCGCTTGCGCGCTCGCAGCCGCCGCTTCCTGCTCGCCGACTTCGCTACGGTACTTGATGACTTCATTGCTCTTATCGTCGAAGCGGGCCTGTGAAAAGGCAGCTGACTTTTTCAGGTTCTCCAACCGCTTCAGCTCCACCCGGGTCATCGAGAGCTGCGCTTTCGCCGTCTCCAGAGCCGCCTTCTTCTCGCGCAACGCAGCGGCACGAAGCTGGCGGTTCCAGCGGATACGCTCCGTAACGATCTTGGCAACGATATCGCCTTTTTTCACTGTATCGCCGACCGCGACGACGACCTTCGCCACGGGCCCGCTCGAAAGCGCTGAAACGACGCCGGTCTGCCGAGCAACGAACCGGCCGATCACCGGCATCGTCTGCGAAAGAGGCTCCTTGATTGTGGCATCAACTCTCACGGATGCAGCCCGTTTCTGCGCCAATACATCGCCCGCACCGGGCGCAAGAAGCGCTATTGTCAATATCGCCGCCGCAATTCGCATTCTTGTGCACTCCGTTATTCTACGGACCTGTCCGATTTGCCGAATTGCCCCGCGCCTCGGGGCCGATCACATCATTTTTCCGTCGTCGACATGCTGAAGACGGGAATCGTATACAAGTCTATAAATGTAATTTTGACTGTAATTATATATGCAGTTGCGTCACCGGATCAAACTCGAACCGAGTTAAGAATGCAAGAAAAACCGCATTACAAATTCGCGTGACATATAGGCACTTATTAAACACCCTATAATGGGCGCAGCCGCGCCGATCCGCGAAAGGGCAACCAATGCAAACCGCGCTGTTCACGCACGAAGCCTGTCTCGACCATGTTCCAGGACCATCGCATCCGGAGTCGCCCGCGCGGTTGGAAGCGGTACAGACCGCCTTGCGGGACAGCACCTTCGACGGGCTCGACCGGCGCGAGGCGCCGAAAGCCACGGTCGATCAGATCGCCCGGGTCCACCCGCGCGACTATGTGGAACAGGTATTGGCGAACATCCCGGAACGGGGCGCGGCGCGGCTCGATGCCGACACGATCGTGTCTCCCGGTTCCGGCGAGGCGGCATTACGCGCGGCAGGCGCGCTTTGCGCGGCCGTCGACGCGGTGGCCGGCGGCGAGGTTCGAAACGCCTTCTGCGCGGTCCGCCCGCCCGGCCACCATGCGGAACCGGCGATCCCAATGGGATTCTGTATTTTCAACAACGTCGCCGTCGGCTGCGCGCATGCCCGCGAGGCGCATGGATTTAGCCGTATCGCTGTTGTCGATTTCGACGTACATCATGGAAACGGCACGCAAGCGATGTTCCAAAACGACCCTAATTCGTTCTTCGCATCGACCCATCAGTCGCCCCTATATCCCGGAACGGGGGCCGCGCACGAGCGCGGCTGCGCGAGCAACATCGTCAACGCGCCGTTGCCGCCCTATTCCGGATCCGACGCGTTCCGGGATGCTCTTAAAAACACGATCCTGCCAGCCTTGCGTTCCTTCGGGCCCGATATGATCTTCATTTCCGCCGGATTCGACGCTCATACCGACGACCCTCTCGCATCGCTCAATTACACCGACGACGACTATGGCTGGGCGACCGAACAGATCATGGAGGCCGCCGAGGGGCTTTGCGATGGACGTCTCGTATCGACGCTGGAGGGCGGCTACGATTTGGCAGCGTTGGGTCGTTGCGCGGCGCGGCACGTGCGCAGCTTGATGGCGGCCTGCGCTTAAGTATCTTCCGGCCGCTTGTTAGGGCGACCCACTTCTTCCAGAACGCTTTCGATTACCTGCCACGATTCGCGGACCTTGTGATCGTTTTCGATGCTGCTTTCCTCAAGCGAATAGGACCGCAGGTTGCAGGCGAACTTGCGTATTGCCTTATTGAATTCGGCCCGCTTCGACGGCGCATCCTTGGCGCGGAACAGAAGTTGCCCGATCAGGTCGGTCGCTACGGTCTCGGACTCGACCGAATGAACAATGGTGAATACGGAGCTGATTTGGGCAAATCGCTGAATTGCCGCACGTTGCAGTTCGTACAACTCGGCGATTCCGAACTCCTCTTGGCGCGCCTCCTTCTCCGCCATCAATGCACGAAGCGCATCGGAGGAACCATTTAACGCCTTTGATTTTTCGTTGTATAGCGCCTCACTCGCCATGATCTCCTTTTCGGCGCGCTTTACCTCTTCGTAAGCGATATCGAGTTCAGCCTTCGCCTCTTCCAGCAGGTGATGTCGCCTTATCCCGAATTCCATCCCGCGGCCCTCGTCAGTCAACCCTAAATGATACCGGCTTGGACGAATTTCGATTGGACGATGTCCCGGTCGAACGGTTTCATGATGTACTCGTTGGCGCCGGCGGCAATGGCCTCCTGGATAAAATTGATATCGTTCTCGGTAGTGCAAAATACGACGATCGGTTGCTCGCCGTCTTTTTGAACACGCAATTCCCGCAAGAACTCGATACCGTTCATTACCGGCATGTTCCAGTCGAGCAGAATCGCGTCGGGCATCGAATTGAGACAGAAATCGAGTGCAACCTGGCCGTCCTCCGCCTCGTCGACCGCGAAATCCAACTCTTCGAGAATTTTACGAGCGACGCTGCGAACAACCCTTGAATCGTCAACTACCAAACAGGATTTCATTCCCTTTTCCTCGAAATCATTGTCTTAATCCGACCGTGCGCATGGTCGAAACCGCGAACCCGATCGCGTTCCCACTACGCGACGCGTGATCACCGAAAAACGTTACCGCTAAGCTCTAAAATAAACATTAACGGCCTAAATCAAGGACTCCCGACCGGCAATGGTCGGTGCGCGGGACCGTAACCGGTGCCAGACATAGGCTTGGACACTCCCCGGCCGCACGATTAAACTCAACGGCCTTAGGAGAACGCAATTTTGGGTACTGGCATGAGCGGCGCGACGAAGGATATCGAAACATTGGGTTTCGAGGACGCGTTAA
>CAYLTU010000283.1:0-7412 GCA_964386465.1 uncultured Rhodospirillaceae bacterium
TTGAGAGCCGCATCGGGTGACCCCTTGGGCAGCCACATGGAAAGCCCCATGGCGGTGATATTTTGCAGGGTTTTGTAAGCTTCCCAAAGCTGGCCGGAGGGATTCTTGCCGTGGACTTTCTTATACAATACGTCCAGGCGCGGCACGCCAAGCTTGTCCATGAGCGCCGACGGTTTGACCTTGCCGGCGCTATCGAATTTCGGGAAGTAGGCGAACAGCATGCCTGGGCCGTTATCCACCAGCGCCTGTTTGCTGCGCGATGCATAGGTTCCATAATTGGCCCCGACCATGGAAATCTCACCGCTCAAGAAGGCCGGAACCTGTTTCGCTTGACCGCGATAGCCCGGAATATACACCGTTTTCAGACCGAGCAGGTCGGCGGCCAGGCGCAAGCGCAGGTCGAGGGTCGATGACGGGCTGAGGCCGCCGATCACAATTCGTTTGGCCTTGGTCGCCTGCGCGGCATTTTTCAGACCGCCTGGAACGATTTTCTTGGAGATGACCGACGTATCGATGGCGCTTTCACCGCCCACCAGGCGCATCTTCGAATAATCGAACCGCACACCTTTACGACGGGTCATTTGCGCGCTCGAAAGCCAGGGCGCACAGAGCACGGTAAAGCCGTCGTTTGGTGCGTCCTGCGACACATAGTTATTGGCCTTCAAGCCACCGGCACCGGACATATTGCGGATGACGATGTCGGGCTTGCCGGGAATCAGCCGCGCAATATTGGGCACGATCACCCGAAAAAACGAGTCGGTACCGCCGCCAGGTGAATATGGCACGATGCAGTTGATTTTTTTGCCTTCATAAAATTCCTTCGCCGATACCGGATTAACCGCGGCAATGGCCGCGACGGCGGCTACCGAGGTGATTGATAGAGCTAGTAATCGTTTCATTTGATAACTCTCCTGTTGTGAACCATGTTTATCCCGATTATTGCTGTGTCAGGACATTGACTTCCGCCTGACAACAACCATTCCCGCTACCATTCGAGCGTGAATTTCAAAAACCATTCTTCTTATCCACCATATAATTTGCCAATAAGCGGCGGTTGAAATTGAAGGCTCATCAGCTGGTCATAAAAGATTTCGATGAACAGATAACCCGCCACCGCATAGGTCAGTCCGAGCCATTTCGGGCGTTTGCCCCAAATAATGAGATAGAGCCCCATGAACAAGGCAATCGCCGGTTTTTGGCCAATGAGCCAACAGCCGAAGACCGCTCCGGCAACCCAGAGGACGAATTTGAACGACCGGTCCAAACCGGCTTTCCGGTAGGCGCGGCTCCACGCGGTCCGCCAGTCACCGATGACGGCCTTCTCCTTCAGTGCGTCCTGAATGTCGTTGCGCAGCACAATCAACAGCAAGAACAGACTGGCGATGCTCACGTAAAGTGGGTACAGGCGGTTGGCCGGATGAAAGTCGAGCGCGATATATCCGGCGGCGGCATAGAGGGCGATCAAAAAGACAGCCAGTGGAATGGATATCAGCGGGTTTTTTTCGCCGCCCTCGATCGAAATCTTATTATCGATATCGTGTTCTGCTTCAAATTTGCCGTCCGCCAGACTGGCGACGTCGGGCTGACGAGGTCTTTTAACGAACCCGAAAGCCGTTACCGCGATCGTTAATACAACGAGCGCGGCAATGATCAACGAGGGCGTTCGCTCCAACCAGCCGAAATTGCCGTAGATGCGGTTGGATATGACCAGGGAATTCTCCATATTGGGACCGAGCACCAGGGCGATAATCAACGGCGGGCGCGGCCAGCCCGAACGTTTCATTAACAGTCCCAGGCACCCCATGGAAAGCATGAGGATTAAATCACCCATGGACTGCGCCCCCAGCCAGCTGCCCATGAAGACGAAGAGCACCACCACCGGGACCAGAAGATGACCATCGACGAATATTGCCTTGGCGACCTGTTTGCCGATGAACATCAACAGGATCGCGGAAATAATATTGGCGATGATCAGTGTCCAGATCATCGAGAAGGTGATGTCGAGATGGGTCGTAAGCATCTCCATGCCGGGACTCAGGCCCTGGATCATCATTGCGCCCAGCAAGATCGACATCGGGAAATCACCGGGGATGCCGAAGGCCAGGGTCGGTACCAGGGCTCCGCCCCGTTGCGCATTGTTGGCGCTTTCGGGCGCGATCACACCCCGGATATCACCGCGGCCAAAGGATTTTTCGCCCTTGGTCGTCTGCACGGCGAAGCCGTATGCGGCCCAATCGACGATCGATGCACCGAGCCCCGGCAACATGCCGATATAAACTCCGAGAGTCGAGCTGCGCAGGGTAAGCCACCAATAATGAAAGACGTCGCGGACACCCTGAGCCATGCCGCCGCCCTTGGTCTGGTCTTCAGGAACCCTGGCGATCGAGGTGTTTTTGGCCGCCAGATCCAACATTTCCGGTATGGCGAACAGCCCTAAAACCACGCCGACGAGCGGCGGTGTGTTGAGGAGATACTGGATATCGAAATTGTATCTCGGGATGGCATTGAAGGTCCCTTCGCCGACAGTGCCCAATAACATGCCAAGGGCGCCAATCGTTAAACCCTTGGCCATCGAGCCGCCGCTCAGCACACCCACCATGCAAATCCCGAGCAGGGACAGCATGAAATATTCAGGCGTGCTGAAAAGGGTCAGGATTGGCCGGATAAGCGGCATGGAAAAAGCCAGAACCACGGCGCCGATGATGCCGCCGATGGCCGAACAGGTGTAGGCCGCGCCAAGCGCCCGGTTGGCCTGCCCCTTTTGCGCCAAGGGGTAGCCGTCCATCACCGTCGCCTGCGAGGCGACGGTGCCCGGTATGCCCAGCATGACCGAGGCGACCGTGTCGCTGGTGGTGGTGACCGCGAACATGCCAAGCATCAGCGCGAAAGCGGGCACGGGTTCCATCGTGTAGGTAAATGGCAACAACAATATAAGGCCGGTTACCCCACCTACACCCGGCATCGCGCCAAGCCATATACCCAGAAAAATGCCAAAGCCCAAATAGCCGATGGCCGGCCATGAGAAGACATTCAGCAGTCCAGCTAAGATGGGTTCGAGCAACTGATTCCCCCCCGGGAATAAACTTTTTTTACCGTGTCGCGACGATATTACGCATCAGAATAGCTTAGCATATTAGACATTCGTATAGGTGTTTACATGCTGGTCGCACGAGCGCGATTGAGACTAATCACATTGCCTTTAGCAATGATCAAATCGCCAAGTCACCCGTTTAATAAACAGATATGACCTACCCAGTTCCCTGTTGTCCGTGGCTTGAACCACCTAGCGTTGTTTGGTTATTCGCCCGAAAGCCAATGGGCCTGTATCACCCAAAAATATTCCTACCCCACTGATATACCATTGTAAAATCGCCTCATTAGATATCAAGTGAGAAATGCTGAGATGCTCCCCATTTCTTGGATAGGTTTGGCGGCGGTCGAAATCCAACCGCAATGGCTCGCTTGTGGAATCACCCGCCGGGTGACGCGGGTCTTGCCCGTTGTGATGATGGTATTGCATTGATTCTTATAAGAGAAACCTCCAAGCGCGTCTTCAAATTGGCAATTCATCTGGGTAATATGGGCCAAAATTACCAAATTCAATATGGGGAATATACCATATTAACGCGATAAGATTTCATAATCAGATCGTGTCGCATTCTATTTAACTTAACCGATCTGAAACGTCGGTTAATGGATGTCACCGCCTACGCCGCTTCGGCGTAGAAAATCGGCCACGGCATCGCCCGCCGGGCCGGATCAGAGCATCAGCTGGGGAGGCAGGCATGTCCAAATACTTCGTTTATCAACCTCATATTCACGAGTCGGATGCGGTCATCACGCCGAATCAGCCGATTTGAAGTTCATGCTTCAGGTTTTTTCGCGATTTCAATCTATTTCTCTCCTTTTCTAAAAGACCATGGCCCATGAGGAACTTATCGCCTCGGGCGGCCTGGACGCCCGGCTCTATTCCCTCAACTACGGCTCCTTTGACGATGTGCCCGTTGATGTGATCGACGCCGCACTGGCCAGCCGTGCAAGCTGGGGGTGCTCCTCAGTCGAACCGATACTTGCGCACCGCTTCCGCCATGGCGACGACGTTTTCGGTCTTCGCCTCGTCGGGGATGCCGATGGCGCCGTCGAGGATCAACCCACCGTCCCGACCGATGCCTTGGATAACTTTCTTGCAAAACGCGTCGACTTCTTCCGGCGTTCCGGTATTCAGCATCGACGACGGAACGTTGCCCCTGAGGCACACCACGTCGCCCAAGGCCGCCTTGGCCTCGAAGAGGTCGGTCTGCTCGAACCAGTAGATGGCCTTGCCCGGCGGAATGTCGTCGATTTCGCCTAGGCGGGACGTGCAGTTGCCTTCCCAGAAGACGCAGGGCACGAACCCCTCCTCGATGATGGCGAGCATCATCTGGCGGAGCTGGGGCCAGTAGAAGGTGCGGAACTGATCGGGTGACATGAAGCCGTCCAGACCCCAATGGAGCGGGATGAAGATGAGCTTGCTCCCAGAAGCCCGGGTGGTGGCGAGCGCGTCCTTGAGCAGCAGTTTCCCGGCCCTGTCCATGGCCTCCAGCAGCTTGTCCTTGTTCCGGTACATGTCCAGCATGGCGCCCTTGGAACCCCTGAGGAAATCGGCGAAATGATCGAAGGGCGCGCCGCAACGCCCGCCGACGCCGACCGGAATGCCGGCTTCGGCCAACTGCTTCACCTGGGCGACGATCTTGGCGAAGGTTTCGGCCATGACGTCGGCGGCGGCGAAGAGTTCGTCGAAACCAGCGCGGGTATCGGGGTCGGCGTAGGCGACAAGCGTGTGCACGAACTTGGACTGATAGAGAGATGGGAAGTGGGGGAGGTTTTGAAAGGCCCTGAAACCGCCGGCGACTCTCGGCATGTAGGTCTTCAAGAAGAACCCGGTGGGGTCCAGCAGGTAATCGTCATATTCGTCGGCGGTCATGTACTCCTTGTCGAGATACTGAAACGACGCGTTGTCGCCGACGCCGTGGCCGGGCCATTCGATCTGCCGGAAATCCATCAGTTCCAGGGGCCGCCCGAGGACAATGTTGATTGGCGGGCCATAATCGTCGGGCTGGAGCAGGAGGGCCGCGTCGGTGCATATCTGGATCATGCGGTCCACGTCGTACATGGCGTCCTTGAACGAGATCCCGCCGAACGTCGCCGGCCAGTAATGGGCAAAGAGCGCAAAGGGCACCCTGTCGGTGGGCTTGAGCGCCACCGCGTCCGCAATGCGCTGGGTTCTCTCGGCATAGAGCTCGGTGCCGCTTTTTCCTTCCGTGGCCTCAGTCTGCTTGCCCATGATAACGCCTCCCCCTCAGATGTAACTGACATTTCCCGGATGGCATCCGAAATTTATTGAATTCGTACCACTGATCCACCGTCATGGTTCTTTATGCCCTTCATCGAGTGATGGCCGTTCTTGCCCGTGCGCGGATCAACTAGTTCATCGTCGACGATTAGCGTCAGGCCGAGGGCATCATCGAGTTCGCGATAGGCCGGTAATCCGTCGTCGCACGTGACTCTGAAACCATGAAACTCCAGCTTTAGGCGACGGTCGAAACCCAGCCGCAATGGCTCGCTAGTTGAATCACCCGCCGGGTGAAGCGGGTCTTGCCCGTTGTGATGATGGTATTGCATTGATTCTTAGAACAGAAACCTCCAATTGCGTCTTCAAATTGGCAATTCATCTGGTAATACATACAAAATTTACCAATTTCAATATAGAGATTATGCCATACCTATGCGATGAGATTTCATAAGCCAATCAAGCCGATTCCCATTATAGTTTTGCCTCGACTGAAACGCCGAATAAGGACGTCACCGCCTACGAAGCGTTGGCGTGGGGGGCGGCATTTGTAATGCTGGCCGGAGCGGATTCAGGTGTCAGCGGGGGAAGACGAACATGACAAAATACTTTGTATACCAACCTCATATTCATGAGACGGAAGCGGTCATCTCGCCGC
This sequence comes from uncultured Rhodospirillaceae bacterium, assembly GCA_964386465.1. Taxonomy (GTDB): domain Bacteria; phylum Pseudomonadota; class Alphaproteobacteria; order UBA8366. Next base: position 5,988 of record CAYLTU010000283.1, read on the forward strand.
ATATCGTGGTTGAGAACGTGACCACCGCGACGGAAACCGGTGGCGAATCCACCTTTCACCCCGTGCCGGTAAGCCGGTTGTCGTCCAACTACGAAATCCAATTGACCGATACCGACTGGGAAGTGAGGGTTGCCTATCTGCTTATCGCCTCCGGGAACGGGACCATTCTTGCGCCCGGACTGGACATCCAGCCCGCCGAAGCGAACGAACGGGGCAGTGTCGCCAGCGGAGAAAAATCCATTGGCCGGCAAGCCTGGCGCCTTCCGGCACTGAATGGCCATTTCGCCGGGCTGACCTTCCGCCTTTCCGCGTACAAGGGCAGCGAAATAATATTCGTCAAGGAGATACCTGCGAATTCGATGACTGACCCGGATGCGCTCGTTTCGGCTTATTGCCGGGGCCGCGAGGCATTGCCCCGCGCCGAGGCGGTCATCGATATTCCCGGGACAATGCGCCCTGGCGATCTGCCCCGTGGTGCCGTGATCATAAGCCGCGCACCCGATGCTTACAGGCTGAAGGACGACGTCGATCGATTGGTGGTGGAGTTGGCGGATCCCAAGGAAGGCCGTACCATCGATCATGGGGTGACCTTTGATCGGCTGCGCTAGGGTTACGGAGAGAAACCACCCCGGTCGCTAGGTGGAAACCCGACCGGAGATGGACTTACGAGTTGGAGGAAAAATAAAATGAATGTCACCGCTTTCGCTGCTTCCATGCAATCGGTCTGGATAAGTGATGATCTGGGCGAAACCTGGAACCGTGCCAATACCAATACCGGCGGCCTCTACAACGAGGCGCGCTGCTGGTGTGTTTGCATCCATCCAGAGCGGCCGGGCGAGGTCCTGGCGGGCATGGATTGCGGCCTCTATCGATGGGATCCGGATGCCTTGCATTGGGACTACATCCGCTCGCCCATGGAAGCGCTTCAGATCCATCAGATCCAGCAGGCACCCTATGATCCGAACGTGATTTTCGCCGGAACCCGGCCGGCCCAGGTCTGGAAGTCGGAAGATGCTGGCGTAAACTGGCGCCGCCTCGACATGAATATCCCGACGGAAGTGGCTTTCATCAACACACCCAGGGTCACGGCGATCGAATTCGATCCCAGGGACACCGATGCTATGTGGGTCACCATCGAGATCGCCGGCGTTTACTATTCGCCGGACCGGGGTGAGACCTGGGTACGGCAGAACGAGGGTTTGGTTTCGGCGGACTCCCATGGGGTCGTGTTCTTCGACGACAATGGGTCGCGGACCATGCTGTGTCCGACCAACGAGGGCATGCATCGGAGTCTCGACAACGGTCGGACGTGGCAGCACTTTTCGATCCCCGGCGTGCCGTGGAATTATTACCACAGGATCACGCGCCGGGCCGACGACAGCGGCGTGGTCTTCGTCTCCCATTCCGATTGGGCGTCCGGCGTTT
>CAYLTU010000284.1:0-7395 GCA_964386465.1 uncultured Rhodospirillaceae bacterium
AAGTGGACTAATTTTACGCCGCCCTCTGGACTGGTTTTGCTCCGCCGTTGACAGTAGGGTAAATGTTTGATTTCGAGGGTTCAGTTGAGTCTGTTCCTAGCTATTCGCGACCAATTGGGCACGCTGGGGCTTCTTCCGCTGTTCCCCCAACACCGGGCATTCAGGTGGCGACGTAGGCTTTCCGCCGAACACCGTCCGCCAATTCACCGCCAGCAGCGGATATTCCCGGTAACCAAAGTTGGCGCGCATGACGTTGCGCCGGTTAGTCGGAAGCGAGCAGCGCCTCGGCGCGTTCCCTTACATCGTCGGCGATGCGTGAGGGTCGTCGCGCATCGAGGTCGAGTTGAACGCCGAACTGGCTGAGGCCTGCGATATCCGCGCCTGTCTCGGCATTGCGCATGCGGTGATAAAACCTCACCGAAGAACCGCCAAGCTGGGCGATACAGCTTTCGACATCGATCATGTCGCCGGGCTTGGCCTGTCCATGGAAGACGAGTTGGAACTCGAAGGTTGAAAGTCCAAGTCTGTTTTCCGTCATATATTCCGGTGTCATGCCAAAGGCCGCCATGATGAAAAAATTGCCTGTCGAGAACCGGTGTATGTAGCCAGCCAACGACAGATCGCCGACCCAGTCGGCCTCCTCCGGGCGCGCGATATCGCGCAATGACGGCACCCAGCTGGCATCGTCGCCCGGTGTCGACCGGTCCTCGCGTTCATCGCCGTCCCACGCGACCGTCTGTCCCGATAGGGATACGCCCGCAAGAGTTTGCTGCATCGTCGTGCACAGCGCGCCCGTCTCGGCGTTGAACAGCTTATGGGCAATCATTGGCGTCTCGCCGGCATTGATCAGCGCCGTCTCGATCCTGTAGATATCGCGGTCGCGTAGTTCGGACTTGTAGTGTGTCAGCGCTTCGACGGTTCGCGCGGACGCGGGATCGGCACCCGATTGACGCAGGAAACGCCACGTCGCGGCCTCGAATTTCTCGTAATAATAGGCGACGGTGAAATGCTCGGTCGCGTCGACCTCCCAAGGGGAGACGTCGCCGCGGAAGGTTTCGCTATATCCGTTCACGGGTGTTCCTTTTGTTTGGTGATTCTTGGGACCAAGCGTCTGTCTAGACCACGACGTTCAGGTAAAATAGTCATGATGACGGATCGCTTGGTAGCACGAGCTGGCGCTCGCTGCGCCAAATGCGCACGACTCGGACCCGTCCAGGGTCGCGTCGATAGACGATACGAAAGGGCGGATGGATCAGCTCTCGCAGGAACGGTTGATCGAATTCAGGTACGACACGGCCCATCTCCGGATGATCGCGCAACGCTTCTATTCGATTGAAGATTTCCGCGACAAAGCGGTCGCCGATTTCGGGCGCACCCTGTTCGGTATACCAATGCCGCATCGTTTCGAGGTCCGTCAGTGCGGATTCGGCAAATCGAATTTCGATCCCTGGCATTCGCCTATTTCAGGCCGAGCCGCGCCTTTGCGTCCGCCAGCGAAACGTCGCGGCCGGCATCGATGTCCGCGAGCCCGGTGACCACGGCGCGCATGAAATCGCGCTCTTCTTCGGCGGCTTCGTAGTCGGTAACGGATTGGATCACGGCCACGCCTCGGCCTCGGCTGGTCAGGAGTACAGGTCGGCGCACATCCGTTACGTGTCTGACGATACGCCCCGGGTTGACCTTAAGGTCGGTTAGCGGAACCACGTCTTCGGAAAATTTGGTGTTCATTTTCACGATTCTCACCTGTTAACTGGTCTGATAATAGCACCAGTTAACAGGTATGGCGAATGGTCAGGTTCTAGCGCCGCTCACCCGTTCACTCCGGCCAGCGCCTGCTCGACGATTTCCTGGCCGCGGGCCCAGATGTCAGCTTTCCACTGGCTGTCCTCGCCATAGAAGGCCGCCCGCGTTTGCGCTTTGATGGCTTTGAAATGCGGTGACTTTTCCGCACCGCCTTTCGCGTAGAGCCAGTTGTCGGCGCGGATCGCCTCGTGCACCTCTTCCAGGGGCAGGGTGCCGAACTCCAAGGTGATCGCGGTCTGCTCCGCGCCGAGGCAGGCACGGCGGTAGCCGAAATCGATGGTGCCGTTGAGTTTGACCGAGGCGGAGTTGCCGACCGCGGCGCTTTTCACGTCGGTGCCATACCAGGCGATGGTGCGTTCATATTGCGGGTCGCCGGGGCCGCCGCGGCCGATGACCTCGCCATAGCCGCGCGGGCCGAGGCCGGTGTGGAAATCAACCAGCGCGAGGCGTTCCACGCCCGCCAAATTTTCGCGCGCGAATCCTTCGATGGTGCGCCGCGACCAGCTTGGGCCGCTGCCGCCGTAGAATAGTCCGTCGGGATGGGTGTACTGGCCGCGCGAGGTGACCTGTTGGAAGGCGGGCAGGCCTTCGCGTTGTTTGTAGGCCTCGATCGCGGCGTCCGCTTCGGTGCGGCGCGCGCCGTCCCACGCCTCGGGGACCAGGGCGGGATGGAGTTCGGCATAGCCGGGGCTATCCTGTGGGCCGTCCTCGAAATTAATGAAGTTGCGGTTGAGGTCGATATTGTCTTCATTGACGCGGCGCTGATGCGCGAATCCGTGCGGGTTGTTGGCATGGACGAGCACCAGGGCCGTCTCCCCATTTAGCCGCGATGCCCAGTTTTCGGTCAGGAAGCCGGTTTGGCAACCGGAGCCGCAGAATCCTTCGACACCGTGCGTCGCGGAGCCGGCGACGACAACGTTCCGCGCGTCTTTCGCACCGAGCCAGATGATATCGGTGCCCAGGGCTTCGCCGTTCGGCCCTTTTAGCGGATGCGCGAACTGCCACAACGGCGCGTTCGCGTTCTCGGCGGCGGCAAGAAACTTGCCGCGCGCCTCGGCGTAGTCGGTGGAGAAATAGCGATCCATCGATTGGTCGCCCTATGCCGGAACGGCGGCGCCGTCGCGCCGGCTGTCGGCGGCGCCGATCAGCGCACCGCTGTCGGGATCGCGCCCGACGGCCTGCATCCCGCCGGTGCGCCAGGAGAATTCCGGCAGCAGGGCGACGTCGTGGCCGCGTGCCGAGAGCTCGACGCAGACCGGGTGCGGCACGCGCCGTTCCAGATAGATCTGCTTGCCGTCCCACAGGCGCGCGCGCGGCATGTCGATCGCCGCTTGCAGGTCGAGCGCGAAATCGACATGCCCGACCATCGCCTGGACCTGGGTCTGCAGGATGCCGTAGCTGCCGGGCGTGCCCAGCGCCAGCACCCCCTTGCCGTCGCGGGTCGAGATCGACGGCGCCAGGCACATCGCCATGCGCTGGCCGGGCTGCAGCGCGTTCGGCGAGGCCGGGTCGAGGTCCGTCCAGTTCAGGAAGTTGTTCAGGACCACGCCGGTGCCGGGGACCATCACCCCGGAACCGTATGCGGAACCGAGGCTTTGCGTTAGGCAGACCATGTTGCCTTCGGCATCGGCGACCGACATGGAGGTGGTGTTCTCCTTCGGCGCGTCGGCTGCGAAGTCTGCGTCGCCGGACCATTTCTCGGTTGGTCCGAAGACGGGTACGCCGTCGCCGGCGCGCGCGACATGCGCGCCAACATCCGCCAGCAGCGCTTCGGCGTCCTTCGGGCTGCAGCGGTTGTGCTTAATCCGCAGCCCGGCGGCGATGCGGATCGCCCGGAAGACGAGATCGAGATGCGGCGCGCTTAGAAGGCCGAGAGAGCCGATGTCGAAGGCGTCGAGAATGCGCAGGGCGAGCAGGAACTGAAAGGATTCGGCCGGCGGCGGCGGAACGTGGATCAGCCGGTCGCGATAGGCCGCCTTGACCGGCGCCTCCAGGGGTGGATCGACCGCTTCCAGGTCGCGCATCGCGATGACGCCGCCGACCTCTTCCATGTGCCGTGCCAGCTTTTCACCCAATTCGCCGCCATACAGGTACCCGATGCCCTGGTTGGCGATCGCTTCCAGCGTGCCGGCGAGGTCGGGCAGCTTCAGGATATGGCCGGGCTTCCAACCGCTATCCGGCCGGAACACGCGATGCCACTCCGGGTCCTTGATGCGTTCGCCGTGATCGGTCGTCTCGGCGACGAAGAATTTCGAAACAGGGTAGCCGTCCGAGGCCAGTTTGATCGCCGGTTGCAGCACGTCCGCGAAGCTGAGTTCGCCGAAACGGCTTTGCAGCCCGTACCAGCCGGCCAGATTGCCCGGCGTGCAGGGCGCGAGCGGGCCGGTCATCGCGATGTTTCCGTCCATCTCCGCCGGATTCAGGCCCGATGGCGCCGGCGGGATGAAATCGATGCAGCCGACCTCGCCGTTTTCCGCGCGCAGGAAGGTCGCTGCCCCGGCCCCGGCGAGTCCCGACATGAAGGGTTCGACCACGTTCAAGGCGGCCGCCGTCGCGGCGACCGCATCGAAGGCGTTGCCGCCCCGGCGCAGCATCTCGGCCCCGGCATTCGCCGCCAGCGGATGCGCCGCGGCGACCATGCCGCTGACCGCGCGTGTGCCCGGCCGCCCGCCCAGCGACCAGTCGGCGTTGGTGAGTTCCAGCATCTTGTCGTTCCTCCCTGTTGGGCCGCCATGATCGTCTTAGGGTATGGCTTCGGCAACGAAAACTTGCATGCTGTGACGGTTCCAGGCGGTATAGACGCCTGACTTAGAGATAGAACGAAGGAGCGTTCCGGTCATGGCGGTGAAATCAGCAGCGGAAATCGTGGTCGAGTCGCTTGCCGCGAACGGGATCGGAACGCTTTTCTGTCTTCCCGGCATCCAGAACGATCCGTTTTTCGCCGCCCTGTACGATAGCGACATTCGCGCGATCAACGCACGGCACGAGCAGGGTGTTGCCTATATGGCGCTCGGCGCGGCGCTGGCGACCGGCGAACCGCAGGCCTACGCCGTGGTGCCTGGGCCGGGGTTCCTGAACACGACATCAGCTCTGGCAACGGCCTATGCGACCGGGGCGCCAGTCCTTTGTCTCGCGGGCGAGGTCGCTACGGGAGCCATCGGCAAGGGTTACGGGCAGTTGCACGAACTGCCGGACCAGATGGGGATCATGTCGCGCCTGACGAAATGGTCGAGTCGGATCTCGAATGCGGCAGAGGCGCAGGCTCAGATGGCGACCGCCTTCCAGGAAATGCGGTCGGGCCGGCCGCGCCCGGTCGGCATCGAGGTGCCGATGGACGTCTGGAACGATGAAGCCGATATCGGTTATGTCGAGGCGGCGGAGCCCATTGCCGCGCCGAAAGCGGACCGCGTGGATGTCGAGCGCGCCGCGGCGCTGATCGATCAATCCGAGCGCATCATGATCGTCGTTGGCGGCGGCGCGCAGGGGGCCGGCGCGGAGGTCCGTGCGTTGGCCGAAAGGCTGGAAGCCCCGGTGATCTGCAACCGGAATGGGCAGGGCGTACTCGACGGCCGGCATCCGTTGAGCCAGACGGAGCCCCTTGGACACCGGCTTTGGCCGGAGATCGATCTGGTCATCGGTATCGGGACGCGAATGAGCGGGCAGCTGCTGGGATGGGGCACCGACGACAATTTGAAAATCGTACGAATCGATATCGACCCCGAGGAGGTCGCGCGAATACAACCGGCGGACGTTGCGATCATCGGCGACGCGGCAGCGGAAACCGGGGCACTCGTTTCCGTGCTTGAGGCGCGCAACGTGCAGCGGACGCGCTGGCAGAAGATCGCCGAGACGGCCGACGCGGTGGCGGCGGAGATCGGAGGGCTGAGCCCGCAGGTCGAGTGGCTGGCGGCGATCCGCGAGGCGCTCGGCGAAGACGGGATCTATGTCGACGAGCTGACGCAGCCCGGCTATGTCGGCCGGCTGGCCTTTCCGTCCTACAAGCCGCGCAGTTTCGTTTCGTCCGGCTATATGGGCACGCTCGGCTGGGGTTACGCCACGGCGCTCGGCGTCAAGGCTGTGCGGCCGGATCAGCCGGTCGTGTCGGTGTCGGGCGACGGCGGGTTCCTGTTCACCGGCAACGAGATCGCGACCGCCGTGCATCACGGCATCAATCTGGTGACGATCGTCTTCGCGGACGGGGCCTACGGCAATGTCCGGCGCATCCAGCAGCAGATGTATGACGGCAAGGTCATCGCCAGCGAGCTGACCAACCCGGATTTCGTCGCCTATGCCGAAAGCTTCGGCGCTGCGGGCTTGCGCGCGGAGAAGCCGGAACAGCTCGAGGGCACGATCAAGCAGGCGCTCGCGCTGGAACGGCCGACGATCATCGAGGTCCCGATGGGCGAGGTGCCGAGCCCCTGGCCGTTCCTCCTGCTGCCGAAGGTGCGCGGCGTATAGCGTCTTTATGGCAGCAACAGCACAAACCGGGCGCTCCGACGGGCTGATCATCGGGCTGGTCGGGTTCGCCCACCTCATGTCGCATTTCTATCAGATCGCGCTGGGCCCGCTGTTTCCGCTGCTCAAGGCCGAGTTCGACGTCAGTTACACCGCGTTGGGTCTGTTGGTGACGGTGTTCTACGGCACGTCCGGGGTCTGCCAGGCCTTCGCCGGTATCCTGGTGGACCGCTATGGCGGCGACAGGTTGCTGCTGTTCGGCATCACCACGATGTCGGTCTGCGTTTTCCTGATGGGGCTGGCGCCGAGTTATTGGGCGCTGCTGCCGCTGGCGATGATCGCGGCGCTCGGCAACAGCGTGTTCCATCCCGCCGATCTGTCGATCCTGTCGGCCAAGATCGATCCGCGGCGCATGGGGCGTGCCTACGCCGTGCACGGTTTCGCCGGGACGTGCGGGTACTTCCTGTCGCCCGTCGTGGTGTTCTACGGCGTCGCCAGCGTCGCGGGCTGGCGGGTCGCCCTGATGACGGCGGGCGGGATCGGGCTTTTCGCGGCCGGCCTGATCTACAAATATCGCGCCGCGTTGCGGATGCCGGCGGCCAGCATGGACGGCGGCGCGGGAATGCCGGGGCTCGCGTTCTATGTGAGACTGATCCTGAGCGCGCCTCTGATGGCAGCCTTCGCCTATTTCACGCTGATCTCGGCCTCGCTGATCGGCATCCAGAACTTTTCCAGTACGGCGTTCCTGGAGCTCTACAACGCCCCCCTTTACCTCGCCACGGCCGGGATGACGGCGTATCTGGGGGCCGGTGCGCTGGGCAATCTGGTCGGCGGCGAACTGGCCGACCGCTACCAGCGGCAAGCCGTGATCGCGAGTGTCGGGCTGGGCCTCTGCGCGATTTTCATGGCGTGCGTCGCGTTCCTGTCGCTCCCCATGATCGTCAATATCGCCCTGTTCGGCGGAGTCGGGTTCTGCAGCGGCATGACGCATGCCTCGCGCGATATCCTGGTGCGCGCCGCCGCGCCTGAAGGGGCGACCGGCAAGGTCTTCGGCTTCGTCTATTCCGGCCTCGATTTCGGCGGGGCGCTGGCCCCGCTGCTGCTCGGCTGGCTGATGGACGGGGGCGAATATCGCGG
>CAYLTU010000285.1:0-7381 GCA_964386465.1 uncultured Rhodospirillaceae bacterium
GCCGGTACAAACTGTTACCTATCTTCCCGGTCGGGCCAGGTGGGGGTGGACGGCGATGCCGTCGCCGTATTTCGCAGAGTTCTCTCTGTCCCCTTTTTTGGCGGCGGGTCATTGATCCGTCCGCAAGCCGCGCCGTAACATCGGGCTGTCGCCCCTTCCCCGCCAACCCACTCGGAGTCCCCCCGTGATCGATCCCATCCGCCTCGAACTGATCAAGAACGCGCTGGTCATGGTTAGCGACAACATGATGGTGTCGGTGCTGCGCACCTCGCGCTCCACGCTGATCAAGTCGAACATGGATTTCTCCGCCTCGATCCTCGACGGCGACGGCAACATGGCAGCGCAGGGGCTGGCCCTGCCGGGGCATCTGGGCGCGACCATGCCGGCGCTGCAGGGCTGCCTCGACCATTACGGCGACGATATCGGGCCGGGCGACATACTGGCCAACAACGACCCCTATGCCGGCGGCAGCCACCTCAACGACATCTTCATGTTCAAGCCGGTCTATCGCGACGGCGTGCGCGTCTGCTTCCTGGCGCTCATCCTGCACCATACCGACCTGGGCGGCCGCGTCGCCGGGGGACAGGCGGCGGACAGCGACGAGATATTCCAGGAAGGGCTGCGCATACCGCCCAGCAAGATCTACGAGGCCGGCGAACCGAACGACACCTTGCTGCGCGTGATCGAGCACAACACCCGCGTGCCGGACACGGTGATGGGCGATGTGCGGGCGCAGCTCGCGGCGCTCATCACCGGCGCCGGCGAGATCGAGAAACTGATCGACACCTACGGTGCAGACGAACTGACCACCTATATGGCGGCGCTGATCGAGTACACCGAGCGGCTGGTGCGCAATTCGATCCGCGATCTGCCGGACGGCGAAGCGGAATTCACCGAGTACAACGACGACGACGGGGTCGGCGGCGGGCCGGTCACGATCCATGCCAAGCTCACAGTCAAGGACGACGAGATCACCGTCGACTTCACCGGCACCTCGCCGCAGATGGGCGGCGCGCTGCACACGAATTACTGGTTCACCGCTTCCCTCACCTACGCCGCGCTGCGCACCGTGCTGCCGGCGGATACGCCGAACAATGTCGGCTTCTACCGGCCGATCACCGTCATCGCGCCCGAAGGCTGCTGGGTCAATCCGCTCTATCCCGCCGCCGTCGGCGCGCGCGGCCAGGGCGGCTACCGGGTACGCACCGTGGTGACCGGCGCGCTGACGACGCTCTATCCCGACCGCATGCCGGCCTGCCCCGGTGGCAACGAACTGGGTCTGTCGGTCACCGGCATGACGCCGGACCACAAGCGATTCCTGCTCGTGGAATTCCACAACGTCACCGGACGCGGCGGCGGTCCGGACGCCGACGGTCAGGACGCCGGCCCCTACTGGCTCGGCAACATGGCCAATACATCGGTCGAGATCATCGAGGCGGAAAACCCGCTGCTGATCGACGAATACGGCTTCCTGCCGGACACCGGGGGTCCGGGCAAGTACCGCGGGGCGCTCGGCCTGGTGCGGCAGTACCGGCTGCTGGCCGAGGACGCCATCGTGCAGCTGCGCGCCGACCGGCACGTCTATCCCTGCTGGGGCATCTTCGGCGGCAAGCCCGGCGGGCTCAGCCATTCCTATTTCGTGCGCGACGGAAAACGCGAGGAAGCGCCGTCGAAGTTCGTGCGCCCGATGAAGCGGGGTGAGACCTTCCGCGCCGAGATGGCCGGTTCCGGCGGCTATGGCGATCCACAAGAGCGGGACGCGGAAGCGGTAGCCGAGGACGTGCGCGAGGAGAAGATCTCCCTCGCGCACGCCGAAATCGAATATGGCGTCGTGCTCGATCCGGAAAACCTGACATTGGACGAAGCGGCGACGGCCGCGCGGCGGCAAGCGCGATGAGCGGCTACCGGCTCGGCGTCGATATCGGCGGCACCTTCACCGACATCGTCCTGCTCGGCGAAGACGGCGCGCTCCATAACAAGAAAATCCTCTCGACCCCGGACGATTACAGCCGCGCTATCGAGGAAGGCGTGCGCGAGTTGCTGGACACGACCGGCATCGCCCCATCCGAAATCGGCGAAGTCGCACACGGCACCACCGTGGCCACCAACGCCATCATCGAACGCAAGGGCGTCAAGGTCGCCTTGATCACCACCGAAGGTTTCCGCGACGTCCTGGAGATCGCCCGTTTCCGCGCCCCCCGTCTCTACGACATCTCCTTCCGCAAACCGGACGCACTGGTGGAGCGGCGGCTGCGCTTCACCGTGCCGGAACGCATTACCGCGGCCAGCGAAATCGATTTGCCGCTCGACGCGGACGCGGTCGAACGGGTCGCGGAACGCTGCGCCGCGGCAGAGGTGAGCGCGATCGCCGTGTGTTTCATCAACGCCTATGTCAGCGGCAGACACGAGGAAGCGGCGGCGGCCATCCTGCGCGAGCGTCTGCCGGACATCCCGGTAACGGTATCAAGCGAGCTGGTCCCGCAAATCCAGGAATACGAGCGCACGAGCACGGCCGTGGTGAACGCCTATATCCGTCCGGTCATCGAACGCTATGCCGCGCGGCTGGAGGAACGGCTGGCCGCGATCGGCATCGCGGCGCCGGTCAACATCATGCAGTCGAACGGTGGCGTGCTGCCGGCCAAGGTCGCGGCGCAAAAACCCATTTTCGTCATCGAGAGCGGCCCCGCCGCGGGCGTCGTCGGCGCGCAGCGGCTCGGCGAGAAACTCGGCATGCCCGACTGCATCGTCTTCGACATGGGCGGCACGACCGCGAAGGCCTCGATCGTCGCCGACGGCGCCTACGCCATGGCGCCGGAGACCGAGGTCGGCGGCGACGCGGCGCTCGGCCACCGCATGACCCAGGGCGGCGGCTATGTGGTGCAGGCCCCCACGATCGACATCGCCGAGGTCGGCGCCGGCGGCGGCAGCATCGCCTGGATCGATTCCGGTGGCGGCATCCAGGTCGGCCCGCACAGCGCCGGCGCGGCGCCAGGCCCGGTCTGCTACGGCCAGGGCGGCACGGACGCCACGGTGACGGACGGCAACTTGTTGCTCGGCTATTTGAACCCGGACGCGCTTGTCGGCGGCGACCTCGCGCTCGATTGGGACGGCGCGGAGAAAGCGGTCGCCAAGCTGGGCGACGCGCTCGGCCGGAACACCACGGATACCGCCTACGGCATCCACCTGATCGCCAACGCGCGCATGATGCGGGCTCTCAGTTCGGTCTCTTCGGAACGCGGGCTCGACCCCGCGCGCTTTCCGCTACTCGCCTTCGGCGGCAACGGAGGCGTCCACGTTTGCAATCTGGCCGAATCGCTCGGCGCCAAGCAAGTGCTGGTGCCGCCCGCGGCCGGTCTGTTCAGCGCGGTCGGCCTGCTGTTCGCGGACACCGAACACCAATGCATCCGGGCCTACTACCAGCCCTTCGACACCCTCGACCTGGATGCCTGCAACGCAGCCTTCGCGGCGCTCGCAGCCGAAGCGGAAGCGCTCGTCGAAACTGACGGCTACGCGCCGGACGCCCGTCGCCTCGCTTGTTCGGCCGAGCTGAAATATGTCGGCCAGAACACCGCTCTGGCACTGCCGGTGCCGAATCTGCCGCTGGACGCGGACCATCTCGCTGCCCTCGCCGAGAGTTTCGCCGTCGCGCACGAGGCCACCTTCAGCTACCGCTCCGACGGGGAAAGCGTCCAGTTCGTCTCACTAAAGGCCGTCGGCCAGGGGATATCGGACACGCCGCGCATTCCCGACAGCATCACGCTAAAACGCGACACCCCGCCGCCCGCCGCCGCCCGCAAGGCCTATTTTGGTCCCGACCATGGCTGGATCGAGACCTCGGTGGTGCCGCGCGCGGCGCTCGGCGATCATCCGCAGAACGGTCCGCTGATCGTCGAAGAGTATGATTGCACAACGGTGGTCCGGCCGGGCTGGATCGCGCGGTTGGACGGGTGGAGCAATATTGTGATCGAAAAAGAGGGCTGATCGCTTCTTTATTCACCGCGTCATCAGCACATCTACGACCAGCACCTCGCCGCTCTCTTTGCGGATCATCACCGGATTGAGGTCGCATTCGGTGATGACGTCATCGAAATCCCGCGCTAGCCGAGACAGATTGACCAGCAGCTCGGCCAGCGGCCCCCTGTCGGTTTCGGGGATCAGGTTGCGGTATCCCAACAAGCGTGCGCCGAGGTTGGTTTCGGCGATCATATCGCTCGCCTCTTCGTGGTTGAGCGGCGCCAGACCGAGGGCGCGGTCGGCGGTGAGTTCGACCAGGGTGCCGCCGGTGCCGACGATGATTTTGGACCCGAAGGGCGGGGCGGCGACGAAGCCGGCGACGGCTTCCAGGTCGCCGTCGAATTGCGTCTGGAGTTCATAGCCGTCGATCTTGGCATCCGGCGCGGCCCGGGTGACGCTCGCCTCGATGGTTGCGATTGCCGCCGCCAGCGCGTCCGCGTCCCGCACGCCGGTGACGACGCCGCCGAGTTCGGACCGGTGCGCGATGTCGCCCGACGCGACCTTGACGACAAGCGGAAATCCAACCTCCACCCCGCGCGCGGCCGCTTCGGCGCTGTCCCGGACGGTGACGGATTTGACGACTGGAATTCCGTAGGCTTCGAGAAGCCGGGCGCACTGTCGCGGCGTGAGCTGGCCCTCTTGGCCCTCGAATTCTTCCCGTAAGGCTGCGACTTCCGGACCGGGATCGTCCGCGCCGCCCCCTTTCGGCCGCGCCGTATGCCCCGCATAGCAGGAGCCGATGCCCACCAGCCCTTCCCGCAGGCCGCGGACGACCGGTATTCCCTCGCTTTCGAAAGCCTGCCGGACCTCGGGATGGATTCCCTCGGATGCCGGCGAGACCGCGACGACCGGCTTGCCGGCCTTGGCCGCGCTGTTGCAATAGGCGGCGATGACGGTGAGGTAGTAGCGCAGCGAGCGTTCGTTCAGGCTGGTCTGGCTGTCCTGTATCAGCGCCAGCGCATCCGTTTCCGGGGCGGCGAGGATGGCGTCGATCGCGCCTTCGTTGTTGCGGGTCTCGCGGCCGATCACCGCACCCAGATCGATCGGGTTCAGGCCCGCCGTACCCGGCAGGATGTCCCGCAGCGTCCGTTCCGTCGCATCGCTGAACGTCGTGAGCGCGATCCCGACCGATTCAGCACGGTCGCAGGCGAGCGCCGTCTGCCCGCCGGAGATACCCGCGATCGCCAGTCCGCCCGCGCCGGGTTGCCGTCCCCACGCCGAGAGGCATTGCAGCGAGGCGATCAACTCGTCGTAATCGTCGACCGCCGGTATCCCGCAATCGCGGAAGAACAATTCATAGGTATCCGCGTCGCTCGTCATCGCGCCGGTATGCGCCCGCGTCGCCGCCGCGCCGGGTTTCGAGCGCCCGACATTGAGGACCGAGAGGGATTTGCCGTTCTCGAACAGAAGCCGCGCCGCATCGGCGAAGGCGTCCGGGTCCTGGATCGCCTCCAGGATGATTCCGACCGTGCTTGTATCGTCGTCCCGCGCGAACCAGCGAAGGTAGTCCGCCGACGTGATCTGGAACTCGCTGCCGACCGTGACGATCTTGGCGAACCCGAAGGGCGCGGAATTGATGACCGAGATCGCCGCCGATCCCGACTGCGCGATCAGCGACACCGGACCGGGCCGCAGACTTTCCGTCGGCTTGGCCGGATAGAGGAAGGTGGAGTCGGTGCAGTTGATCAGCCCCATGCAGTTGGGCCCATGGATGTTGAGCCGCGCCGCCCGCGCCACCGCCTGGAACGCCTGTGTCTCGGGTTCCGTGAAGCCCGCCGCGAAGAAGATGGCCGACCCGACGCCGTGCTTATCCAGCGCCTGCGCGGTTTCGGCCGCCGCGCGGGCCGGCACCGAAGCGATGGCGAGATCGATCCCGTCCGGCAGCTCCGCGATCGACGGGACGGTCGCGAAGTCCTGAATGGCGCTCGCGCTCGGGTGCACGGGAACGATCTCGCCCGCGAAGCCGCGGCGCGTCAAATTGTCGATGACGATATTGCCCTGCGACTGGTTGCGCGACGACGCCCCTATGACCGCGACACGCCGCGGCCGGACCAACTTCTCGACGTCCCGCGCCATCAGCCGCCGAAGAAGTTCAGCGCGTTCCGGTAGAGCCATTTCTCCTTCACGGCTTCCTTCAGCGGCAGGGCTTGATACTCGGCGATCAGTTCGTCGTAGCCGCAATTGAACAGGTAGCGCGAGAAGCCCGTCATGACCTTGTCCTGCAGCAGCGTGTTGCCGAACTGCATGAACTGCTCCCAGCCGGAGCCGCTGGTCCCGAAATGACGCGGGCGATGCGCGGCCGTGTCGCAATACAGGTTCGGGTGGCGCCGCATCAGCCCGACCATGTCGCCGACCCAGGGCCAGCCGGCGAGCCCGGCAATCATTCGCAATTCCGGAAAATCGATCGCGATATCGTCGAGATGCCGCGGATGGCCAAGCTCGTAGGACCGGTCGTTGGCGTAGGTCATGGCCGTGTAAATGCGGACCGGCACGTTCAACTCGCAGCATTTGGCATAGAGCGGATAGTAGCGGCGGTCGCTGGCCGCCAGATTGTTGTAGAGCGACGAGACGCGCAACCCGTCGGCGCCGTCCTCGCGGACCAGCCGCTCGAGCTCGCGCACCCCCCGCATGCCGTCCATCGGGTTGAGCCAGGCGAAGAGCTTGAAACGGCCGGGGAAATCGCGATGGATCTGGCCGATCTCGTCGTTCGGCACCCCGGTCAGCAGGCCGAACTCTACGCCCGACGCGTCCATCTCCGCGACGGTATTCTCCACGCTCGGCACCTCTTTCGTCTCGCTCGATTCCGAGTAACCGCCGCCGAATATGTGGTTGTAGTTGTCGAACCCGTAGCCTTCGGGACGATCCAGGGATTCCGGAAAGGGCGTGCCCGGCCTGTCCCGGATGATCTCGCCGATTTCCTTCGCTTTCCCAACCTTGGGCGCGCCGATTTCAAGGTCGATGACCTGGACCATGCCGTACTCCTCTATGTCATTTGTCTCGCCGGGACGCCACGAAGGCGCCGGCGCGTTGATCTACCGCCATATAAACAAGCATCTGCGCGCGTGACGATCAAACCGCCCGCTTCACCCGCACCAGCCCGTAAAGGCTGATCAGCAGCCAGAAGCCTTCCATCAGCACCGCGGACAGGTTGAACTCATAGGCCAGCGAGATCAGGATCAGCGTCGCGCCGACCGCGTTCCAAATCGAGAAATGCGGGTTGTCGGAGGCCATGCGGTCGGTCTGCAGCAGGAAATACATTACGACGATGAACGCGACACCTACGGTGCCGAAAATATCGTGGAATTCCAATGTTCGTCTCCTGGAAGAACACCGTGAAAGGGTAGAACGACACCGCCGTCCACCCCCA
>CAYLTU010000286.1:0-7233 GCA_964386465.1 uncultured Rhodospirillaceae bacterium
GGGGGGAAGGGACGAGTTTGCGTGATAAATGAGTGACCAGTATTCCCTCCCTCTTGATGGGGGAGGGTTAGGGTGGGGGTGGATGGCGGTGAGTGTCATAAACAAGCACACGCTTGACGCCTATAAACCGGCGCGGCAATTTGCCCGGCATGAACGCGGAGACCCCCATGGTGTTGGCGTTGCAAGAGGCCGAACAGGCGGCAGCGCGTGGCGAGGTGCCCGTCGGTGCGGTGCTCGTCGACGGCGCAAGCGGCGCGGTGCTGGCGCGGGCGGGCAATCGGACGGAAGTGGATAGCGACCCGACGGCCCATGCCGAGATTCTGGTTATCCGTGCCGCGGCCGCTGAGGCCGGGGCGCCGCGCCTTCCCGGTGCGGATCTCTATGTCACGTTGGAACCTTGTGCAATGTGCGCAGCAGCGATCTCGTTCGCGCGCATAAGGCGGCTATATTTCGCTGCCTACGATCCGAAGGGCGGGGCGGTTGAGAACGGCGCGCGTTTCTTCCAGCAGGAGACCTGCCATCACGCGCCGGAAGTGGTCGGCGGGGTCGAGGAGAGCCGCGCCGCGGCGCTACTGAAGGATTTCTTCGCGGCGCGCCGTTAATCCAGCCTTTGCCGCATTTCCCCTCCCACGACTTCGAAGCCGTACTTCTCGTAGAAGGGCTGGTTGTGCGTTGTCCATTCCAGCAAGTAGAGCCCGATCTCGGCGCAGCCGCGCGCGCGGGCCGCGGCGATGATGCCTTCGATCAACAGGCCGCCGGCATTCTTGCCGCGCGCGCTGGGATCGACGAAAAGCTCCTCGAGCTGGCAATACTCGCCCGAATAGCGGATCGCCAGATTGAAGGAGATCGTCGCCGAGCCCAGGACGCCCATCTCGTCGTCGTCCGCGACCAGCACGGTGCCGCGCTCGCCGGTCATCAGGGCGTCATAGGTCTCCGACCAGCCCGGCTGCTCCGCCTCACCGCGCAGCGCGGCGAGGAAGGCGAGGCATTTTTGTTTGTCGTCCGGCTTCGCCGGTCTTACGGTCACAGTCATTGTACTTGTTGATTCCTCATCGCATTCTGGACTCCAGTCTAGCATGACCGAT
Source organism: uncultured Rhodospirillaceae bacterium (assembly GCA_964386465.1). Lineage (GTDB taxonomy): Bacteria > Pseudomonadota > Alphaproteobacteria > UBA8366. Next base: position 1,086 of record CAYLTU010000286.1, read on the forward strand.
CTCCCGATCCTCATTTTGGTGGCGGTTACCTTTCTGCTCGCCGGTGGTGTGAAAGGGGTGATCGGCCTCGGACTGCCGACGGTGTCGCTCGCGGTGCTGACCGCAACGATCGGGTTGCAGCCGGCGATGGCGTTGCTGCTGATCCCGTCCTTCGTCACCAATTTGTGGCAGGCGGTCGTCGGCGGCAATTTCATCGTGATCCTGAAGCGGACCTGGCTGTTCCTGCTGATGGCGACGGTCACGGTCTGGCTCGGCGGGCTGGTGCTGGTCGCAGCCGACGTTTCCTGGCTGTCGGCGCTGCTGGGCGCGCTGCTCGTGACCTATTCGCTGTTGAGTCTGACCCGCCCGACCGTGGCGCTGCCGCCCGCCTGGGAATCCTGGGCGGGGCCGCTGACCGGCATTATCAACGGCGTTCTGACCGGCATGACGGGGTCCTTCGTCATGCCCGGCGTGCTCTATCTTCAGGCAATCGGCCTGCCGCGCGACATGCTGATCCAGGCCATGGGCATGCTGTTCACCGCCTCGACGGTGGCGCTGGGCGTCTCGCTCGGTGGACATGATCTGTTGTCGGCCGAGCTCGGCACGATCTCCGTTGTTTCCGTCATCCCGGCGATCATCGGAATGGTGTTGGGTCAAAAACTGCGGCAGCGCCTGTCGGAAGCGAAATTCCGGCGCGTCTTTTTCATTTCCATCCTGATCCTCGGGCTCTACATCATTGTCCGCTCGCTTATTGCGTAAAATCCGGATCGGTTCGAGACCTTGTCTTCCTTCGAAAACGACGCCGCGGCGCGTAACGTCGAGCGCGCGATGGCGATCATGGTCGTAGCGATGCTGCTGCTGCCGGCCATCGACGCGCTGGCGAAGGTGCTGGCGGCGACCGTGCCCGTCGGTTTGATCGCCTGGAGCCGTTTCGCCTTTCAGACCGTTTCGCTCGCCCCTGCCGCCCTGAAACGGCATGGCGGCTCGCAGCGCGGGTTGTGGCCTGTGCATGCCGCGCGCGGCGCCCTTCTGGCGGTGACGACGCTGATGTTTTTCGCCGCGCTCCGGGTGTTGCCGCTGGCGGACGCGATCTCGATCTTCTTCGTCGAACCGCTGATCCTGACATTGTTGTCGGCGGTCCTGCTCGGCGAGACAATCGGTTGGCGGCGCTTGAGCGCCGTCGCAATCGGTTTCTTGGGTGCGTTGATCATCGTCCGGCCGAGCTACGAGATATTCGGCTTGAACGCGCTGCTGCCGCTGGCGGCCGCGTTCTGCTTCGCGCTCTACCTCATCCTGACGCGGCGGATCGCGACGCGCGAACACCCGACGACGATGCAGTTTCACGCCGGTTTCTTTGGATTCCTCGTGATGTCCGCCGGTCTCGCGATGGGAACGGTCTTCGATGTCGAAGTGTTAACACCGGTATGGCCAAGCCTGCGGGAATGGTTGCTGCTGGCCCTGGTCGGCGTTGTCGCGACTGTCGGGCATCAGATGGTCGTGCACGCTTTCCGCCGCGCCGAGGCGGCGATCCTGGCGCCGTTCCAATATCTCGAGATCGTCGGGGCGACCGCTTACGGTTTCTTCCTGTTCGACGACTTCCCCGATCCGACCACCTGGCTGGGCGTCGCGATCATCATCGGCTCGGGAATTTACGTTTTCCACCGTGAGCGAAACCTCGCCCGGGCCGATGCGGATGGCGCTAGATGACGTCGCGTTCCCTCATAGCCTTCACCTCTTCGGCGGAATAGCCGAGCCAGTCGCCGTAGATATCCTCGTTATGCTCGCCATGCAGCGGCGAGGATTTGATCGGCACCTTGCTGTCGGACATGTTGAGCGGCCAGCCGGACACGATCACTTCGCCGCGCTGCGGATGGTCGACCTTGGTCATGACGCCGCGCGCGTGCAAATCCGTATCGTGCATCAGTTCCTGGGTGTTGAAGACCGCGCCGCACGGCACCTTGGCCTCGGCGATGGTCTCCATAACCTCGTCCTTGGTGTGCTGTATCGTCCAGGCGGAGATCGCCTCGTCGACCAGCTCCTTGTGTTCCCAGCGCGCCGTGCCGTCCTGCAGGCGCGGATCGTCGGCCAGATCCTCGCGCCCGATGACTTGGGTCAGGCGCCGCCAGTGCTGCTCGTTGCCGCGCGAGGCGAAAATGTAGCAATAGTCGTCCGGCCCGCCCGGCTTGCAGGGATACAGCCCGCCCGGCGAGGAGCCCAGGATCGCGTTGCCGGCGCGCGGCAGGACGCCGTTCAGCGGCACCTGCTTGCTCATAGGCGTGCGGCAATAGTTGATCATCGCGTCGCGCATGGCGATCTGGATATGCTGGCCGCGGCCGGTCGTGACCCGCTGGAACAGCGCGCCGAGGATGCCCATGGCGCACAGCATGCCGGTGCCGGTGTCGCCAACCGTGGCGCCCGGCTTGATCGGCGGACCGTCCGGATTGCCGTTGACCGCCATGGTGCCGCCGGTCGCCTGCGCGATCATGTCGAAGGACAGATAGTGACCGTGCGGGCTGTCCGGCGAGAAGCCCTTGACCTGGGCGAAGATGACCCGCGGATTGATCTCCGACAGGCGCGCATAATCGAAGCCGAGCCTGGCGAAGGTGCCGGGCGCCATGTTCTCGATGACGACGTCGACCTCGCCGATCAGCTTGGTCAGCAGCGCCTTGCCCTCGTCGGACTTCAGATTGCAGGTCACGCTCTTTTTGTTGAGGTTGTAGTAGATGAAATAGTTGGAATCGACGCCGGGTTTTTCGGTGAAGCTCCACCGTCCCGGCTCGCCGCGTTTCGGCTCCTCGACCTTGACGACGTCCGCGCCCATCCAGGCGAGCGCCTCGGTGCAGGAGGGACCGGCCTCGAACTGCGTCAGGTCCAATATTTTGACGCCGTCCAGCGCGGGTGCGGTATCGCTCGTGGTCATGCCGTCCATTGTCGTTTCCTTCCTTGCTATCAGGAGAGATATTGCCCGCCATTGACGTGGATCGTCTGGCCGGTGATCCGGGAGGCCGCGTCCGACGTCAAATACACCACCGTCTGGGCGATGTCCTCGGGCTGCGTGAATCCGGCGAGTGGCGATAGGGCGACGGCGGCGGCGATTTCGTCCTCGCTCATGCCGTCGCGCGGCTGCGCGGTGTCGGTCAGGCCGGGCGCCACCGCGTTGACCCTTATGCCGTGCGGCGCCAGCTCCAGCGCCATCGCCCGCGTCATGCCGATCAGCCCCGCCTTGCTGGCGACATAGTGCACGCCGCGCGGCGACGGGGTGTAGGCCGAACGCGAGGTCAAATTGACGATGCTGCCGGGCCGGCCCGCCGCGACCATCCGCTTCGCCGCCGCCTGCGCGCACAGGAACGAGCCCTTCAGGTTCGTGCCGAGGACGGCGTCCCACTCGGCTTCGGCCAGTTCGAGCAGGGGCGAACGCGGGAAAATGCCGGCATTGTTGACCAGGACGTCGATGCCGCCGAGCGCGTCGGCCGCGGTGAGTATCGCCTCGATGTCCGCTGGCCTGGAGATGTCGCCCTGCGCCGCCACGGCGGACACGCCCCGTTGCTGCGCTGCCGCCACGATATCCGCGGCCGCCGCTTCGTCGTCCAGATAGTTCACGACCACGGACACACCGGTTTCGGCCAGCGCCACCGCAACCGCGCGGCCGATGCCCTGCTGCGCGCCCGTTACCACGGCAACCTTGTCGGTTTGCTCGCTCATGCCCTCGCGTGTCCCGTTTGAATGTTGGCGCCGCCCGGCCTCGCCGGTGGCGCGATGCGCAATTCTTCGATATGGGCCGGGGGCCTGTCAATGCAGGCGCTGCCCCTCACCCTCCCACCGCTACGCGGCGGGGCCCTCCCTCTCCCCGAGGGAGAGGGTTCAGTTGGCGCACGTCCATAGTTCCCTCTCCCAATGGGAGAGGGTTGCGCAGGCTTGGGGCGGCCCTTTGGCCGCACTTAGCCGAAGCTGGGTGAGGGGGGTGCGTGACCTCGACGACCCACTCCTCAAAGAAAGAACCGCAGGATCGCCTCGTAGATCGGCCTCAGCCGTTCGGCCAGGGTTCGGGCGGCCTCGGGCGCGGTCAGGAGGCTGGCCGCGACCGCGCCGCTCGCCCGCTGATAATGCTGCCCGTCAGGTAGGCCAGCTTGCGCAGCGCGGTGCGCAGGCGCGGCAGCTTCCGTTCGTTGTCGGCCTCTTGCGACGCGTCCTCGATGTGCGCCGTCTGATCGTTCACCAACGCCTTGGCCCTGGCGTCGAGCGACCTGCCGGCTTCGTCCGTGTCGAGTTCCCGCTCGACCTGTTCCGCCAGATCGACCACAGCCGCGACGTGTTGGCGCTTGATGACGGGATCGGGCTCGGGTGGCTTCGCTCCGGGTTCGCCGGCGGGAACTTGTCGCGGCTGAAGCAGCGGCCGCAGTTCGTTGATTCGACTGACGATGCGCAGCAAACCCTGTACGATCACATCGTTCCAGGCCTCTGCCGCGTCGTGGACCACCATGCAATGGGACAGCGAGTCCTTGGCGTCCTCCAGCCCGTACCAGGTCGGCGGCTCGGCGTCCAAAGCTCTCCCGACCCCGGCCAGGCAATGGTGCAGATCGTCCGGCAACTGGTAGCGGCCATCGGCCATCTCCTGCACGCTGGCGAGCCGTTGCCGCAGCCCGCGCAAACGGTCATCCAGATCGGCGGGATTGTCGGCTTCCGGCCGTACATGCGGCGGCGTGTCCAGCGGCGACAGCTTGCCCTCGTGCGGCGTCATCGCCACGGGACTCGCCCGGTGGATGCGGTCGACTATTTCCGCTTCGGACGGCGGATTGAGCTTGTCGCGCAGCGCCTGTAACAGTTTCCGCATCGCGGGATGCGTGGCGGTTCCGTCCCAGCCGCTCAAATCCACATATTGGGTTTCCGCGAATCCGTAGGGCAAGGGCGCGTCGTCGAGCCGGGCATGAACCAGCTTGCCATTGGATTGGGCTTTTGCGGCTTCTTCGAATACGCCTTTGGACTTGGTGCTGTGTTCGGTCCAGAGGACGAAGACCGCGGCGGCCGAGATCAATCTGTCCGCGATCTCGTCCCGGAATGTCGCGCCGGCGGGAATGTCCTGGTCCCACCAGAGGGGTAGGGACTGTTCCGACAGAAAGGCGTGCAGCGCACCGACACGGTCGCGGTCCGCGTTTGCGTAGGACAGGAAGACCAAAGGAATGACTGGCGATGGTGTGCAGATGATAGGGAGCCCACGCCGTCCGCTCAACCGCCCCGCCCTGGACCCCTAATGCCGACGCCGGTCCCGTCCCAGCCTTCGCGGTATGTTCCGCGCCAGCAGCGTCAGCCCCAGCATGATCGTGCCGCTGGCGTAGAACACCGCCGACAGCGGAAACACCAGCAGCAGGATCGCGTAGAGCGCCGGCATGGTCGCCCGCGCGCTGTCGCGGTAGGTCGTGTAGACGGCGGTCATCTCGGCCCGTTCGTGCGGGTGGACGGCGCGCAAAAAGGGCATGTTGCCGGCGCCGTCGGTGATCGAGATGCCGAGGGCTGCTGCGACGATCAGGCCGGCGGCGATCCAGGGTTGACCCGCCGCCATGCCGATGCCCAGTGTCAGGATGCCCGCCAGGCCGTAGCCGCCGATCAGCAGGTAGCGGAGGCCGATCTTTCGCCCGAGCCAGCCCCACAGCATCACCGTGTAGAGCGCCGAGGCGCCGGCGGAGACGATGTAGCCGCCGACCTCCGCGCCGAGGCCGCTGGCCACCGCGTAGATCGGCCCGTAGACGTAGAACATGCCCCACCAGCCGGCGCGGCCGACGGACAGGACCCAGGCCAGCACGAGGCGGGGCTGGGCGAAATAGCGGCGCACGAAATTGATCGGGTTGGTCTGCGGCACGGCGTTGGCGAGGGAGCCGGCCGCGTGCGGCAATCTGAGCCAGGTGAAATAGGCGATGACGATCAGCGCGATACCGCCGCTTACCGCGTAGGGCAGCCAATCCGGTCCCTTGCTGCCGAGATAGACGCCCAGCGCCGGACCGGTCATCCAGCCCACCCCCATGAACAGGGTCCGTTTCGGCTCGAAGCGGCCCAGCTCGCGGCGCGGGATGTGCTCCATGATATAGAGGTTGGTGCAGATCATCACCGACGACGCGCCGAACATCTGCAGCACCATGGCCGGGACGAAGGCCATGAGGTCGTAGAGCGAGAACAG
>CAYLTU010000287.1:0-7173 GCA_964386465.1 uncultured Rhodospirillaceae bacterium
AGCATCTGCTGTTCGCCGCCGGACAGATAGCCCGCCTGCACGTCGCGGCGTTCGGAGAGCCTCGGAAAATACTCGTACACCAGATCTATGTTCTGCCGGACCTTGGCCATCGACGGCAGAATATGGCCGCCGGCGACGAGATTTTCCTCGGCGGTCAGATGCTCGAAAACGCGGCGTCCTTCGAAAACCTGAACGATACCGCGCGAGACGATCTCGTGCGGAAACAGCCTGTCGATCTGTTCGCCATTGTATTCGATGGAACCGCGCGTCACGTCGCCGCGTTCGGGACGCAGCAGCCCCGAGATCGCTTTCAGCATCGTCGTCTTGCCGGCACCGTTGGCGCCGAGCACGGTGGTAATCGCGCCGACGGGTGCCTCTATCGACACGCCGCGCAACACCAGAATGACGTTGTCGTATATGACTTCGATATTGTTCAGCTGAAGCACGATCAGTACTCATGCAAAATTAAAAAAACCGGATCGGCCCGGTTCACGGGCCGGTCCGAATAGAACCTAGTGGCCTTCCTGGACCATCTTCGTGACGACGTCGCGATAGCCGTGCATCCAGTCAGAGACCGGCACGAAGCCATTGCCCTTGACCTGGAAGATACGAACCCAGCCGCCGCCTTCGTGATCTTCCTTCGTGATCTTCATCGGCGGCAGGATACCGCCGAGGGAGAAACCGGAAATTTTCTCAAAGCCGTTCTTTACGTCCTCACCGGTAACATCCCCACTGCCGCCTTTGGCCTTGACGGCATTCTCGATCGCCTTGAGATGCACCGCTGCCGCGAGCAGACCGCGGTTGTAATAGACGGTCGACTCCATCTCCTTCGGCGCCGATTTTCCTTCGGCCTTGTACATCGCCTTGATGTCGTCGAGCACCTGGTATTTCGAGCCCGCACCGGCGAACTGCATTACATAGTAGCCTTGGGCTCTGTCCCAGCCACCGGCGCCCATGATGTTCGATTCACCCGCGGCCCACACGAAACCAACCATCTTGTCGAGCGGATAGCCGTTGCGCGTGAACTCGTTGATCGAGACCGACGGCGCCTTGCCGAAAGTGTGGTTGATTACGAAATCGGCTCGGTAGCGGCGCGCGATGTCCTGAACCTGAACCTTCATCTCAACGCCTGGCGGCGGAATCGCAAACTCCTTCAGCTGAAAATCTTCCATCTTCGCCAGCTTGTGGAGGATCGGCAAAGGTTCGCGGCCGGCCGGATTGTCATAGTAGATGAACGCGATCTTCTTGCCCTTGATCACGCCGCCGAGTTGTTGCTTGGCAAAGGCAACCGCAGCAGCACCCTGCGACCAGTAGGTCGCCGCGATCGGGAAAAGATAAGGAAACTTCTTCCCGTTGGCGGCCGCCGCGGAGCCGAAGCCCGGGCTGGTGCCGGGGATTTTGTCTTCATGCAATAACGGCGTCAGGGCTTGCGTGTGGGGGGTGCCGTAGATACCGACAACCACGGCGCCTTCCTTCTTGAAGCGCTGATAGGCCTCCATGCCGGGCGGGACCTTGTACTCATGGTCGATTTCCATCACGCGGATCTTATGACCGCCGATGCCGCCTTGGGAATTTCTCAACTTTACGTAATCGTGGTAACCGGGACACAGGAACGTGCCCACGGTTTGGGTCGGACCGGTCCGGTCGCACTGGATTCCGACGACGATCTCGCCGGCCGAAGCGGTGCCGGCCTGCATAGCGGCGGCCGCCAAGACGGACGCGGTTAGCAGACCCACTTTCAAATGTCTCATGCGCTTTCTCCCTGGTAGTTTGGTTTGTTCATTCATTTTCTTATTTATTTTCTTATTACTCTTACAGCTTTCGGACAACCGATCGCGGCATTGCCGCCTCAATAGGAGAACGGCCAGATCCGAAAGTAATTCCTTATATTCTGCCACAGCTTGGCGAGCCCGTCCGGTTCGACGACCAGGAAAAAGATGATCAGTCCACCGAACAGGATAAGACGCATCTGGGCGATGACCTGGGCCAGATAGACGCCATCGACGAAATAGACGCCAACGGTCTCCATGAAAGTGCGGATGGCAATCGGCAGCAACGTGACGAAGATGGCGCCAAAGATCGATCCGAGGACCGAACCGAGCCCGCCGATGATGACCATCGCCAGATAATCGATCGAGATGGGCAGCTGGAAGGCCTCGTAATTGGCGATCCCGAAATAGTAGGTGTACATCACGCCGCAGACGCCGGCGTAGAAGGACGAAATGGCGAACGCCAGCAGCTTGTAGCGGTAGACGTTGATACCGATGATTTCCGCCGCAATGTCCTGATCGCGAATAGCGATAAACGCGCGGCCAATTCTGCTTCTTACCAAGTTAAGCGTTGCGATGATCGCAACCGCCGTCACGGGCAAAATGAAAAAATACAATTCCGCCTGCGTTTGGAGGATGCGCCCGAATATCACGGGTCGCGGCATTGGAATCGACGCCTGGATACCGCCCGAGATTGCCGGCGTGTGATTGAGCACCCATTCGATGATGAATTGCGCCGCCAGGGTCGCGATCGCGAGGTACAGACCCTTCACCCGCAGCGACGGCATGCCGACGACAACCCCTATCAGTGCCGCCATCACGCCGCCCGCCGGCACCGTCAGCCAGAAGGGCCAGCCGAAATGCACCGCCATGTTGGCCGCCGTATAGGCGCCGACGGACATGAAGGCCGCGTGGCCGATCGAGATCTGTCCGGTATAGCCGAGCAGGATATTGAGCCCGAGCGCCCCGATGACCGCGATCGCCGCGATGTTGACGATCGACAGATAGTACTCGTCGAAGATCAGCGGAAAAATGACGAAGAAGACGACCGCGATCGCGCCGACGGTGACCTTACCGATGGGCAGGCGGAACAACGCCATATCGGCCTTGTAGGTCGTCTTGTAGTAACCGCTTTCACGATGAAACATGCGTTATTTCTCCGCCGATCAGATTCGTTCGATGATCGGTTTGCCGAACATGCCGTACGGTCGGATCATCAGCATGAGGATCATGAGAACGTAAGGGGTGAAATCCTTCGTGCCGCCGCCGACATACGGGTCGAGATAGCCCGCCGCGAGCGCCTCGACGACCCCGACGATCAGGCCGCCCAAGATGCAGCCGATGATCGAGTCGAGGCCACCGAGGATGACCACCGGGAACACTTTCAGACCGAGCTGCGCCAACTGCGTATCGACGCCGATAGCGTTGCCCCAGACGACGCCGCCAAGCAGCGCCACCAGCCCGGCGAGCATCCAGGCCAGCGCGAAATAGCGCTCGACATTGATCCCCATCGCCATGGAAACCTGATGGCTATCGGCGACGGCGCGCATCGCGACGCCCTTGCGGCTTTTCAGGAAGAACCACCCGAATACGGCGAGGAAGAGCACGCTGATCGTTGCGCCGAGAAGATCGATGGGCGACATGAAGAACGGACCCCAGATGACCGGTGTCTGTTGGATCGGCAGGTTGATCGGCCGCGTCTCGGCGCCGAAGACGAGCGGACCGAGGCCCCGGAACATCAGCGCCAGCCCGATCGTCGCCATGATGATGGCGACCACGTCCCGGCCGATCATCGGCCGCAGTACGATACGCTCCAGACCCCAGTTGAAGCCGAGCATGAAAATCAGCGATAGGCCGATCGCGGCCCAGAGCGGAAACCCGTACAGCGTCATCATGGAGGCGATGATAATCGCCGCGATCATGCAGAACTCGCCCTGGGCGAAGTTGATGGCGTCGGTCGATTTGTAGATCAGCACGAACCCGACCGCGACCAGCGAATACATCAATCCGGTCAGAAACCCATTCGATACCAGTTCGACTAAGAATTGCGCTTCGCCGCTCATGATAACTTCCAATCCGGGCCGTTAGGCCGCTTCCTCGATGACCAGATGCGAATCGATCTGCGAACGGCTGCCGTCCTCGAACGTCACGTCGAGCTTCAGGTCAACCGAGGACTCGCCACCGTAGAACGCATTCAACACCGGGGCGTATTTTTCGGTGATATAGGACCGCCGCAATTTCCGGGTCCGCGTCACTTCATTGTCGTCCGCGTCGAGGTCCTTGGTCAGCAGCAGGAACCGCTTGATCCGCTGAACTTCCGGCAGTGTAAGATTGATCTGACGAATCTCTTCGGCGATAAGCGCGCGCGTTTCCGGTTTCTGCGCCAGATCCATGTAGTTCGTGTAGGGCAGGCTGCGTTTTTCCGCCCATTTGCCAACCGCCTCGAGATCGATCGCGATCATCGTCGAAACGAACGGCTGCTCGTCGCCGAACGCGACCGCCTCGTTGATATAGGGGCTGAACTTCAGCTTGAGTTCGACGAACTGGGGCGCGAAAACCGTGCCATCGCTCAATTTGCCGACATCCTTGGCGCGGTCGACGATCACCAGATGGCCACGCTCGTCGATCATGCCCGCGTCGCCGGTATGGAACCAGCCGTCTTCGTCGATCGCTTCGTGCGTTTTGTCGTCCTGCTTGTAATAACCCTTGAAAACACCCTTCGATCGAATCAGCACTTCGCTTTGTTCTTCGGCAATCGAAACGTCGATTCCGGTGCATGGTTCGCCAACGGTATCTGGATTGGCCGTATCGGCGCTTTGCAGCGAAACCAGTCCGCAGCTTTCCGTCATGCCGTAGACCTGTTTCAAATTGATGCCGAAACCGCGGAAGAACCGGAAGGTATCGGGGCCAAGCGGGGCACCGCCGGTGTAGCACCATCGGGCGCGCCGCAGGCCGAGCTGGTCGCGCACCGGCCCATACACCATGAACTCGCCGATTTTCTGCTTTAGGCTAAGCAAAAACGGCAGCGGTTTACCTTCCAACTTGGTTTGTTCGACCGCCTCCGCGACACCACAGAAATAATCGAACACCGCGCGTTTCAAAGGCGTCGAATCCCCTGACCGAACCTGGAGCGACGTAAGGATTCCCTCCCAAGCTCGGGGGGCGGCAAGTATCCCGGTCGGCCCCAATTCGCGCCCATCACGCTCGACCGTTTCAGGGCTCTCCGGGCAGTTGCAGGCGCAACCGACCATAAAGCTGAGACAATTGCTGTAGAGGGTATCGCCAATCCAGGCCATCGGAAGGTAGGCCAGGAAGTTGTCGGAGGGCCTGATATCTTCGTTTTCGATAAAGATGCGGGTCGTCTCGATCAGGTTTTCATGGCTCAGCATCACGCCTTTGGGTTGGCCCGTCGTGCCCGACGTATAGGCCATGAGCGCGATGTCCTCGGCACCGCATTTGGCGATTTCGTCTTCGAAAAAACCTTGGTTCCCGGCTCCAAAGTCGCGGCCAAGCGCCTGCACCTCTGCGAAGGACTTTACGATGTCCTCTTCGTAACCGCCGAGACCGCGGTCGTAGTCATAGATCAGCCATTTCAGGTCCGGAAGCTCGTCGCGGATCGACAGGATCTTATCGACCTGTTCCTGGTCCTCCGCGACGATAACCTTGGCCTCGCTGTGCGACAGGACAAAGGAAAGCTCCGAGGCGATGGCGTCCTGATAGACGGGAACCGATTGACCGCCCAAGCACATCGCGGCGATCTGGGCCCAATAGAGACGGGGCCGGTTGTTGCCGAGAACCGACAGCTTGTCGTCGCGCTGGTATCCCAGGCTGGCGAGGCCAAGCGCGAATTCGCGCGTGTTCTTTTCGTAGCTTTGCCAGTCGTAGGTTTCCCAGATGCCGTAATTTTTCTCGCGTATCGCCGGCCGGCTGCTGAACGCCGGATCGGTCGCGTTTCGCAGCAGATAACCCGGAAGCGTCGAAGGTTCTGGCATGGGGTCTTCGTCTCCTAATCGTGCTCGGCGCCGAGATAGGCCTCGACCACCTTCGGATCGGCCCGCACCGTGTCGGGCGCGCCCTCCGAAATCTTCTCGCCCTGGTCGAGAACCGCGACATAGTCCGATATGTCCATGACCACGCCCATGTCGTGCTCGATCAGGACGATGGTGGTGCCGAACTCCTCGTTCACGTCGAGAACGAAACGGACCATCTCCTCTTTCTCTTCCTGGTTCATGCCGGCCATCGGCTCGTCAAGCAAAAGCAACGTCGGATCGACCGCCAACGCGCGGCCAAGCTCAACCCGTTTGCGCAGACCGTAGGCCAGTTCGCCGGCCTGCTGTCCGCGCAAATCCGAGAGCTTCAGGAAGTCGATGATTTCTTCGACGCGGCGGCGGTGTTCGACTTCCTCGCGCTGCGCCGGCCCCCAATAGAGCAGCGAAGACAGCACGCCGGATTTCATGTGCACGTGGCGGCCGAGCAGCAGATTCTGGAGTACGGTCAGGCCCTGGAACAGCGCGATATTCTGGAATGTGCGCGCGATGCCGCGCGCCGCGCGTTCGCTCGGTTTCAACCGCGTCACGTCCTGACCGTCGAGCTGGACCGTTCCTTCATCGGGATGATAGAAACCGCTGACCATGTTAAGCAGCGTCGTCTTGCCGGCGCCATTCGGGCCGATGATCGAATAGATCGTCCCTTCGGGCACGTCCAGATTGACATTCGACACGGCCCGGACGCCGCCGAAATTCTTGGAAACCTGTTCTACCCTTAACTTGGTTCCCGCAGCTTCTTCCCTCTGCGCCGACATGGTGCAGCTATCTCCCTGCTGAATCCCAACTGACTTAAGGAATCAGAAGGGTACCTCGTTGTGTCTTTTTTTTGTTGGGGGGAACTATAGGTCGGTTTTTTCGCCGGGGGCAAGAAGAGTTGCGAAATTAGCCTGGGCTTGGCGAAGGCAGGACAGACTTAGAACTGTCTCTTCACGAAAGCGCGGCCTGAACCCGGTAGGTTTGATGCAGGGACCGACTTGAAGTCGGTCTTTTCAACAAGCGCATGCTCCGCATGCAAGTTGCGTATGTTTACCGTTTGGAAAACGGTGGATTTAAACCATTTGCGAGACATTCAAAGATCGTTATGGCCGTCCCGGCAAGGGTAACGACAAAGGGAATGTGGAGGGGGTAGGCCGCGCGGGCCCTTCCTATGGACTACCGGGACAACCCGAAGTGCCGAGCTAAGCATCATGCCAAATGGACCAGCCCTACGCCGCCATTTGGCCCGATTTTACTCCGCCGTTGACAACTGGATTGGCGAAATGATTGGCGGCGAACGCAGAAGTCGCTAAGGCAAATGCCGGCCTGCTCCGGCGAGCTCCAACCAAGAACCTCCATGTTCTTTGGCGATCTAATTTCGG
>CAYLTU010000288.1:0-7159 GCA_964386465.1 uncultured Rhodospirillaceae bacterium
ACTTTGAATCTACTTTGAATGTCCATATAAACTATTAAGTCATTGTTTTAATTGACTATTTGTTTATACGGATTACTCCCACTCGATGGTGCCGGGCGGTTTCGAGGTGATGTCGTAGGTCACACGGTTGATACCCTGCACCTCGTTGATGATCCGGTTGGCGGTACGGCCGAGGAATTCGTGGTCGAAGGGGTAGTAATCCGCCGTCATGCCGTCGGTCGACGTCACGGCGCGCAGAGCGCAGGCGAAGTCGTAGGTGCGGTCGTCGCCCATCACACCGACCGTGCGCACCGGCAGCAGCACGGCGAAAGCCTGCCAGATCGTGTCGTACAGTCCGGCGTTGCGGATTTCCTCGATATAGATTGCGTCTGCCTGACGCAGGATTTCGAGCTTTTCGCGGCTGATTCCGCCCGGCAGGCGGATCGCCAGTCCCGGCCCCGGAAACGGGTGCCGTCCAACGATGTCTTCCGGAATGCCGAGCTCGCGTCCAAGGTCGCGCACCTCGTCCTTGAAGAGCTCGCGCAGCGGCTCGACCAGGCTCATGTCCATGCGTTCGGGTAAGCCGCCCACATTGTGGTGCGACTTGATGGTGACGCTGGGCCCGCCGGTAAAGGAAACGCTCTCGATCACGTCCGGATAGAGCGTGCCTTGCGCCAGGAAACCGGCGCCGCCGATCTTCTCCGCCTCCTCCTCGAAGACTTCGATGAACAGCCGTCCGATGATCTTGCGCTTCTCCTCCGGGTCGTCCTTGCCCTCGAGTTCGCCGATGAACAGGTCGCTCGCATCCCGATGCACCAGCTTGATGTTGAACCGGTCGCGGAAGGTCTCGACGACCTGCTCGGCCTCGCCCATGCGCAGCAGGCCGTGATCGACGAAGATGCAGGTCAGCTGATCGCCGATCGCCTGATGGATCAGAACCGCAGCGACAGAGGAATCGACTCCGCCGGAAAGGCCGCAGATGACGTTTCCATCGCCGACTTGGCGGCGGATCGCGTCGATCGAGTCCTGACGGAAGTTCGCCATCGTCCAATCGCCCGCGCACCCGGCGATCTTATGGACGAAATTTCCCAACAGTCTGGCCCCGTCCGGCGTGTGAACGACTTCCGGATGAAATTGCACGCCGTAGAATTTTCGGTCCTCGTTGGCGATCGCGGCGAACGGAGAACTGTCCGAGACGGCGACCGTGTCGAAACCTTCGGGAGCGGAAACGATCTTGTCTCCGTGGCTCATCCAGACCTGGTGTTTCTGACCCGGCGACCAGACACCGTCGAACAGCGCGCAGTCGTCGGTCACCTCGACGAAGGCGCGGCCGAATTCACGTTCGTTCGACGGCTCAACCTCGGCGCCGAGCTGCGCGCACATGGCCTGTTCGCCATAGCAGATTCCGAGCACGGGCAATCCCATGTCGAACAAGCCGTCCGGCGCGCGCGGCGTATCGGTGTGATGGACCGACGCGGGCCCGCCCGACAGGATCACGCCGCGCGGCCCGAAGGTCTCGATGCTGCACGCCGTCACGCTGTTGAACGGATGGATTTCGCAGTAGACCCCACTTTCGCGCACGCGGCGCGCGATCAACTGCGTTACCTGGCTGCCGAAATCGATTATCAGAACGCGGTCGGTCATGAACCGCCGCCGTGAGGGATCGTGTCGTCGCCATGCGCCGTCTTAGAGCGGCCGAGCAGGAGCGGTTGCGGCAGGGGACGCCATTCATAGGCGAACTCCGGGAGCTCCGTACCCCATAGTTTCTCGCTCCGCGACGCGACCTGCCTGCCGCCCATCGCCTCGTAAAAGAAGCGCGAGGGGTTGCCAGCCAAGACCCACAGGACCGCCCCGTCGAATCCCGCGCTGCGCATGGCGCGCAACATCGCCGTCAAAAGGTCGCGGCCATGGCCTTGATCCTGCCAATCGGGGGTGACGTAGAGCGTATAAATCTCGCCCGAGCCGGCAAACCGCCAGTCACGGCAGACGCCGCAGCTGCCGACGCCGACGACCCCGCGATCCGGATGGTCGGCGACCATCACCGTATCGCCGCTTGCGATCTGCGCCTTCCATTGTCGGCGTTGCCGGGCTTCCGACATGCCGGTCAGTACTTTGTTCGGCACCAGGCCCGCATAAGCGCTGCGCCAGGTCTCGACATAGACCTTCGCGACTGCCGCGGCATCGCCAAGCCGCGCGACGCGTATTCGCATATCGGTCATGGCGCCGCGCGGTAGTTCGGGGCCTCCCGCGTCACGGTAACATCGTGGACATGCCCTTCGCGGAGACCGGAGTCGGTAACGCGCAGGAAACGGGACTTCGTTTGCATGTCGGGCAAGGTCGCGTTGCCGGTATAACCCATCGCCGCGCGGAGACCGCCGACCAGCTGATGAATGACATTGCCGACGGGGCCCTTGTAGGGGACCTGGCCTTCGATGCCTTCCGGCACGAGTTTGAGTGAATCCGTCACTTCCTGCTGGAAATAGCGGTCCGCGGAACCGCGCGCCATCGCGCCGACCGATCCCATGCCGCGATAGGATTTGTAGGAACGGCCTTGGTAGAGATGAACTTCGCCCGGCGCCTCGTCGGTGCCTGCGAACAGGGATCCGATCATGGCGCCGCTCGCGCCGGCCGCAATCGCCTTGGCCAGGTCGCCGGAGTACTTTATGCCCCCGTCGGCGATGACCGGGACGTCGTGCTTGCGGCCGACTTCCACGGCATCCATGACGGCGGTGAGCTGCGGCACGCCGACGCCCGCAACAATCCGCGTCGTACAGATCGAGCCCGGGCCGATACCGACCTTGACCGCATCCGCGCCCGCATCGATGAGCGCTTTGGCGCCATCCGCGGTCGCGATATTGCCGGCAACGACCTGCGCGTAGTTGCTCAGCTTCTTCACGTTGTCGACCGCCCGGAGTACACCGGTGGAATGACCATGCGCGGTATCGATGACGATAACGTCGCAACCGGCATCGAGCAGTGCCGCCGCGCGTTCCAGCCCGTCTTCGCCGACGCCGACGGCGCCGGCCACGCGCAAGCTGCCGTTTTCGTCCTTGCAGGCATTCGGGAACCGTAGCGCCTTCTCGATATCCTTTACCGTGATGAGCCCGACACAATGCCGCTCGTCATCGACAACCAGCAGTTTCTCGATGCGATTCTCGTGCAGCAGCAGTTTGGCCTCGTCATGCTGGACACCTTCGCGGACCGTTACAAGCGCTCGCCGGGTCATCAGTTCGCGTACCGGCTGGTCCGGATCGTTCGCGAAACGCACGTCACGGTTGGTCAGGATGCCGACCAGCTTGCCGCTGCGCTTGGCGACAACTGGAATGCCGGAGATTTTATTCTGATCCATCAGGCCCAGCGCATCCGACAGCGTTTTGTCCGGCGTAATCGTGATCGGATCGACGACCATGCCTGATTCGAAACGCTTGACCTTGCGGACTTCCTCGGACTGCCGGTCGATCGACAGGTTTTTGTGAATGACGCCCAAGCCGCCGGCTTGCGCCATGGCGATCGCGAGACGTCCCTCCGTTACCGTATCCATTGCCGACGATACGAGCGGAATGCCGAGCCTGACCTTTCTTGTCAGGTGCGTGCTGGTGTCTGTTTCGGCGGGCAAGACGGCGGATTTCGCGGGTTCAAGAAGGACATCGTCAAATGTCAGCGCCTCACGTATCCGCATTTCGTCTCTCCATCCGGTTTCGGCGATTATACAGCCGAAATGCAGCAAGCCAAGACGTAAATGGCAATTTCAGTGCACGAAATGCAGCAGCCCTAATAAATTTCGCTGTTTTTTACCCCTATATGACACGCGCCTGGGGATAACTTGCTATTTTTTACGAATTTCTGCTATCCGGATCTCCCCGATAGCCGGTCGCGACCACATACATCTCCGCCGATTCCTTGCGGCTCGCATCCGGTTTGGCGTGCGAGACCTTCGCGAAATCGCGCCTCAGCCGAGTCAGCAGGTCGCGTTCCGTGCCGCCTTGCAGCACCTTCGCCACGAAAGTGCCGCCGGGCGCCAGGACGACGTCGGCGAAGTCGAGCGCGGCTTCGATGAGGCCGATAATACGCAGATGGTCCGTCGCCGCATGGCCCGTTGCGGACGCCGCCATATCGGAGAGGACGAGGTCCGCGTGCCCGCGCAGCGCGGCGATCAGATCTTGCTCGGTTTCCCGGTCACGCACGTCACCTGTCAGCGTAATGGCATCACCGATCGGATCGATGGACGTCAAATCGACGGCGACCACCCTGCCCGCATCACCGACCCGCTCGAGCGCGACCTGTGTCCAGCCGCCGGGCGCCGCGCCGAGATCGGCGACCCGCATGCCGCCGCGGATGAATTTGAACTTGTCGTCGAGTTCGATCAGCTTGAAGGCGGCGCGGCTCCGGTAGCCGCGGCGTTTCGCTTCGGCGACATAAGGGTCGTTCAGTTGCCGCTCAAGCCAACGTCGCGACGACACCTTCCGTCCCCGCCCCCGTTTCAGCTTTACGGTCTTGTCGCGGCTGACCGAGACGCTACCGCCCGGCTTCCTACGCCTTGGCACGGCTCGTCTTTTCCCGGTCCGCCGCCACCATCAGGTCCAGCAGGATTCCCTCACGCAGACCCCGGTCGGCGACACGCAGCTGCCCGACGGGCCAGCGCCGGCACATCGCTTCGAGAATTGCGCAACCAGCCACCACCAGGTCGGCGCGGTCCGCGCCGATACAGGGATGCGTCGCCCGCTCCTCGCAACGCATGCGGCGCAAACGGTCGCTGATCTGTTGAATCGACGTGAAGCCCAGATAGGTGCCATCGACCAGAGCCCGGTCGTAGCGCGGCAGGTCGAGATAGACACCCGTCAAGGTCGTCACCGTGCCGGACGCCCCTAGCATTTGCAATTCTCCGTTTCGCGCGGAACCGGCGATACCGTTGCTGTTGCAAAAAGGCGCCAGGCGCTTGTCGACGTCATCGATCATCTCGGCATAACTTTCCAACGACAGGTCGTCGCCACCATAGCGTTCGCTCAAGCTGACGACGCCGAACGGCATCGACATCCATCCGCCATTCCGGGTTGGGCACTCGCCGTATTCGTCTGGCGCCGCCGTGTCCAGCACCATAACCTCCGTGCTGCCGCCGCCGATATCGAAAACCAGGGCGCGCCGCTTATCGGGCGCGAAAAGCGGCGCACAGCCGCGCAGCGCCAACCGGGCCTCCTCCTCGGGTGATATGATCTCAAGGTGCAAGCCCGTCTCGTCGGCGACGCGATCCAGGAAACCCGCGCCGTTCGCCGCCCGGCGGCAGGCGTCCGTGGCAACCAGCCGCGCCCGGTCGACGCGCCGGCGGCGCATCTTCGCGGCGCAGACGCGCAGCGCGTCAACGGTGCGCGACATGGCCGCATCCGTAAGCGCGCCAGTATCCCGCATCCCTTCGCCCAGCCGGACGATACGGGAAAACGCATCGATTACACGGAAATTATCACCGGAAGGCCGTGCGACGAGCAGGCGGCAATTGTTCGTGCCGAGGTCGATCGCGGCAAATGTATAGGCATGGCGACCGCTGCCTTCGCCATTTTTTCTTTCCACATCACGACGCCAGCGCGGTTTGACGTACGCCACCATCGACTCCTCGGCCTGTTCATTGCCTTATCAGGCGGCTCAACCGACTAACGGAACAGCCACCTCTTTTTTACTTGAATGAATAGTATCCGATTCGTGGAGACACGCCAAACTCGCCGGTGGGCGGAACGTACCGCTACCGCTCGAAACGCTACACAAACCCGATCCGGTGTGATACTTAGCGCCCCTTCCCGTCACCCAGGTGCGGACGGTGGGGATTGGTGAAATGGTATCACGCTTGACTCTGAATCAAGTATTGGAGGTTCGAATCCTCCATCCCCAGCCAAATTTATCAGCGTAGAATCAATAAGTTATTAAATACTGAGCATTAATTCACAGATCTCACTTATTAGCTGTGTCCGCCACGTGTCCGGAAATTCATCCATAGCCGCGCTAAATTTCTTCAATTGTCTTGTTTTGACCAATTTTAGTGACAAATTTCTTTAAACGCTAAACGTTTTATGTTTAGTATGTATCAAATGGCAGAACACAAACCCTTGATGGCGCAAGCATTCGGTGACTCAGTCGGTGCAACGAAAAGGCAAATCCAAATATGGACCGATGCGGGATTGCTGAACTGTTTGCGCGGAACAAACCGACAAGGGCGCGGTCGACAACGTTTGTACGATCACTCGGAAAAGCCTGCGGCAGCGTTCATATCAAGGTTAGCCGCGTATGGCATTCCAATCGGTGATATTGGAATTTATTCCTCGTTGTTTCGCGCTTGCTTGTCGCATTTATTTGACAAAAAGGATGGCGATAACTCAAGGAATTGGTACCGAGACGCACTGTATGGCAAACACGAGAGTTGGATCATGATGGAACGCAAAACCAACACTAGTTCTGACCCGCTTAAACTTCATATAAATCTAATTTGGGTTGACCGTAATACAATGATCCGGAAACTCGAAGACCAAACGACGTACATCGTTATGAACGTCATGAAAACGCTAACCCCTTACACTTGAGTTTTTTTTAAGCCCCACTAAACGTAACACGTTTAACGTCTACAGGAGCTGTAATGAAGCACGAACAATCAAATGCAAGCGTATTGGACGGGTATCTCGATCCAGAAGAATTGGCTGCCCAGATACACCGATCAGTACGAACGTTAGCTCGGTGGCGCGAACAAGGTGATGGTCCGCCATACGTACTTATCGGGAAGTCCCCAATCTATTCTATAGACGGTGCCCGGAATTGGCTAAAGGAGCGAGAGATAAAACCAGTACGCACCTGAGCGCGTGGCTCGCGTCCTATCAATCCTCGAAATCCTAATCGTGAAGCTGACCTTTACGACATCCGTTTTGCCCTGAAGAAAAAGGGCCTTGTTAACGAACATGGCGACCGGTGGTTCGTTGAACAATAGGACCGACAGAATGTGTGTGGAGGTGGATACGGTAGTACGGGGTCTTAAAGACCCCCGTACCGTACCGTAACCCCGTAACCTCTGCGTATCCGTTCCCGTACCCTCTAGCCGAGATGGCTAGGACGGGCGCAGAGGGTTGTCTAATATTTTATTGGCACCGCTAGTTTGTGGTAGTTTCGAGTATCGTGGCGTAAGTCACTTCGTCGAACTGCCACGCTA